>PLYW01000210.1 GCA_003151875.1 Acidobacteriaceae bacterium
ACAAAATTTGCCGGGCACTCCAAATGGTAACGAAACAATATCGCGAAGTGCTTCCTGCCAGTGATTGAGGAGTCATCATTGAGAAGCCCGACGATCTCCAGGCCGGTTCCCTGCGCGACCCGCTCCTTATCTCCCTTTGGCAGGTCCAGCTCTTCGAATAGCTCGCGTTTTGCATTGTCGGCGAGGCCGAGGTCGGTTTTCATGTTGTACAAAGTGCGGTCCAATTCTGAGACGTGACCTCCAAATCCGACGCAATGTGAACCACGGAGATAGTCTTCGACGCGGTTGTATGTCCCGCGCTTGAACGCAAGTATCTGAGAGGAGCGGGTAACGAGCACATACGTGAGAACCTGTTTGAAACTTTCGTTTTGTTCGGCGTCCATGCGGCTCATGTGCGTGCATACGGAGCTACGAAATAATTTTCGCAGCAGTGGCTTCCACTTTTGCGTAATTCCTTGGAATCGACCGTGCCCATCTAGCCAGATGGATGGAAATACGAGGACACTTTCACTGGCGGGAAGGGCGCGGAGAGGTCGTGCCTCGTATGCCTTGGAGGGATCGTCAAGCAGGGATCGAAGAAAAAAACGCCCGGGGCGTGTCCGGACGAAGATCGATTCTTTCCCCCTCCGCCTGATATGGACACTTAGCTTCGCCTTCATTGTCTGGTGCGGAGTCAGGCCTGCTCGTTTGTCCGAGAAAAGCTGGTCTTCTATTGCTGCCTCGACCAGTTGCTTCGCGCTCATAGGCTGCCGATACTTGTTCAGCAGGATCTCCGCTACTCTTAGGAATTCACTCATCGGATTCCCGCTACAAGTCGCGCCCTAACGCCACTACTTTTGAAAATTCCGTCGAGATCTGCGTGGCGGCCAATTGAACGTGAGATGAGCAGCAACTCCTTGCACGGTCCACGATGTTGGGCGTCTCCTGCCACACATGACGCTCTCTCGATTTCCACGACAGCAAAGTCCTGCCTTGAATAGAGGCCCGACACCTCCTTGTGGCAGGCGTTGGATACCACAACCTCAGCGCCGTTTTCGGCTAAAAAGTTCAGTTTGCGAGCAAGGTCAACTTGGTCGTTCCATGAGAATATCCGCTCGTTATACCGGCGAAAGCCATTGTTGTCGTGTTTAACCGTATATGGCGGGTCAATGTAGATCGCATCGGAGACGCGGACTTCCCTCAAGACCGTACGGAAATCGGCGGAGGTCAGCGTGCTTCCTTTGAGGGCGCGCGAGCACGCTCTCAGATTCTCACCGTCGCAGACCTTCGTGCCCTTCTTACAACCGAAAGGAACGTTAAATCTTCCTTTCGCATTGACACGGTAGATGCCATTGAAAGCGGTCCGGTTAAGATACAGCAGTCTGACGGCCCGATCGAGCATGGTGTCAGGCGAAGCCCCACGATATCGTCTAAAGGTTTCCCTGTTGATGCGAAGCACGGACAAACGACGAATCACTGCGCTTGGGTGATCTCGGACAGAAGTGAATGCCGCTATAAGGTCTTCGTTTATGTCAGCCAGGATCGCGGTGCGTGGTTTGAGCGTGAAGTAAACTGCCCCGCCCCCCAAGAACGGCTCAACGTAACGGTCCCGCTTGCTAAACAGGGCCGCTACCGTGTCGGCAAGCCAGCGCTTTCCGCCAGGCCATTTCAAGAAAGGCTTTGATCCGTCACTCAAAGAGCCAGATCATACGCCAACTGTGGACATGATTCAACCCGTTGAGCCGCACGCCCCTTGGTAGCTGGCGAAGGCTGTCAAACCACAGCCCGTTCCTCACGTTCTCCGACAAATGATGCGCGTTCGCGTGCGACAAAAACTCCGAGGTAAGATTGCAATGACTGGTCGAGCCTGAGTTCGCTGATCTCCCCTACGCGACAATCAAACAATGGTCCCGTTGATGTTTGGGACAGCAGTTCCTTTAGAATGTCAGCAGGGAATTCAAACTGAGAATCGCAGAAGGCAGCACCGTCTACAAAATCGTCTACACTGATGTGACGGAAAAACCAGAAACACGCTTAAGTTGTTGAAAATATTGGTCGGGGAGAGAGGATTTGAACCTCCGACCCCCTGGTCCCGAACCAGGTGCTCTACCAGGCTGAGCCACTCCCCGACATGAAAGCGACTGCGCCAACAATGCAACGCAGTGCAGGCGCCTCAATCCTCTGGTTGATGCAGATCGGTGAGCGCCAGAACCTGATTATAACAGAGCTGCCGCCGCCCAGCCGCGTATTGGCTCGAAGTTCACATTGCTGGATTCGTCGCCCCAAACCGATCCAGATCACTCTCCGTCCTTGGCCCTGCATTGTCGCGCCGGATTTTGAAAAGAGCGAAGGCTTCAGTCCTGCCTCAAAGACGCTGGCTCGCTGGTTGGTACATTGGCACCGGTTGGTTAGCAAAGGGATACGTTTTTCTCCGAAACAGTTCCGCCGTCAGACCGCAGCATCGTACACTCAACCGAGCATCCTACACTCAAGGGTCAGACATATAGCTGAAGGATCAAAGCCTACAACGTGTCAACCGTTCTCCTAGCCCGGCAACTGCTTACTCCGCTTGAGCGAATCGAGGATGCCGCACTCGTGATGGACAGCGGAATCATAGCGGCTGTCGGCAAGAGAAACGCCGTGTCGGTTCCATCTCGGGGGCGAGTTGTGGACTTCGGCGATTCCATCCTCACGCCCGGGCTAATTGACATGCATGTTCACGGGGGCGCGGGGCACGATGTGATGGAAGGCTCCGATGAGAGTCTGGCGGCCATCGAGCGATTGATGGTGCAACACGGCGTCACCAGTTATTGTCCGACGACCGTCACCGCCCCGCTGGAGCAAACGCTGAAGTCTCTCGAGGATTTGGCCCGGGCGGCGGAACGCGCGGACCGTGATGCCGGCAGAGATCCCACTCGCGCGCAGCCGCTGGGGATTCATCTGGAGGGCCCGTTCCTCAGCCACGCCCGGCGCGGGGTCCACTCTGGTGTCCACCTGCAGCCGGTCTCGGGCCAAGCTTTCGACGAAATGTGGGATGCAGCCGGAGGTCACATCCGGGTGCTCACCATTGCGCCCGAGCTAGAGGGTGCGCTGGCTCTTATCGCCGATGCCTCTCGTCGCGGAGTATGTGTCAGCGTAGGGCATTCCAATGCCACCCTGGAGCAGGGGATCGCCGGCATCCAAGCCGGAGTTCGGCACGCTACGCACACCTTCAATGCCATGCGCAGGTTCGATCATCGCGATCCAGGATTGCTGGGCGCGATTCTCACTGACCGCAGGCTGACGGCCGACATCATCGCGGATGGAATCCACGTGGACCCCATCATCATTGACCTGTTCGTGCGCTGCAAGGGAGTGGATGGCGCGGTGCTGATCACCGATGGCATCAGCGCGACTGGCATGCCCGACGGGACTTACCGGCTGGGCTCGTTTGAGGTGCAGGTGCGCGACAACCGTTGCATGTCACATGGGAAACTTGCAGGCAGTGTTTTGACGCTGGATCGCGCGCTCCGGAACATGATGAGTTTTGCGAAAGTCAGCTTTCAAGACAGCATTCGCATGGCCACGCTGAATCCCGCGCGCGTGCTCGGTATTGGACACCGAAAAGGCGTGCTGCAACCTGGAGCCGATGCCGACATCGCGGTGTTCTCTTCCGCCGGCGAGGTGCTGCACACGGTCGTGGGCGGCTCGCTCAACTAGCAAAACCCTAAGAGCAAGCCTATCGTCGGCTAAAGCCGACTCCGATAGATAGAGAGATGGCATTCGACGCGGGCCTGAAGGCCCGCACTACCCGTGCAAGCACATGCACCAATCCTGGAAATGCTCTAGTCCTAGTTCTTAGCGTGTCAGTTGGAGGCGCTCTTCTTCTTTCTTCATCCTGGCAATGGCGACCAGCTCCACGGCCTTCTGCGCGATGTGCTCGGCGCTGACTTCGAACTCCTTGATCAGTTCCCAGGGCGCGCCGGAATCGCCGAAGCGGTCCATTACGCCGATGGCGCCCGTGATGACCGGCGTTCCCAAAAGCTCGGGACTTTCCGTGATAACGCCGCTCACGCGCCACGCCAGGGCGCCAATCTGGTGCTCCTCGGCGGTGACCACTACGCCCGTCTCCTTGGCCGCCCGCACGATGGCCGTTTCATCAATCGGCTTCATGGTGTGCATGTTGACCACGCGAGTTTCGTAGCCAAATTCCTGTTTCAGGATCCACGCCGCGCGCATCGCCTCGGGCACCATTGGCCCACAAGCGATGATGCTGAGATCTTCGCGCTCGTTTTCGTAATTGGGAGCAAGCACGGTCTCGAACGCATCAATCATCTCCGGCGCTTCGCGGCGGAGACGGCTCACGTTCGCCACTCCAAAGACAAATGGGGTATTCTCGCGGGTCACAATCGGGGTGGCTTCGCGCGCGAAGCGGATGTACTTGGGCCCCACATGCTGGAGCAGCAGATAGTCGGTCGCCTTGCGCGTCTCGATGGCGTCGCAGGGCACCACGACCGACATGTTCGGCAGTCCGCACATGGCAAACAAATCTTCCAGCGCCTGGTGCGTGGCGCCATCGGGCCCCACCGAAACCCCGCCATGCGCGCCGGCGATCAATACATTGAAATTTCCGTAGCAGATGGAAACCCGGATCTGGTCCAGATTGCGGGCCGCGGCAAACGTCCCGTAGGTCCCGAAGACCGGCAACTTCCCTTCCCGCGCCAGTCCCGCGGCGGCAGCGGTCGCCGACTGTTCCGCGATGCCCATGCTGATCCAGCGATTCTTGCGCTCCGGGTTGCCAGAATAGAAGTCGCTGATCGTGATGGAGCCGGAGATGTCGAGGCCGAGGCAGACCACCCGCTCATCGCCGCCATTGTTCTGCAGCGATTTTCCGAAGCCCTTGCGCGTGGGCTCCATCTTTACTTTCATCTGGCTGGTGCTGTTCCACCAGTATTGGTGCGAGAAGCTCGGAGTCTTGGCGGCCAGGGTCGCCTCCACTTCCTTCTGATACTCTTTCGCCTTGTTCAGCAGCGCGTCGTAGGCGATGGTCTGTTTCACTCCGAGTTCTTCCAGGGCCTTCACCATCTCGTCATAGCTGGGCGCTTTGCCGTGCCATCCGGCAATGTTCTCCATGAAGCTGACGCCCTTGCCCTTCACGGTATTGGCAAGGACCAGAGTGGGCTTGCCGGCGACCGGATTGTTCTTCGCCTTCTGCAAAGCGTCCAGGACTTGCGTCATGTCGTGGCCGTCAATCTCGATGACTTCCCAGCCAAAGCTGCGATAACGCTCTTCCAGCGGCTCGACGTTCATTACGTCCTTGACCCAGCCGTCAATCTGCAAACGGTTGCGGTCAATGATGGCCACCAGATTGTCGAGCTTGAAGTTCGATGCCTCCATGACGGCTTCCCAGATATTGCCCTCCTGCTGCTCGCCGTCGCCCATGATGCAGAACACCGAATGCTTGCCGCCGTCGAGTTTGCCGGCCAAGGCCGCGCCGACCGCAATGCTGAGACCCTGCCCCAACGATCCGCTGGAGACTTCGACACCCGGCAGCTTCAAACGGTGCGGATGTCCCTGGAATGGCGAGTAAAGCTTGCGCAAAGTAACCATGTCTTCGACGGGAAAGTATCCGGCGAAAGCGAGGCCCAAGTACAACGCGGGAGCTTTATGTCCGGCCGACCAAATGATGCGATCGCGTTCCTTCCATTCCGGATTGTTGGGATCGTGGTTGGCGACCTTTAAGTACAGGGCGGCAACAATGTCCATGATGGAGAGCGTGCCTCCGGAATGGCCGGAGCCGGCGGCGCAAAGCGCAACCAGGTCGTAGCCGCGCATCAAGCGGGCGGCCTGTTGAAGTTCATCCAGACTGAACTCGCGAACCACGGCATTGGAGGAGGAGTTGACGATAGGCATGATGAATCCTTTGTGCGAGTTGGGGCGCGCCTCAACGCACGAACCCTCGATATGTGGACCCCGATAAGTAAGGCTAGGCTGAAGAAAACATTGGGTCTGTGAGCGAGATCACGTGAGGGCGTGACAGGGGCTGCGGAAAGGGCGGGAATGACTGATGGAGCAAGAGTTATTTGCTTGACCGCAACTGAACTCGTGCTATCGTGTGCACCACCTACGACTTCACTTTGAAAGGACCCTCACGATGACTTCGCGCCATGTTCAGTTGACTCTCGCCGTGCTGGTATTTTCCGCGACGGTACTATTGGCCTCCACTCAAAGCGCTCGCGCTGCGGATGTGTGCGCTACCCCGCCAGTGATGATCACCCTGCATCTGACACCTGATGGCTCCTGCACGCAGGAATCCGGAGGCAACATCGTTGCAGGCCTTATTCAGGTGAGCCCCAAACAGTGCGTCAAATATGCTGGCGCAATAATAGATCCCAATCCGACGGCCACCCCGCCAACCTCTGCGATCCCGGCGACGTTTGATGTGAAGTTTGACGACGGACCCTCGCCTTTCAGAGAATTCGCCACCAGCACTGCAGGAGACGCGGTCACCGCCGGCCAGGTAATGGGAACGAGCGGTCACACCTACTATTACAGTAGCGTTCAGATAGGTACCGGCACCAAGTCGTGCTCTAACGGCAAGAAATTGGGCCTCATTATGAAGTAACGGCCCTGGTTCGTGCTCTGCTGACCGGTCCCTAACCTGCGGGTTTTATTGCAAGCCTGGAAGCCCGGCGCGTCCTTGACGATCGCTGGCGTCGCGCCTTGAGCTAGGAGCGCATCACCTTCGTCCTGGCGCTCGACAACTCCAATTCCAAGGCGGTCAGCGAAAGAACAATGTCGCGGATCGAGTAATAAATCGAGATCACCAGTGAAAGCAGGCAAAGCGCAAAGAAGGGCAGACCCACGAAATCGAGCGCCAGATGGAAGACCTGCTCGGCGAACAGCGACAGGATGGTGAGCGACACGAAGAAAATGCTGCACGAACAGAAGATCATGGAGGCGCGCAGCACGCGAGCGCGCTGATGGGTGTGCCGCAACTGATCTTCCAAGTGTCTTACGTCGGCGCCCTCAGGATCGCTATCTTGAAGCTCCTGCATGAGCACGCGTGCACGGTCAATCACCCGCCCGTAACGGTTGGTGATGCTGAGCAACAGTAGCCCCACACCTGAGATCACGATGACCGGGGCGATGGATGCGGTCAATATCTGAACCACAACGTGAATGGGCATTGGCGGCGTGCTCCCCGTCTATGATGCACGAATCAGGCCTGCTCTGCCATGCCCTTTGGACTCCCGTAAGGCAGTCACGGACTACAATGTTCGCATCGGTCGAGGCCCAACGGAATGCAAACAGCGGAAGTGGTGATTATCGGCGGCGGAATCGTAGGCTCAAGTATTGCGTGGCATCTTACAGAAGCTGGTTGCCGCACGGTTCTGATGATTGAGCGCGAATCTCATCAGGGCAAAGGTTCTACGGGCAAGAGCATGGGAGGCGTGCGCGCCCAGTTTGCCACCGCTCCCAACATACAGATGTCGCTCTACTCCATTCCCTTCTATGCGAATTTTGAGGAGCGGCTGGGCCATCCTTCGGAATACCGGGCGCAGGGCTACTTGTTCGTCGCCACTAAACCGGCGCATCTGGAATATCTGCGAACCAACCAGAGACTGCAAAAATCGCTGGGGCTCGCAGAAGTGCGAATGCTGGCCCGCGAGGAGATCGTGGCAATGGTCCCACAACTGCGCAGCGACGACATTCTGGGCGGAAGCTTCTGTGCGACTGACGGATTCGTCGATCCGTACAGCGTGATGATCGGATTCACCGCTCGAGCTTGCGAGCAAGGCGCGGCTCTGTGGCGCTCGACGGAAGTCACCGCGATCCATTGCGATAGCGAAGGAATCAGCCAAGTAGAAACCACGCGTGGAGCGGTCAGCACGCGAGTGGTAGTCAACGCCGCCGGGCCGTGGGCCGCCGACGCCGCGGCGCTTGCCGGCGTGAAGCTGCCCGTCGAACCGTTGCGCCGCATGTTGATTCCGACCCAACCCTTTGACGGCGTCCTGCACACGATTCCCATGGTGGTTGACATGACCAACGGTTTTCACTTCCGCCCGGAGAGCCTGGGATTCCTGCTGGCATGGAACGATCCCGAGGAGACACCCGGCTACAAGACAGACTTCGATCCATCCTTCATCGAGAAGGTGCTGACGCGCGCCGCTGCCCGGGTGCCCTGCTTTGAGAATCTGGCCGTCAACCCCAAACGCGCATGGGCAGGGCTGTACGAGATGACGCCCGATCACCACGCAATTCTGGGCCCGGTTCCCGAGGTGCGCGGCTTCTACTGTGCCAACGGTTTCAGCGGACACGGCGTGATGCATGCCCCGGCGACGGGAAAGATTTTGGCTGACTTGATCCTTCGCGGTACGACGAAGGTCGTGGACAACATCGAAGTGCTCAGTCCGGCGCGTTTCGCCAGGGGCGAAATGTTGCATGAGACGGCGGTGCTATAAGCACTTCAAGAGGATGCTGAGAGTGCCGCCGGGGAGGATGGCCCGCTGCCCGAGGACGTGGTAAAGGCTTGCGACCAGGTCTGGCAGGAACTGCGGGGTCCGTTGCCGGTGTACAACCGCTGAAGGATCAAGTCAGGACCCGCCGCAGGAATCCCCGCACGCCGGTCCATCCCAGAACAGCCAGGCCGATCGTCAACGCCAGAAACGATGTCCACGCCGGCATGTGCGGCAAGCTGGGAGTCAGCGTGGAACGCAGCCCTTCGCTCATGTAAACCAGGGGATTGATCAAAACCAGTATCTGCAGCCAGCGCACCTTCGCCAGCATTGCCCAGGGATAATAGACGCAACCCAGAAACGTGATGGGCACCACCACAATGCCGAACATCAGCGCGATCTGCTCGGGCCGCACCACCGTCCCGATGGTGAGACCGACCGCTCCGGAGACCAGGCTGGCCAGCAGCAAAATACCAATCAGCGTCGGCCAACTGGAAATATGGATCTGCACCGGCGTAGCGGGAATGAAGTAAGCCATGGGAAAGATAACCAGCGCCGCCAGGACGCTCTGCAGGGCGCTGAAGAAAATCTTCTCCACCGCAACCCAGGTGACGGGAAGTGGCGACATGACACGGTCATGGATCTCGCGCGTGGCGCCGATTTCCATGGAAAGCGGCAAGGCCGTGGCCATGATGCCCTGAATGAAGATGCCTACTGCCAACAGTCCCGGCAGCACCAGCGTACCGAAGCTGGCGCCGGCAGAACTCTGAAAGCCCTGTCCCACCTTCGGAAACAAGTAGGTGAACACGAAGACAAAAAACAGCGGGTTCATCACCGTGCGGATCAGAAAGGAAATGAACTCTCTTCGCAGCACGCTGATATCGCGCAGAAACAATCCCCAGAAAGCTCGCCAATACAGAACAGAACTAGTCACGCAGTTCCCTTCCCGTCAGCTTGATGAACACCGTTTCCAAGCTGGTCTCGCTGACCGACATGTCGCGCAAATTGTCGCCCGCCAGCACGACTATCTCCGGCAGCAAGCCGCTTCTGCTGTCGGTGAACACACGCAATCCCGAAGCCTGGCCCTCCACCGCCGTCACCCCCGGCAAGCCGCGCAAACGACTCTGCAAGCTGTCCGCCTGCGCATCCTGAAGGTGCAGCTCGAAAACTTTCTGCGCGCCTACGCTGCTCTTTAACCGGTCAGGCGTGTCGCACACCAGGATTTTGCCGTGGTCGATGATGGCCACACGATCGCACAGCTCGTCGGCTTCTTCCATGTAATGAGTGGTCAAGACAATTGTGATGCCCTTCTCGCGAAGCCCGCGGATGACGTCCCACAATGCCAGACGTGTTTGGGGGTCGAGGCCGGCGCTGGGCTCGTCGAGAAAAAGTACCTGGGGATCATGCGCAATGGCGCGGGCGATCTGCACCCGCTGCGCGAGGCCTCCTGACAGCTCACGGGGGAACGCTTTGCTGCGTTCGTTCAGCTTGAACAGCTCCAGAAGTTCCGTGGTCCTCTCCGCAGCGTGCGCATGGCTGAATCCGAAGTAGCGGCAGTGAAAGTAAAGATTCTCCCAGACCGTGCATTGGC
>PLYW01000060.1 GCA_003151875.1 Acidobacteriaceae bacterium
AATTCCACCGGCCTACTCACCCGGCCAAGCGAATTAAATATATTGGTTTTGTGGATTCCCCCACGCTCATATTGTCGTTAGTGCATGAACGTCGGCCACTCCTTGTCCACGACCGTAAACCCGGCGCGGCGGAGGTCTGATTGGTACTTGTCATAAGCAGGGCGGGCTGCGCGGCCCATTGAATCAATCACCTCCATGAACTCACAGGCGCGTTTATCGACTTCTAACTCCTTCCCTTTAGTGTGTCGAGGAAGCGGGAAGTGTATTCCATCTACCCAGACATAAGCTGTGCGATAGACCAGGGCATTGTTGAAGAACACATCAACGAACCCGCCATTAGCCTTTGGGTCAGGAAAATTCTTGCACCAGTCTTCCTTGAAATCTTCTACCCATTTCAAGCCCCAGGCCATCGTGATTGACACGTCGCGAACGTACACCGCAACACTGTGGTGCGCTGCGACGTGAAGGACATTCGGCTGTCCGTCGTACGTTTCGTAAAACTGAAGATGGTCGCGATAGGACGGCGCGTCCGCTATGAGGTGCCAATCTTCCCGTGACGATCCAACTATTCTGCCTACCAACTCCGGCAAATTCATGTTCTCGCCTTTCCCTTTTTCCATTGTACTTTCATTGGCCTTCATTGTTTCAAAAAGGGTAGGTCTTGAGACAACCGGCGAAGGCCCGTAAATCGCGGGCTTGCGCGTCCCACAATTCAGTCTCACAATACATTAAGAATGCGTCAGAGTCTTCGCTCCGGCGCAGGCTCTGTCTCCAGGCAGTGGGACGGACATCCCAAGCTACGAGGGTCAATGGTTTCACCGCAACCTATCCAACTGCATTGGGCGAGGCTCAGCCCCGCAAAGCTACGATTGCTTTCTCTCGCGGCTATTGTGGTCGTGCTGCTATTCCCAGCCGCCAGCGCCGAATCGGCCGAAAAGCCATCCCCGAACCAATTTCTCATCGCATCGGACATTCACTTCAATCCCATGGCCGACCCGTCGTTACTTGCCGACCTTATGGCCGCGGCTCCCGCTCAATGGGAGGCGATTCTGCAACGCTCCAAGCTCACCGCCTTCAGCCAGTACGGTCACGGCACCAACTGGTGGCTCCTCCAGTCTTCCCTGAATGAAATGCGGGCCACCTTGCCCCGGCCCGCGTTCATCATGATCACCGGCGACATTTTGGCCCACCAATTCCCGCAGAACTTCGCCAGCGCTATGCACGACCAGGATCGCGAGCACTACCGCTCGTTTGTGCTCAAGACCATCACCTTCGTGGCGCTCGAATTTCGCAGGCGATTCCCCGATACGACGATCCTGATTACGCCGGGCAACAACGATGAGGAGTGTGGCGACTATAGTGTTCGCGCCAATGGAACTTTTCTCGACGATACCGCCGATCTCGTTCGCTCCCTAGCCCATGCCGATGACGGGGTTGGCGCCGAGTGGAAGGCCCTGGGAAGCTACAACGTCCCGCACCCGTCGCTTCGCGGTATTCGCATTCTCTCTCTAAACACTGTGTTCTTCGCCGAGTGGTATCACGCTGACAGCTTCCGCGAGGGATGTGCGCCCGTTGTCTCAACCGGCCCCGCCGATCTTCTCCAATGGCTGGAGTCGAACCTCGCCAAGGCCAAAGCTGCCCGCGAAAAGGTCTGGCTCATGTTTCACATTCCGCCAGGAATGGATGGCGCCACGACTACGAAGCAATACGTATCCCAGTTACTGCGAAGCCGGTCACCCAATAACAGTGCTTGCGCCAAAGCAATGGTGCCCATGTGGGTTCCCTCCTGGACCTCGCAATTCGATAGCTTGCTGGCGAAATACCAGGATACGGTCATCGCCAGTTTCGCGGGCCATACTCATGCGGACGACTTCCGGCTCATCAATGCCGCGGGTGCCAACAAATTATTTGTTCTCATCAATCCGGCCATCTCACCTATCTACGGGCAGAATCCCGCTTTTCGCGTGGTGACCTTCGAGCGCGACGGGACCCTGGCTGACCAATCCACCTACTACCTCACCAACCTCGAAAAGGCCAGCGTCACCGTTGGCGGAACGTGGGAGAAGGAGTACACGTTCTCTGAGCAATGGAAGATGCGGCCACTGGATGCGGCGAGGTTGGCAATCCTCTACAACCAAATCAAGACCGACTCCAAGACTCGCGATCAGTGGATCAAGCTGTACAACGTCTCGAGTTCAGACCTGTCGCTGCCTGACGACATTGCGCGAGGCTTGTACTGCGCGGCTGAAGCACTCGATCCCCCGAGCTACCAGTCTTGCTACTGCCCCGCGCCGCGGACCAGCGAGACTGCCCCTGCTCCGCAACGCTAATCCAAGATAGTAGCGACGACCTCGTGGTGGCCGAGAGGAATGCCGATTGCCGGAAACAACTACGGGGATTGAATAGCCATGGCTGACTTTCTGGAGCGACAGCGGACGCTTGATAGCTACTGGAGAGCGGTCATACTCTTCGGCCGAAACGTGGCTTCGTACAAGTTCGCATTGGCGAAGTCTCTAATCGAGCTTTCTGCTGAAAAGAAATCATTCGTCACCCTTGAGGAACTTGCGATTCCGTTCTCGAAGCACATTGTGGAACACCTTCAATCCGCTCCCAAGCAAGCCACATCGTCGTCTAGCCGATTCCTTGAGGCGTGTCGGAAATCCAGTGTTGGCGAAATCGATGCGGAGGAATTAACCAGTCAAACCGTGAGCCTTGGATTCAACAATGTCATAGATGCCTTCCACATCGTGAACCGGGCGGAGATCCCGGTTCGCTTTTTCCTTGATGAGCGTGGCAGCGGCAAGGCCGGAATCCGGCTCACAGACGAGCTGTTCCGGTTGCGTGAGCAAATTCAGTTTGGCAATCTCCCGCAGGAAGTAGAGGCCCGATGGCGGCTGGTGGAGACAGCGTGGCAGTTGAATCTCCCAAGTCGTCTGATCATCGGACTTGACGATGATTGCGAGACGCTGACCACCAATCATTTTGGGCGAAGAGTGGCGGTAACCCGGAGCCGTGATGCACTGAACGGCTATCAAAAGGGCAAGTGCTTCTATTGCTTTTCCGACATGTCCATTGATGGAGCCGCGGC
>PLYW01000387.1 GCA_003151875.1 Acidobacteriaceae bacterium
CTAACCAACTGAACTACGACCCCGCTTTGCGCGGTTGTTGTCCCCCTCGGGACGTGTCACCTAGCTCATTTTACTCGCCGGTGACGGGTGTGGTGGGCAGTGCAGGGCTCGAACCTGCGACCTCCTGCTTGTAAGGCAGGCGCTCTAACCAACTGAGCTAACCGCCCGTCGTACGCGCCTCTTACGAGGTGGTACTAGAGCGGAATCAACTATTTGAGTTTACATGACGCTTCTGGCATGGTCAAACCCGCCCATGATGAACGCCGGCGAATGTCGGACGGCGTCACATCCGCCCATTTTCTGGAAAATCAAATTTGACTCCAAAAAAACATAAAGGTCGCGGGCATCTTTTTGGGCCTCTCTCGAAACCAAATTGACGGGACTGTTGCCGACTCACAAACGCCCAGAATAGGTGTGTATGAAAGCGATTCTCTTTGTGGACGACCACGAGTTGCTGGCCCGCTTGAGCTGCGAGATCCTCGAGATGCAGGGTTACCGGGCTGTCAGAGCCTATAGCGGGCAAGATGCGCTGGACAAAATAAAACGCCAGAAGTTCGACCTGTTGGTCACCGACTTCCGCATGGAAGGCATGAACGGCCTGGAGTTGGCCAAAAAGGTACACGCCAGCAGTCCCGAAATTCCCGTGATCCTCGTCACCGGCTACGGGCCGATTGACGGCGGCCGCGATGTGAAGGAATGTCTTTCCAAGGACGAGATGTTTCCCGCGCTGCTGGACAAGATCAAGACCTATCTGGGCGACGGCGAGTTGGCGCCGGTTCGAAAGCTGAAAAGCGCATAAGCAAAACCTCGTCAGTTTTCTGCAGCCTTGGCATGCATGCACGAAACAGGCTGCGGAAAAATAGGCGCAGAAGTTCGCGGCTTGCACTTTTCGGTGGCAGCCCCCGCATTTATGCGGGGGAAGGAGCGCTTCAGCGCTCCGGGAAGAGTTCGGCTTGGCTCATGCGCTTTAGCGCCGGGAATCGAAAAACTCAGGGCTGAAGCTCATTTCAATAATCGTTTCTTCTCCGCTGGACTGAAGTCCATCTCCCCCCTGCTGAAGCAGGGGGCTTCCACCAAAAGCCTTCCCGAGACTTTTCCCGCAGACTCTGAAAGGCGCGTTCCCCTCACGAATGGATGCGGAAACTCTGGAACTGCTCTGCCCTATTCCGCCAACTGCAATTCGATCTTCTTCGTGGCCGCATCCAGCTTGGCAATCCGAAAGCTACGAATTTGTCCGGCGTGAATGGCTCCCGGCTTTGCCGCGCCCGCCGCAGCGCCGCCCTTCCAGCGCGCCGTCAGCATGGAACTCAGCGCCGACAAATCCGCCTTCGATTCGGCCCGAGCCTTTTCCTTCGCGGGACTCTGCGCGAGGATTGCGCAAGTGCCAAGGATGCCTTCGCCCAGTTCCACGCGAGCGTGTCCATCCGAAATCTCGATCATGCGTCCCGTGACCATATCGCCTTCCTTGTGCTCGGCGATATATTCATCCAGGCTGGTGGGAACCAGTTGCTTCATCCCCAACCGCAGGAGCCGCCGCTCTTTGTCGATCGCGAGCACTTGGGCCTTAACCACCTGCCCAACCTTCAGCACTTCCTGGGGATGGTTGATGCGCTTCTCGGCGCTGATTTCGCTGACATGAATCATTCCCTCGACGCCTTCGGAGAGCTGTACAAACGCGCCGAAGTTGGTAAGGCTGGTGACCGGCCCTTCGATGACCGAGCCCACGGCAAACTTCTGTGTCACCTCAGCCCATGGATCTCCCAGGGCTTGCTTCAGTCCCAGCGAAATGCGGCGGTCACTTGGGCTGACAGTCAGAACTACTGCTTCAACGACCTCGCCCGGCTTCACCATGTCGCTGGGCTGTCTTACTTTCTTGGCCCACGACATCTCCGAAAGGTGGATCAAGCCCTCCACCCCGGGCTCCAGTTCTACAAATGCTCCAAAGTCGACGACGCGGGTCACCGCGCCGCGCACGCGCTCGCCTGCCTTGTATTTCTCGGCCACCGAATGCCAGGGATCGGGCTGAAGCTGTTTCAGGCCCAGCGAAATACGGCGCTTCTCCGGGTCGATCTTTAGCACTCTGGCTTCGATTTCCTGCCCTACCGAGAGCACGTCAGCAGGGTTAGAAACTCGGCTCCAGGCTAGGTCGCTGACGTGCAGCAGGCCGTCCACTCCGCCGATGTCAACGAACGCGCCGTAATCGGTGAGACTGCGGACCACCCCGTGCACCGTCTCGCCTTCCTTGACCTCCGAATAGCGGCGCTCCTTCCCGCTGCGTTCTTCCTCTTCCGTCACGACGCGGCGGTCCACCACCACATCTTCGTCAGTCACGTCGAGCTTGATGATGCGGCAGCGAATCTCCTGTCCCACCAACTTCTCCAGCTCGGCGGCGTCGCGCGCTCCGCTGCGCGAACCTGGCATAAACGCGCGCACTCCGACATCCACACTCAGGCCGCCTTTGATGACACCGGTCACCGTGCCCATGATTGTGGACTTGTCGGCGAAGGCGCGCTCCAGCGCCGACCAGTCCCTGGGCAGAGCGGTCTTGAAGCGGGAAAGCTCGTAGTAGCCGTCAGGATCGCGGCCCTTCACCGAGACCACGAGCTTGTCGCCGGGTTTCACTTCCTCGCCGGCTTGGAACGTTGAGATCGGTAAGATGCCTTCGCTCTTGAAGCCGATATCGAGGAAAACCGACTCGGTAGCGACGGCAATCACCGTGCCTTCGATTTGCCGGCTGCCATCTCCAGGCTTGCGCGAATGGCTCTGTTCGAACTGGGAAAGAAGNNACCGCACACGGATGCTGGCGGGGCTGCCTTAGGCGGGGTACTTTCCCGTGATGTAGCCTTCCAGGTGCCTGATGGTTTCTTCGTGACCGGAGATGATCCATTTCACCAGGTCACCGATCGACACCATGCCGACGGCGGTACCCTCCTCGACTACCGGCAGATGCCGGATACGGCGATTGGTCATGATGGCCATGCACTCGTCCACGGTGTTTTTGCGGGTCACAAAGATCACCGGACTGGTCATGATCTCCTTGACCCGAGTGTCCTTTGACGACCGTCCCCTGAGGATGACCTTGCGGGCATAGTCACGCTCGGAGAGAATGCCGACGAGTTTGCCTTCGAACAATACCAGTAAGGCCCCGACACCCTCCTTGCCCATCTTCTCGATGGCCTCGTAAACGGACTGGTCGGGATCCACCCACAAAATTGCGTTGCTGGCTTTTTGCTTTAGCAGCGATTCAACCGCGTCATTGACCTTCATGGGAGCACCTGTCGGGTTTCCATGCTAGCACGCTGGGCCACGAAAAACATTCCTCGTCGTAGGCTACGTTTAAGTCCGAGTCCCCAACCTTGGCACTGATCCCGGTGCGATGCCATGCCGTGAAGGGTGGGTTGCCAAGCTAACAAATTCGTGGCAGTTGCTCGCCGAACATGACGTCCAGAACGCGCGTGCCGCCGATCTCGGTCTTCATCACTACCATGCCTGCATGATCGGCAACGATCTCGCCGATCACGGCAGCTTCGCCGCCCAGCGGGTGCTGGCGCATGCGCTGGACAATTTCGTCCGCTGTGTCAGCGGCAACGATCGCGACCAGTTTGCCCTCATTAGCCACATAAAGAGGATCGAGCCCCAATATTTCGCAGGCGCCTTGGACAGTTTCGCGAACTGGAATATCGCGCTCTTGCAGCAGCATTCCGACCTGCGACTGGCCCGCAATTTCATTCAAGGTGGTAGCTACGCCGCCGCGGGTTGGATCGCGCAGGCAGTGGATGGTAGGGAGTCCTTCCCTGACCGTCACTTCAAGCATTACATTAACCAGGCCATGGAGGGGCGCGCAGTCGCTTGCGATGGCCCCATCAAACTCCAGGTTCTCCCGTTGCGACATGAC
>PLYW01000265.1:0-6124 GCA_003151875.1 Acidobacteriaceae bacterium
CAGGCTGGCTGGCCGGCGGTTGACTTGTGGCCGCAGATTGAGACTGGTCCGCCGTGGAAGGGTTGCCCGCCGGCGCTGCCGTGTTCTGGGTTTGATTTTTCTTGCTGCAGGCCGCGAAGCTCATGGTGAGAACTGCGATGAACATGAGCGTGAGTAATCGAAAACGCATAGCATTTTCCTTTCGTTGCTCCGCAGGATGAGAATGCACGTCAGCCTGCGGGCGTGAAACGATGAATACCGCAAAGTCCCGCGCGACGAGTGGAGCTACCGCGCTACAAAGATTGGGCTCAACGCGGTCAAGAATCACGCAAATTGTATCGTGTTTGCCGAAACTTACTAACCTACATTATTCATGAGGATCTCGCGCTTTGAAGGGGCACGGCTTCAGCGGCTGCAGAACAAGTTTGAGCCCGACCCGTGGGGCGCACTTGTGGTGGCAGCCCCCGCATTTATGCGGGGGAAGGAGCGCTTCAGCGCTCCGGGAGAAGTCCCTCTTCGATTATGCGCTTTAGCGCTGGGCATCGAGAAGTCCCAGGGCTAAAGCCCATTTCAAAATCGACTCTTTTCGCTGGACTGAAGTCCAGCTCCCCCTGCTAAAGCAGGGGGCTGCCACCAAAAAGCTGCATTCGATGGCTGGCTTAACGTCCGCCATCACGCATGGCGAAATAGCCCAGCACTCCCGCCAACAGTGACGCCGCCAGCACTGCGGTCTTCGCTTGCAAAATATGAGACGCATCGTCGAAGGCCAGCGAGCTGATAAAAATGGAAACGGTGAAACCGATGCCCGCTAGAATTCCGACCGCGCTCAATTGGCGCCAGGTGACGCCGTTGGGGAGTTGAGCCAGGCCCGTGCGCACCGCCAGCCTGGCGAATCCTATGATTCCCAGCGGCTTTCCGACGACGAGTCCGAGCAGAATTCCCCAGGCGATCCGGCTGGTCAGCAACTCGCGCCACGCGCCTCCGGAAAACGTTACTCCGGCGTTGGACAGTGCGAACAAGGGTAATACCAGAAACGAGACCCAGTCGTTTAGCTTGCGAGTCAAAAGCTCGGATGGCGATTCCGTCCCCTGCACCAACTGCTCGATGGAGCCGAGTAAATTTTTGGCCGCTCGCTCGTCGCCCTCACTGAGCGCTTTGCTGAACCGTTCTACGATGTCACAGCCAATCTGCTGAAACTCGTGCAGCGACAAGGTTGCGGTGGTGGGGACCATAAACCCCAGCACCACACCCGCGATGGTGGCGTGAATGCCCGACCGCAGAATCGCCACCCAGAAGCCCACTCCCAGCATGAAATACAAGACGGGTTGCGAGATGCCGACTTTGCGCAGAAGGAAGATGACCGCAAGCAGAAGCAGGCCTATGATCAGGGACTCCACACGCAATGAGTCGCTATAGAAAATCGCAATCACCGCAATGGCGCCGATGTCGTCGGCAATGGCCAGCGTCAGCAGAAAAATTTTCAGGTCCTGGGGAACTCCTTTGACCATGCCCAGCACGCCCAGCGAAAACGCGATGTCGGTGGCCATGGGCACGCCCCAGCCGTGCTGTCCTGCATGTCCAACGTTCAGGGCCATGTAGAGAAGCGCAGGAACAAGCATGCCGCCCAAGGCGCCGAAAATCGGCAGCGCGGCCCGGCGCATGTCGGCCAGCTCACCATGCACGATCTCGTGCTTGATCTCCATGCCCACCAGGAAAAAGAAGATGGCCATCAAGGCATCGTTGATCCAGGCATGTACGGGCAGGCGCAGCCGGGAGAGGGTCAGCTCCATCTCCCAAACGTGGTGGTAGGAATCCTGCCATGGCGAGTTGGCCCACACCAGAGCGGTGATGGCCGCGCCCAGCAGCAGGATGCTGCTGATGCCTTGAATGTGGATAAACCGCTGGACGGGCAGGACCAGGGCGCGCGTCACCAGCGATTCGCGCAGCCTGATTTGAAGCTCACCGTATGTGCGGGGCGGGATTCCCATAAGCTGTGACCGCGCGCGCAGTCACACGCGCCTTAACATTCAAGCTCGAAAACGCAATGCGGTCAATACAGGAAGCGTCGGCAAGCGCCGGGCGATGCCGTTGGGTTATGCTGTGGGTCTCGCATGAACGCCATCATCCGAAATGTGCTGCTGGTTTTTGCCGCGCTGCTGCCCATCGTGAATCCGCTCGGCATGGCGCCCATCTTTGCGGAAATGACCCTGGGCTACGACGCTGGCATTCGCCGCACTGTGGCGATGCGGGTCGCGATCAACGGGGTGGTGCTGCTGGTCGCGTCGCTGTTCATCGGCTCCTATATTCTGCAGTTCTTCGGCATCAGCCTGGCGGCGGTCCAAGTAGGTGGTGGACTGGTGGTGACGGTGGCCGGCTGGCAGATCCTGAATCGCCCGGGTGACCAGAAGGGCGGCCAACTGCAAGCACCGCCCAGCCGCGAACGAATCCTGTCGCAAGCTTTTTATCCGCTCACCATGCCGCTGACGGTTGGACCGGGATGCATAGCGGTCGCCCTCACGCTGGGCAGCAACATACACGAAGAAACACATCTGCAATTGATTGTCAGCGCGCTGGCCGCAGTGATTGGAATCCTGCTGATCGGGATAACGATTTTCCTGTGCTACCGCTACTCGGACAAATTGGAGCGTTTGTTCGGCCTCCTGGGCAGCAATATCGTGATCCGGTTATCCGCGTTCATCCTGGTCTGCATCGGGATACAAATCATGTTCAACGGGATGCATGACTTCTACGACGTGCTCCATAAGGTGGCGAAGTAGCGGCCTTCCGTACAATGAAGGCGGCATGAATTTTCCGGTAAGCTCCCGTCATCTCGTTTACGGCAGCAGCCTATTCGCTTTACTCTTACTGCTATTCCTGACGGCTTGTTCCAAGGCCCCTGCTGCCAAACGCTATGAATTGGAAGGCCGCGTGGTAGCGGTCGATCCCGCGGCCCGCCAGTTGACCATCGCTCACCAGGACATTCCCGGTCTGATGAAAGGCATGACCATGCCGTTCACGGTGAGCAAATCAAGTAATTGGGTGTTCAAGGCAATTGCGCCCGGCGATCACATCCATGCGACGCTGGTGCTCAGCGACCATGCCGAATTGCAGGACATCAGCTTCACTCAGCACAGCGACACGGAAAGCGACGGAACCTCAGCGCTGCGCATTCCGCAACCCGGCGACGAAGTGCCCGACTTCGCGCTGGTCAACCAGAGTGGCAAGACCATCCACTTCCATCAGTTCCGGGGCAAACCGCTGTTGCTCACATTCATCTACACACGTTGCCCCTTCCCGGAGTATTGCGCGCGCACGAGCAACAACTTCGGCCAGGTCATGCAGCAACTGCAGAAGGATCCAAAGGCGTTCAGCCAGGCGCAATTGCTCAGCATCAGCATCGATCCGGAGAACGACAAGCCTGCGGTCCTGCGCAGCTATGGCGAGCATTACGTAGGACGGGTCGATCCCAACTTCAGCCATTGGGAGTTCGCCACCGGTTCGCCACAGCAGGTGCGCCAGGCCGCCGACTTCTTCGGACTGGCCTATAACCAGAAGGATGGGCAGATTGTTCACGGGCTGCGCACGGTGCTGATCGGCAAGGACGGAAAAGTCGTCAAGGTATATTCTGGAAACGATTGGAAGCCCGACGAGGTGGCGGCTGATTTCATCGCTGCCTCGGGCGGATAGGGGCTGGGTATAGGGGAGACAGGATTTTCTATCCGGCGGGTATGGGTAGTGCGGGCCTTCAGGCGGCAGCTTTGAAGGGGCACGGCTTCAGCCGTGCCGCTACCGGTGCATTGAGAATTGGGCTTCAGCCCCTGAGGGAATTCGCACTTCGTCTCAAACACCGATGTTCCTCAGTGGCTAAAGCCATCCTAAGGACAGCAGCTTGCGGCGCGGCTGAAGCCGCGCCCCTTCAAAGCGCTAGGGTCCAATGAATAATGCAGCTGCAGGGCCGCTCTACCCGCACTCGTCGGACTGCAGCAATTCTAAGACAGCAACCAAGGAGCTGACATGGCACACACCTACGACCCAGTGGCCAAACTAAACGAGTTGATCAAGGGCATCGATTTTGCCATGCTGACTACCATCCGCAGCGATGGCAGTCTGCATAGCTGCCCCATGGCGACCCAGGAGGTGGATGCCGATGGCGTAATTTGGTTTTTCAGCGACAGCAATACTCAGAAGGCGGAAGCTATACGCGCGGACCCTCGCGTCAATCTTGCCTATTCCGATGTCGGCAGCCAACGCTTTGTCTCGGTCGCCGGTCGCTGTGAGCTGGTGCGCGAGGTTGGCAAGGCAAGGCAGCTATGGAGTCCTCTCTACCGAACGTGGTTTCCCAAAGGGCTCGATGATCCCAATCTCATCCTGCTGAAGGTACACGTGCAGGAGGCAGAGTACTGGCATGCGCCCGAAGGCCGCATGGTGCAGGTCCCTGGCTTCGGCAAGGCCGCCATCGGTTAGCACGGCGGAACACGAAGGCAAGGAGACCGAACTTAGGGATATGGCCACCGCGGTGCGAACCCTACTTCTGATCACCGCCTCCGCACCGAAAATTCAAAGAGTACGGCGTCGTCGCGTCCTGAACTTCCAGCAGATCACCATGCCGTATCTGGCCGCCTTCGTACCGCCGCGGTGGACGGTGATCCACATCGATGAGGTGGTGAGGCCGATAGATTTCGGGTTGCGCGCGGATCTGGTCGCTATTACTTTTCACACCCCGAGTGCGCCACATGCCTATGCCATAGCAGATCAGTTCCGGCGACAGGGGAGCCCGGTGGTCTTGGGTGGACCCCACGTAACCCTGATGCCCGATGAGGCGCAGGCGCACGCGGACGTGATCTTCGTGGGCGAGGCTGAATCCCATTGGCCACAGTTCTTCAGCGAATTTGAAGCGGGGCGCCATCGCCAGAGATACTGTTCCACTGAAGCCCCAACCCTGGAAGATGTCCCGATGGCGCGGAAAGACCTGTTTCACCGGCGAGACCATACTGCCGGAGTTCTGTTTGCCACTCGTGGCTGCCCGTACCATTGCGATTTCTGTACGCTCCCGGTCATGTATCAAAGTCGTGTGCGCAAGCGACCCGTGGAAGCCGTCGCAGAAGAGTACGGCTCTTTTCCTGGCAAGGTGATCATTCTGTGGGATGACAATATCGCGAGCGACATGGAATATGCTAAGAGCCTGTTCCGGGCCCTCGCTCCGCATCGCAAATGGTGGAGCAGCCAGGCAAGTATCCATGCTGCTCAGGACGACGAGTTCCTTGAGTTGGCCGCCAGAAGCGGCTGCAAGCAGCTTTTCATTGGGCTGGAGTCAATCTCGCAAGCCAGCCTGAACGAAGTGCAAAAGCCATTCAACCGCGTCTCCGACTACGCGCGCGCAATTGAACGCATCCATTCCCACGGTATTGCGGTGCAGGCAGGCGTCGTTTTCGGTTTCGATAACGACGAGCCGGCGATTTTCGCCAAGACGTTGGACTTCCTCGAGGCGACGGGAGTGCAGAACGCAACCTTCAACATCCTGACTCCCTTCCCAGGGACTCGGCTGTACCAGCGCTTTGAGGCTGAGGGCCGGATTCTGACCCGCGACTGGAGTAAATACAACAGCCGGGCCGACGTGGTCTTCCGGCCCCGTCGGATGAGTTCGGAGGAGCTTCTGGCGGGATACGAGTATGCGAACCACCGCTTCTACTCGTGGCGAAGCGTGTGCAGGCGTCTGTCTCGCTCTCCGGTGGGACTACCTTGGACTTTGCCATTGAACCTGGCGTACGGATTCGCTTCGTCCATAGTGCGATTGCAGACGTAATCTAGTGATAAGTAATTGGGCCCGGAACCTTTCCGGCTCGTTAGCATCCAAGCAAGTCTGTAACGCTTCGTCTGCACTGCTTCCCCGGATCCTCATGACCCAGATGCTCGAATTCGTAGTTCGTTACGGTTATGCCCTGCTGTTCGTGTGGGTCTTGATCGAGCAGGCTGGACTGCCTATTCCGGCGACGCCGCTGTTGCTGGCCGCCGGAGCTCTGGCCGGGCAGGGCCGCATGCATCTCGCGCTGGCGATGCTGGTTCCGGCATTGGCTTCACTGTGCAGCGATACCTTCTGGTACTTCTTTGGCAAGCGCCGCGGCGCGGTGGTGCTGAACCTGCTCTG
>PLYW01000265.1:6134-18137 GCA_003151875.1 Acidobacteriaceae bacterium
TTTGCCGGGCTTGGCTTTCTGTTCAGCAAGCAACTTGACCTGATTGCCGCCGATGCCTCGCGCTTCGGGGGATCGCTGCTCCTGCTGTTCGTCGCAGGTGTGATTGCGTACGTCTTCTACCGGTGGAATGAGCGGCGGCGCTTCATCGAGCAAGTCAAGGGCGACCGCATCACTCCCGACGAGTTGAAGCACAAGCTGGAAGCGGGCGAGCCGCTGACCATCATTGACTTGCGGCATCCGCTCGATCGGCTCACCGATCCCAGGACCTTGCCTCATGCCCTGCAGATCTCGCCGGAAGAACTGGAGGCGCGGCAGGGAGAGATCACTCGCGGTGTGGAGATCGTGCTGTTCTGTACTTGACCCAACGAAGCGACCAGTGCCCGGGTGGCGCTGCAATTACGCAAGCACGGCATCCGCCCGGTGCGTCCGCTGCTGGGGGGATTCTATGAATGGAAACGTCTGGGTTTCCCGCTTACCGGCGCGCCCGACGACGACGAAGAAACGATTCGCAAAGCAGACCCTTCGTTGGCGTAATAGGCTGCATGACAATTTCAGAAGCGAACCGGCAATTCCAAACGATTATTGGGTGCCCCATCCTTTCGCCGTTTTTGCGAAAGGGTGGGAACGCGACCAAGACTATACTGACGGCGAGCCGTCTAAACGATTAAGATGAACTCTGTGCCTCACGAAGACAACTCTGTCTTGCCTCCCGCCTCCTCATCCGATGCCGCGTCGTCACCCGTCGCCTCGCCTGCGGGGCCGAAGCGGATGAAGCCGGCAATTTCGGGCTGGCTGCGCGACCTGCTGGTCTCGCTCGCGGTCTCGGCCTTCTTCATCATCTTCCTCTACCAGCCGGTCAAAGTGGAAGGCACCAGCATGATGCCCACGCTTGCCGATCAGGAACGCGTCTTCATCAACAAGTTTGTTTACAAGCTGGAGCCTATCGAACCTGGCGATGTAGTCGTCTTTCGCTATCCTCGCGATACCGCCAAGAGCTACATCAAGCGCGTGGTGGCCGTCGCCGGGGACCGCGTGCAGATCGAAGACGGCGTCGTGTTCGTGAACGGGCATCGCATGCGCGAGCCGTACGTCCCTGACGCCTATGAAGACGTGCGCTCGTATCCGGCGACGGTGGTGCCGGCACATTGCTACTTCGTGCTGGGCGACCATCGCAATCTCTCCAACGACAGCCGCGACTTCGGTCCGGTGGACGAAAGCTTCATCTACGGCAAAGCCGTCTTTGGATACTGGCCGGTGGCCAAGCTGGGCAAACTGCGGTAATGCCTCACAGCCGGTGCACAATAAATTCTCCCGCGCGCCCTCTTATGCTGCCGCGCATTCCCTGATAAAATCAATAAAATCCAAACCCCGGAGATGCAATGCAGGCAATCCTTGCGCTGGAAGATGGACGGATCTTCCACGGCAAAGGCTACGGCGCAAAAGGCGAATGCTACGGGGAAGTTGTTTTTAACACCTCCATCACCGGCTACCAGGAAATCTTCACCGATCCCTCCTACGCCGGGCAGATCGTAGTTCTCACCAACCCCGAAATCGGCAACTACGGCACCAACTCCGACGATAACGAAGCCACGCGCCCGTACATCGAGGGACTGATCGTGCGCGAGTTCTCGCGCGTCAGCTCCAACTGGCGGTCGCAGGAGGTTGCGGAGGACTATCTCGAACGCTACAAGATTCCTGTGCTGGGCGAGATCGACACGCGTGCACTGGTTCGCCATCTGCGTACTAACGGCGTGATGCGCGGCGTTATCTCTACCCTGGAAACCGATACCGACAGGCTCGTCGCCAAGGCGCGCTCGATTCCGAAGATGGATGGCACGGACCTGGCGAAAGAGGTCACCACTCGCCACGTCTATCAGTGGGACGAAGGTGTGCGCTCGCACGAGCCGACGGAAGTGGTGGGCGTGAAGAACGGGCCGCCGAGGCATCACGTCGTCGCCTACGACTATGGGATCAAGCACAACATCATGCGACGCCTGGTAGGCGAGTGCTGCCGCGTGACCGTGGTCCCCGCCACCACCAGCGCCGAGGACGTGCTGGCGCTCAAGCCCGACGGCGTCTTCCTGTCGAACGGCCCGGGCGATCCCGAGCCCGTGACTTACGCGCAGGAGAGTATTCGCAGGATGATGGGGCGCGTGCCCATCTTCGGCATCTGCCTCGGCCACCAGTTGATCGGCATCGCGCTGGGCGGGAAAACTTACAAACTGCGGTTTGGCCACCATGGCGGCAATCATCCGGTCAAGCAGATGAAGACCGGCAAGATTGAGATCACCGCGCACAATCACAACTTCGCCGTTGATCCCGATTCGCTGAAACAAAGCGAAGTGGACCTGACCCACATCGATCTGAACGACAACACACTGGAAGGCCTGCGCCATCGCTCGCTACCGCTGTTCAGTGTGCAGTACCACCCCGAGGCCGCGCCCGGCCCGCACGACTCGCACTACCTGTTCAAGGATTTTGTGAAGATGATGGAGGAGTGGAAGGGCTGATGGGCTCGTATACCGATTTTAAGATTTCGGGATGTGCTCTGATGACAACAAAGAGCTATGTCGAGCCGATCTTCATGACAGTGTTTCGGGAGACGGACAAGAAAATATCAGCCGAACAACTGGACGGCAGCGGCGGCATAGGACAGCACACGCAGATCAAGTATGCTGTTACAGCATCAGTGACGAAAGAACGTCTCGACGTAATGGGGTTTTCTCTGCGGAATGCAAGATCTGATTTTGATACGGAGAAAGATCTGGCTGTAAGGACCAGAGAGGAGGAGATCAGAGAAACGGAGGAATTGGGTTTTTCCACGCCGTCTCTGAATCAAGCACTCCAGCACGATAGCGACACATCGATTTGTGACGGGGATCGTGATACGTCGTCATTCTATGCTGCCGAACGGAGAGGTTTGGAGATTTTGCGAATAGCGACCTTCGACGATTTCGTCGAGGCATTTAAATACTTGAGGACTCATTCACTTCTTTCTTATCTCCCTAAGTACGGACAGTATCCTTCACAAACACCAGAGCTCGTTACATACATGTTGAGGAAAGATCACGACGAGGGACATTTGTTTGGATTCCCTTGTAGTGATCCTCGTTTCTTGATGCGGGCCTTCTTGGAATCTGTGGAGGAATGCGAAGAAGTATCTCAGGACATTTCATCCGTGGTCGCGGCAGGGTATTACGACGAAAGCGACACGGTGTGTCGAGATGCGCTTGACAGCCTGATTACTCAATACCCGATAAATGAAAGAATCATTCTCCTGACCGAGGGATCAACTGATTCCCGCCTGCTCGAACGCACGCTAGACCTCTTGTTTCCGCACTTAGTAGGGTATTACACGTTCATGGATTTCGATTCATCCAATGCGGCAGGAAGTGCAGCTGCTGTGGTCGCCACAATAAAAGCATTCTGCGGTGTTGGAATTAGTAATCGCGTGATAGGTCTATTCGACAACGATACCGCCTCTGAAGATGCAATCCGTGGCCTCAAGAGAACGAGCCTGCCGAACAATATTCGTTTCATGCGTTACCCAACGCTCGAGCTTGCAAAATGCTATCCCACCATGGGCCCCGGCGGAGTTTTGGCTGAAATGGACGTAAATGGTCTTGCTTGCAGTCTAGAGTTGTACTTCGGCTCCGATGTCTTAAAGACGGGTTCAACTATGACTCCAATCCAGTGGACTGGTTATTCGAGGACGCTGCAACGGTATCAGGGAGAGATACTCGATAAAAGTCGACTGATAGATAGCTACGAGCAGAAACTGGAGCAATGTGAGGCGGATCACTCGCGAGTTGACACCCTAGATTTCTCAGGCATGCGGACGCTATTCAACAGTGTTTTTGCTGTCTTTCAGTGAGCTGATATTTCCGTTTCAATCGAGTACTTAGTCGGGAATTGATTAATTCATGCCACGCCGCAACGACATCGCGAAAGTGCTCATTATCGGCTCGGGGCCCATCGTCATTGGCCAGTCGGCTGAGTTCGACTACTCCGGCGCGCAGGCCTGCAAGGCGCTCAAGTCCGAAGGCTACGAGGTGGTGCTGGCCAATTCCAATCCGGCCACCATCATGACGGACCCGGAAATGGCTGACCGTACCTACATTGAGCCGCTCACGCGCACCTACCTCGAAGAGATCATCCGAATTGAAGCTGAGATGCTGGCGGCCAGCGGAAAGTCTGGCATCTTTGCGCTCCTGCCGACGGTTGGTGGACAGACGGCTCTGAACCTCGCAGTCGAGCTTGCTGACGGCGGCGTGCTCGAAAAGTACAACGTGCAGCTCATCGGCGCGCAGCTTGGCGCCATCAAGAAGGCCGAAGACCGGCTGCTGTTCAAAGATGCGATGACGGCGATCGGCCTCGATGTGCCCAAGTCATCGCTGGTCAACAATCTGAAAGATGGAATCGATTTCAGCAGCAAAATCGGTTTTCCGGTCATTCTGCGGCCCTCGTTCACGCTGGGCGGCACCGGCGGCGGCATCGCCTACAACCGTGAAGAGCTGCTGGAACTGCTCGCGCGCGGTCTCGATTTGTCACCGGTCCACGAGGTGCTGATCGAGGAGTCGGTGCTCGGCTGGAAGGAATACGAGCTGGAGGTGATGCGCGATCTGGCTGACAACGTCATCATCATCTGCTCCATCGAGAATTTCGATCCCATGGGCACGCACACCGGCGACTCCATCACCGTCGCGCCGGCGCAGACGCTCACCGACCGCGAATACCAGGCCATGCGCGATGCGGCCATTGCCGTCATTCGCGAGATCGGCGTCGAAACCGGAGGCTCGAACATCCAGTTCGGTGTCGATCCGCATAACGGGCGCATGGTGGTCATCGAGATGAACCCGCGTGTGTCGCGCTCGTCGGCGCTGGCGTCGAAGGCCACCGGATTTCCCATCGCGAAGATTGCCGCCAAGCTCGCCGTCGGATACACCCTCGACGAGATCACCAACGACATCACGCGCAAAACGCCCGCCTGCTTTGAGCCAACGCTCGACTATGTCGTGGTCAAGATTCCCAAGTGGCAGTTCGAGAAATTTCCCGGCGCCGACGAATCGCTCGGCCCGCAGATGAAGTCGGTGGGCGAAGTCATGGCCATCGGCCGCACCTTCAAGCAGGCGCTGCTGAAGGCCGTGCGCTCGCTTGAAACGGGGCGCCGAGCGACCGCCGAGGACATAGAGCCACGCATTCTGACCAAGCGCCTGGTCACGCCGCACCCGGAGCGGCTGCAGTACATTCGTTACGCGCTTGCGCAAGGCATGACGGTGCGCGAGATCGCGCAAATGACCAACATCGATCCCTGGTTCCTGCACCAGCTGAAAGAGATTTCCGACGTGCAGGCGAAGCTGGGCATCGAGCCCATCGACGCCGAGCGTTTGCGCGAGATCAAGCGCATGGGATTCTCCGACGCCCGCCTGGGCGAGTCCCTGCAGTTGAAGAACGGACGGACCGCCAGCGAAAAGATCTATCAGTTGCGCAAGCAGCACAACGTCCGCCCAGTGTTCAAGCGGGTGGACACCTGCGCCGCTGAATTCGAGAGCTACACGCCTTATCTGTACTCGACCTACGAGGAAGAGGACGAAGCGACGCCCACCGATCGCAAGAAAGTCATCATTCTGGGCAGCGGGCCCAACCGCATCGGGCAGGGCATTGAGTTCGACTACTGTTGCTGCCATGCCGCGTTCGCGCTGCGCGATGACGATTTCGAGACGATCATGATCAACTGCAATCCCGAGACCGTCTCCACCGACTACGACACCAGCGATCGCCTCTACTTCGAGCCCCTGACCTACGAAGACGTGATGGCGGTGTATGAGCACGAGGCAGAAGGCGGTGCGTCGGTCGGCGTGATTGTGCAGTTCGGCGGACAAACCCCGCTCAACCTCGCGCTGCCCCTGAAGGCAGCGGGTGTGCCCATCATTGGCACTTCGCCCGAGAGCATCGATCTGGCGGAAGATCGGCGGCGCTTTGGCAAGCTGCTGGACGAGCTGTCGATCCCGCAACCGCGCGGCGCAACCGCCGCCAGCGTTGAGGAAGCCGTTGCCAACGCCAACCGCATCGGCTATCCGGTGCTGGTGCGGCCGTCCTACGTGCTGGGTGGACGCGCCATGGTGCTGGCCTACGATGACGAGTCGCTCGTCGGCTACATGAAAGAAGCGGTCGAATATTCGCAGGAGCGGCCGGTGCTGATCGACCACTTCCTGGAGTCGGCGACCGAGATTGACGTGGATGCACTGTCCGATGGTGAGGACGTGGTGATCGGCGGCATCATGCAGCACATCGAAGAGGCCGGTATTCACTCCGGCGATTCGTCGTGCGTGCTGCCGGCGGTCGATATCTCCGAGGCACTGCTGAACACGATTCGTGATTACACCTTCCGTCTGGCGCGTGCGCTTAAAGTCGTCGGCCTGATGAACGTGCAGTACGCCATCCAACGCGACAAGGTGTTTGTGATTGAGGTGAACCCGCGCGCTTCGCGCACTGTGCCCTATGTTTCGAAAGCCACGGGCGTGCCTCTGGCCAAGATTGCCGCGCGCTTGATGACCGGTCGCAAGTTGAGGGAGTTTCTGCCGGAGAATGTCGAACGCGGCGCCGACCTCGACACCGGCAACTTTTATTTTGTGAAGTCGCCCGTCTTTCCTTGGGGCAAGTTCCCAGGCGTGGACACCGTGCTGGGACCGGAGATGAAGTCCACGGGCGAAGTCATGGGCGTGGCCGACAACTTCGGCGAGGCCTTTGCCAAAGCGCAAATCGCCGCTGGACAAGTGCTGCCGATCAGCGGCACGGTGTTCATCAGCGCCAACGACCGCGACAAGCCCTTCATGGCTGACCTGGCGCGGCGCTTTGTCGAACTGGGCTTCAGCCTGGTTGCCACTCACGGGACTGCGCGCGTGCTGGAGCAGGCGGGCCTGCGCGTCGAGCGCGTGTACAAGGTCAAGGAAGGCCGGCCTAACGTGGTTGACTTAATCAAGGTCGACCGTATTCAGTTGATCATCAATACGCCGCATGGCGTCGAGCCGTGGTTCGACGAAAAAGCCATTCGCCGCGCCGCCGTTACCGCTCGAATTCCCACCATCACGACGCTGTCGGCTGCGCGTGCCGTGTGCGAGGGAATCGCCGCATTGCAACGCGGCGAAGCCAAGGTGTACGCGCTGCAACATCTGCACGCGGAGCGCGTGGCGGCGGGGAAGTAACTTCGCATGGCCGTTAGACTACTTCGCCTTCACCTTGAGCCAAAGGAAGTTCCCCCCGCCTTTGGCATGGCTGAAGTCCGTGTCCAGCACTTGCAAGGTCACATTCGCTTCGACTCCGGCAACAATTTCCCCAGCCGCCCGCTTGCCCGGAGCTGAATTAGGATCTCGAAGCGCTATGGCGTTCGTAGTGGTGACCGAGATTGGCGGGGTGGGATTGGGCGGAAGCCCCCGTATGTTCTTGGGACCGTCAACCCATGTGGTCTTGTCCTCGGAAACCCGGCCGACATACAGCCAGCCTTCATTCGGGGCCACAAATCCCGCAGCCACCAGTTTCTGTTGTTGGCGGACCACATCATTTTGAATCTGTTGTTGTGCTGCATCTACGTTTACTTTGGCCGAGTCGAGAGTTTGCGCGATCTGCTGCACGTCTTTTTGGGCCGTGGGTGAGAGGCCGGTTTTCGACTGTAACGCTCCCACCTGGCTCGTGAGTTGCGTGATCGTATCCTGCAACTGATGCACCGTGTCGCTGGCCTGCGAGGCCTGTGTGAAGTTGCCCTTCACGCCGAAAACATTCCACTCGGTCACTCCCAGCGACGTCATGATTTTCGCTACTCGCGCGGGGCTCGAAACCGCCAACACGATCACCACGATCAGAACCACTTCGCGCACCAGGACCGCGACGTTCTTGCTCGCCTCGATGCCATCTTTTGCTGCATTGGAGAAGTTCGACATAGCACTCCGCTTTGGACTTGCCAGATTGTCACAGAACTCCGGGCAAAAGCAAAGAAGTATGCGCAACGGGCGGCGCCCGGACCAGGCGCGATAGAATAGGAACTGACAACCGACAACTGACTACTGGCAACTGATTATGCTTCTACACGGAATCTTTCCTCCCATTACCACGCCGTTTTATCCTGACGGCAAAATTTATTTCCGCAAGTTGGAACAGAATGTCGAACACTACTCGCGCACGCCGGCGGTTGGCATCGTGGTGCTCGGCTCAACCGGTGAGGCCATCCTGCTCAGCGACGAAGAGCGCCGCGAAGTGTTGAAGTGCGCCCGCGAATCGGCGGCCAACGAAAAAATATTGATCGCCGGCACCGGAATCGAGTCGGCCATCGAAACTCTGCGCCTGACCGAGTACGCCGCCGAGCTGGGCTACGACATCGCGATGGTGCGCACGCCGCACTACTACAAGGGCCAGATGGCGAATCCGCAGAACATGCTGGCTTTTTATCGCTTTGTGGCCGACCGCTCGCCGCTTCCGGTTGTCATCTATAACTTCCCTCAGGCCACGGGATACGACATCCCTGCTGAAGTAGTGGTTGAACTTGCCGAGCATCCCAATCTGATCGGCATCAAGGAGTCGTCAGGTTCGATCGAGAAGGTGCAGAAGATGGCCGAAGGCACTCGCCACATCAAGCGCAGCGCGACCGTGACGGAGACTTTCGCCGCGGTGACCGGGCGAATGCTGAAGGCAGCCAACGCTGCTTTGGCCAGCGCCGAGGGGGGAGCCTTGGTGACGGTGGGCGCGCTGACCGGAACCGCTGCGCAGAAACCGTCGTCAGCCGCGGTCACGGTCGTGGGCGGGCTGAAAACGCGGCAGAAGGAAGTTGGCTTCCAGGTTCTGGTGGGCGCTGCCCAGAAGTTGCATCCTTCGCTCGATGCCGGCGCCGTGGGCGCGATCCTGGCATTTGCCGATTGCGCTCCGACTGCGTGCTACGAAATTTACGCAGCGTGGAAAGAGGGCGACGCGGCCCTGGCTCGCGAGAAGCAGGAGCGCATTGCCAAAGCCGCCGAGCGCATCGTGGGCGGCTTAAGCATTCCCGGCGTGAAGTATGCCATGGATTACAACGGCTGCTTCGGCGGCGTCCCGCGCCTGCCGCTGCTGCCGCTAACGGCAGACAAGAAGGCTGAAGTGGAGCAGTTGCTGGAGAACATCAGGAACTGAACTGTCAGTAGCCAGTAGTCAGTAGTCAGTTGCCAGTTGGCGCACGATGAGCTTTCGGCGCGACGATTCAGCACCTTTCCGCTTTTGGGAATGGCCGGCAAAATATCTCTCAAAAGTGCTATGCGGTTTGGCCCCAATGTGCTAGCTTAATGTTGGCACCGAAAAAAGGTATGCATACCTTCTTTCGGTGCCTTTTGTTTTGCCGCTGAGAAACTCGATGCGTGCACCGGCGGCTGGAACAAAACAGGCTGGCCCAGTGCCCTCGCCTGACGCACGATATTTGAAAACTGAAATATTAGGCGATAGCGCCGGGGAGCCCGTCAGCGCAGAGCGGCCGCCTGCGCGGCGGGCACAGCAAGGTCCCGTTCCGTGCTAGCGACAGAGGAGGTCACCAGGACCTTGCTGATTTTCATCGACCGGCTGAACAGCCTTTGGCTAAATCTATGCCGCGGGCTTCTTGCGATTTTTGTTGTTGCCTTTCGCTGGAGCCTTGTCGCCACCTTCGCGGGCCTTCGACTGCTGTGCTCCGCGTTGCTGCCGCGACCGCTCGTCAGATCGCATGTCGAGCGGATGCGTGCCTGGGTCTTCGCCTTCCGTCTCGCCACTCCTGGGATCGGCGATGAACAGCAGGTCCGACAGATCGCTGGCGTGCTCTTCTTCGTCGCTGAGAATTCCCTCAATCATGACCCGCGTGGTGGGATCGTGGTCGGCGAAATGGCGAATCATCTGCTGGTAAACCTCGATCACGATGCGCTCGGCGATCAGGTCTTCCTTGATCATGTCCGACAGCGACTTGCCTTCGGCATACTGCGAAGCCGACCGTTGCACCAGCGAAGCTGGGTTGAAATCCGGCTTGCCGCCGAGTTGCTGGATGCGTTCCGCAATTTTGTCGGCATGTTCGCGCTCCGCGTCAGCGTGCTCCTTGAACTCATCGCGCACCGCCATGGCGTGGACGCCGGTGGCCATGAAGTAGTGGTGCATGTAGCGCAGCACGCATACGATCTCCGTAGCCAGCGCGTCATTCAGAATGGAGATGGTTTGTTCCACGTCACCTTCGTAGGTGTCGGTTACCGCGCCGTCTTCGATTTTCTGCGCTGCGCGCTTGCGTATCTCTTCCACATCGGTCACAAAACTTGGCATAAAGGCTGACCTCACAGGGGAACTCCCGCCGGAAGGCGGGGCAGGTGGTTGGATTCCCAAGGGTAGCCGGGCAGATGTCTGATTCCGCAACTTTGTTTGCGACACGCGCCGGAGCCAGTATTTGCGGGCCTAAGTACAGAGGCGCGAGGCGAAGGGCATCATGCCACGGCGGCCTGTTCCAGGGAGACCGTGACGGCCTCCCAAAACGGGTCGGCTGCGCATCCCATTCGTCGCCCGCGCGAATTCGCTGAACATTTCCGAACGTATCGCATATATTGACTGCAATGCCTACTCTCGCCCTTTCGGACCTGATTGGCGCGCCGGTCATCGACAACACTGGAGCGAGAGCGGGCAAAGTTCGCGAAGTCACGCTGCTGCCGCAGGAGAATTCCAGTCAAATCGCCGGCTTCGTGGTGAAGACCCGCCACGGCGACCGTCTGCTGCCCACCAAGTCGCTCAGCCTGATCAATGGCAGCCTGCGCATTACTACCCCCGCTTCCGAATGGAGCCCTTACGCCGGCGGTGAAGGCATGCTCCTTCTGGAACGCGACCTGCTCGATCAACAGATCATCGACGTCCACGGGCGCAAGGTGGTGCGGGTCAACGACATCGACATCCACGAAGAGTTTGGGCACGACCACATTGTGCTCAAGGTGGGCGCGGTGGACGTGGGTGCGCGCGGGGCGGTCCGCCGGCTGCTGAAAGGCGTCGTGCCAGCGGCGGTGCTGAACTTGCTGCTCGCCAGGATTCCGCCGCGCATGATCCCGTGGGAATTTGTTGATCTCATCGAGACGGATCCCGCCCGCCGCGTCAAGCTGAAGATTTCCCTCGACCGCCTGGCCAAGCTGCATCCGGCCGACATCGCCGACATCGTGGAAAACCTGGCGCCGGCGGAGCGCGAAGCCATCTTCGAAACCCTGGACGACGAGGTCGCCGCCGAAACCCTGGAGGAGATCGATCCCAAGATGCAGGTTTCGATTCTCAGCTCGCTCGACTCCGACCGCGCCGCCGACATCGTGGAGGAAATGGATCCCGATGCCGCCGCCGACCTGCTGGGCGACATGCATCCCGATGACTCGCAAGAAATCCTGACCGAGATGCAGCCGGAGGAGCGCGCCGAAGTCGCCGAGTTGATGAATTTCGAGGAAGACACCGCCGCCGGGCGCATGACCACTGACTACATGGCCCTGGGACCAAATGCCAAGGTGGAAGACGCCATCGAGATGCTGCGCAACTTTGAGGGCGGCGTGGAGAGCATCAGCACCATCTACCTTGTCGGCGATAAGGACAAACTGCTGGGCGCCGTTCCCCTGGCCAAGGTTGTGCTGGCGCCTCCCGGCACGCCGCTGATGATGTTGAGCACGGGACACCTCACGACCGTGCATCCCGGCGCCGACGAGAAAACCGTTGCCGAACTCTTCGACAAGTACAATCTGCTTACCCTGCCCGTTCTGGATGACAACGGGGCGCTGACCGGCGTGATCACCGCGGACGACGTCATCAACATGCTGCGCGCGAAGCTGTGAATCAGTGGTCAGTACCCAGTCGCCAGTTTCCAGATTGTCATCCTGGGCGGAACACCCGCAAAGACGTTCCGACCCGCTTCTGTTGCGGGGCGGGCGGGTGTGAAGCCGAAGGATCTGCGTTTGTTTTCGACGACGTGACTGACCCAGTGAACCGCAGGTCCTTCGACTCCGCAAGCGTCCG
>PLYW01000301.1 GCA_003151875.1 Acidobacteriaceae bacterium
GGTTCGGGCGCGTGACAGAAACTGCTGCCTACCCAATCTTCTGCGTGCACCAGCTCAGATCCGTTCCAGTACCGCCTTGAGATACGTCCAAAAGCTTTCCACCGAAGAGATTTGTACGCGCTCATTGGGGCTGTGGGGATCGACGATGGTTGGCCCAAACGACACCATTTGCATGCCGGGATACTTTTCGCCGATCACGCCGCACTCCAGGCCCGCGTGCATGGCAATCAGCTTGGCGGGCTCGCCGAAGAGCTCCTGGTGCACCGCCTGGAGCTTGCGCACGATCTCGCTGGTGGGCTCGGGCTTCCAGCCGGGATAGCTGCCGCGATGCTCGACCTCGAATCCCGCCAGGCGACATGCGGTGGCAACCATGCGGGCGGCCGCCTGCTTGCTGCTCTCGATTGCGCTGCGCTGGCTGGTGACGATCTCGATGACGTCGCCCTTGGTGGTGATGATCGCCAGGTTGGTGGAGTTCTGCACCAGCCCGGGAACGTCGGGGCTCATCGCCAGAATGCCGTGAGGCATGGTGACCAGCAAGCCGACGGTCTGCTTTGCGTCGGCAGAGTCGAGGACCTTTTCTGGGCGCTCGGTCTTCTCGACGGTAATCTGCAAATCGGGATCGAAATTGCCCAGGTCGGCTTTGAATTCCGCCTGTGCAGTAGCAATCAGGGACTTCAGTTCCTTTTCCCGCGACGCGTCCAGCACCACGATCGACGACGCCTCGCGAGGAATTGCATTTTGCGCGCTTCCGCCTTTGATGTCGGCGACTTCAAGCGGCAGACTTTCCAGCGCCTTCTGCAGCACGCTGCCCAGAATCCGCAACGCGTTGCCGCGGCCTTGATGGATATCCACACCGGAGTGGCCGCCCTTGAGACCAAACACCTTGATGCGCCAGCCAGCGCCAGCGCTGGCAGGTCGCAGCGTGACCTTGCGGCGCGCCGTCGTGGTCACTCCACCAGAGCAGCCGATGCACAGCGTGCCCTTCTCTTCGTTGTCGAGGTTCAGAAAATAGCTGGACTTGAGCACTCCGCCCTGAAATTCGGCGGCGCCCGTCAGTCCGGTTTCTTCGTCGATGGTGAAAACGAACTCCAGCGGACCGTGAGCGATGTCGGTGCTCTCCATTACCGCCAGGGCCGCCGCCACACCTACACCGTTGTCGGAACCGAGAGTGGTTCCGTCGGCCTTCAGCCAGTCGCCATCGCGCACCACCTTGATGGGGTCGGTGTCAAAGTTGTGGGTTGTGCCCTCGTTCTTCTCGCAGACCATGTCCAAGTGGCCTTGCAACAGGGCCTTGGTCGCGCCCTCGCGTCCGGGGTGCGCCGGCTTGCGGACAACAATGTTGCCGGCCTTGTCCTGAACCACCTCAAGACCCAGTCGGGTCGCCTGCGCCAGCACGTATTCGCGTGCGGCCGCCTCCTTGGTCGAGGCGCGCGGTATCGCTGCCAGAGCGTCAAAGTGCTTCCATATGGGTTTGGGTTCCAGCTCTGCAAGTGCAGGTATCATGACATCCTCCGTCGCATTTGATTGCAATGCCATGGTACCGCGCCAGGGCTCACGTGGCGAGGCGGGGGTATGCGACAGACTATCCGGAGTTGTCGTTTCCTGACGACCCTGTTATTTCGAGCCGACCTGGGCAAACAGGTTCTCTGGCAAGCACCGGGTTTGTGCTTGTGGGGGTAAAGCGAGAGTTCGGCGGGACCTCCGTCAGTCGAGAGCGCAAGCAGGGTGCTTGCAGTCGCACTGGATCTCGATTTCCTTTTCGCTTTGCGCGTCTTTGCAATAATCGCTGCAATACTTTTCGTTTCCTGAAACTACACACCGGCACTGCGTATAACCGCACTTCTTGTTCTCATCAGCCATGGTAATTTTCCTTTCGACAACAGTGATTAATATTCAGATGCCGACCGCCAGGGATGTGAATTCATTAGATGCCTGCCTCATGAGCGCCTCTCAGCTTCTTTCGGCGTCGCGGTGCACGACTTTGATGTTGTACCCCGCCTTGGACAGACGTTTCTTCACTTCTTCGGCGATCATCACCGAGCGATGCTTGCCGCCAGTGCATCCGAAGGCGATGGTCAGGTAGCTCTTACCTTCGCGGATGTAATGCGGGACCAGATAGATGAGCAACTCGGAGATGCGTTGGATGAACTCCCGGGTTTGCGGAAACGAGCGAATGTATTTCGCCACCTCCGGATGTCGCCCGGTTAGCGGGCGGAACTTGGGAATGAAGTGTGGGTTGGGCAGAAAGCGCACGTCGAACAACAGGTTCGCATCTTCCGGGACCCCTTCGCGATAGCTAAAACTGACGCAGGAGATCAACAGGTTCCGGTCGCTATTGCCCCCCTGAAACCGCTCGGTAAGCTGGGCGCGCAGTTCGTGGACATTGAACTGGGTCGTGTCTACCACCACATCGGCCAGCGCGCGCAGCGGTTGCAGGCGGCGGCGCTCGGCGGTCAGCGACGACCTGACCGAGACGCTGCGTCCGAGCGGGTGAGGACGCCGGGTCTCGCTATAACGACGAACCAGCACATCGGTATCGGCTTCCAGGAAGACCACCGTGGTCTTGAGCATTCGCCGCAAAGAGGCAAGGACCTGTGGCAACTTGTCGAGCCGCGCCCCTTCGCGGATGTCCACCACCAGCGCGGCCCGCTGGATCTCTACCGAATCCAGCACCAGGTCCGCAAAATTGGAGATCAGTCCAACCGGCAGGTTGTCCACGCAGTAGTAGCCCAGGTCTTCGAAGGTTTTCAGGGCCGAGGCCTTCCCCGCCCCGCTCATACCGGAGACGATAACCAGTTCATGCTGGTCGCGGTTCTGGGGCGGGCGGATTGATTTCTTCTTCAGGCCAGTCAC
>PLYW01000332.1 GCA_003151875.1 Acidobacteriaceae bacterium
CCGAGGCAGGCGCGACCGTCGAGGTGAAGTAAAGTTCCGTCCCGTTTCGTCCGGCCGCTGGCAAATGCTCATTTTGCGCTTGGCAGCGAACCGGCAACGGAGCGGGACAGTTACTCCGGGCACGCTGACCGGAGTCAAGGCTGCTGCCGCCCGCGGTTAATCGGGGCGGCGGCGACGTTCCTATTCACGTCGGAGCGGGCGTGGAGAGGCGCGATGAAGCCGAGGAAGCAGAGCAGTTCTGCTCAGCAGGGACTGCGGAATTCCCGGGCATCGTTGAGCCGGATTCTTTCAGGAATCCGGAGCATCCAACAGGTGAGTGGCAGGGCGGCAAGCTTAACCGGAGTCGCGTCAGCTCAGGCGCGACGGTAGGCTAGCCGAGGACAAGGCCTGAAGATACTGGCGCGGGAAGCGAGAAACATCGCGGCACGTTTCGTGCCGAAATCCTGGACCAAATGGTCATGGGATTGCAGAACGCCTGACGGGGCGCTGACGGGGATCTTTGTCTCCGGCAGCGCACTTGCGTTTTTGCGCATACTCCAGCAGCCCATTCTCTCTTCGACCGACCTGTCACCGTGGGACGGCAGTCCTACCCGTCGCACATCCGCATTAGCGGCTTGCAAGGCCACGCATGAGCGAGCGGGCCGGGCGCTGATATAGGAGCTTTATACATGGCACAACAGAAAACTGCCAATCGAAATCGATTCGATTTCTCAAAAATTCCGGCGACCATCCAGATCCCCAACCTGATTGAGGTGCAGAAGCGTTCGTATGACCGCTTTCTGCAGATGGATGCGCTGCCCAGCGAGCGCGATGACGGCGGTTTGCAGGCGGTGTTCCAGTCGGTGTTTCCGATCACCGACTTCCGCAACGTCTCGCAATTGGACTTCGTGGAGTACGCCATCGGCAACTGGGAGTGCAAGTGCGGCCACCTCAAGGGGCTGAACCACCTGCGCACCACGTGCCGTAATTGCGGCGCAACCGTGAAGACCGACCCCTTCCATCTGGGGGATGTGCTGTGCACCAAGTGCGGCACCTACAACGCCAATACGCCCGATTTCTGTAACAAGTGCGGCGATCCTGTCGGGTTGCAACTGAAGTACGACGTGGCCGAATGCGAAGAGCGCGGCATGACCTATTCCGCCCCGCTGAAGGTCACCATGCGCCTCACCATCTACGACAAGGACCCGGAAACCGGCAACCGCTCCATCCGCGACATGAAGGAGCAGGAAGTTTTCTTTGGCGACATACCGTTGATGACGGCCAACGGCACCTTCATCATCAACGGCACCGAGCGCGTTATCGTCAGCCAGTTGCACCGGTCACCGGGCGTGTTCTTCGAGACCGCGAGCAATCGCACCTATTTCCTGGGCAAGATCATTCCCTACCGCGGTTCGTGGGTTGAGTTCGAGTACGACCAGAAGAACATTCTGTACGTGCGCATCGACCGCAAACGCAAGTTCCTGGGCAGCATCTTCCTGCGGGCGCTGGGCCTGCGCTCGGATGAGGACATCCTGCGCACGTTCTACACCGTGGATCGCATCGCGCTGAAGGACAAGAAGCTGTACTGGACGCTGGAACCCGGCGTCGAGCGGCCGACCAACCTGGTGGGCATGAAGCTGGCGCACAAGATCGCGACCAAGGGTGGCGAAGAGATCGCCCACTCCGGCCGCAAGGTCACCTTGGCGGTGATGAAGGAAATCCAGAAGCACAAGATTTCCGAGATCGAAGTTGACCTCAGCGACATGGAAGGCGCCTACGTTGCTGCCGACGTGGTCGACACCAACACCGGGGAAATCCTGCTGGAAGCCAACTCCGAGCTTACGACCGAAAAGCTATCGAAACTGCTGGACGCTGGCATTGCCGAACTGCACGTGTTCTTCCCGGAACGCGACGATGTAGGCACGGTGATTGGCGCCACGCTGCGCCGCGATTCGGTGAAGACCCCGCAGGAAGCGCTGATCGAGATCTATCGCAAGTTGCGTCCCGGCGATCCGCCGACGCTCGACACGGCGACCTCGCTGTTTCATGGCATGTTCTTCGACCCGCGCAAGTATGACTTCTCCCGCGTGGGCCGCCTGAAGTTCAACATCAAGCTGTTCGAGAGCGAGGACGCGAGCCATCTCGACCATCGCACGCTGGAGCCGGATGATTTCTACGGCACCATCCGCTACCTGCTCAAGCTGCGCAAGAACATCGGCTCGGTGGACGACATCGATCACCTGGGCAACCGCCGCGTACGCGCAGTCGGCGAACTGCTGGAGAACCAGTTCCGCATCGGCCTGGTCCGCATGGAACGCGCCATCAAGGAAAAGATGAGCGTGTACCAGGAGATGTCCACGGCCATGCCGCACGACCTGGTGAACGCCAAGCCGGTGATGGCCGCCATTCGCGAGTTCTTTGGTTCGTCGCAGTTGTCGCAGTTCATGGACCAGACCAACCCGCTGTCGGAGATCACGCACAAGCGCCGCCTGTCGGCCCTGGGGCCGGGCGGCCTGTCGCGGGAACGCGCAGGATTCGAAGTCCGCGACGTGCACCCGACGCACTATGGCCGCATCTGCCCGATTGAAACGCCGGAAG
>PLYW01000288.1:0-4758 GCA_003151875.1 Acidobacteriaceae bacterium
TCTGCAAACTCCCGAAGTAACGCAATTGCTGGGACAGGGAAAAGTACACCGCAACTTGTTTCCGGCTCCGCTGGTGGAAGCTGCGCTTCGCCGTGGTGAGGCTGAACTGGCGGCGGGCGGCTCGCTGGTGGCCGGGACCGGCAAGCGCACCGGCCGTTCTCCCAAAGACAAGTTCACCATCAAAGATGCGCTCACCGAAAACAAAGTGGCTTGGGGCTCCGCGAACCAGCCCTTCCCGCCCGATAAGTTCGACGCGCTTTATGAGCGTGTGCTCGACTATCTGAAAGGCAAAGAGCTTTTTGTCCAGGACCTCTTTTGTGGCGCCGATCCGCAGTACACCCTGCCCATCCAGGTGATCAACGAGTACGCCTGGCACAGCCTTTTTGTGCGGCAATTATTTATTCGTCCGACCGCGGAAGAGCTCAAGACCCACAAACCCGAATTCACCATCGTGAGCGCGCCCAGCTTCAAGGCCGATCCGAAACGCGACGGCACCAACGGCGAAGTGTTCGTGCTGGTGAACTTCAGCAAGAAGCTGGCGCTCATCGGCGGCACGGAATATGCCGGCGAAATGAAGAAGGTCATCTTTGGGGTNNACACTCTCCGCCGATCCCGGCCGCCGCCTGATTGGCGATGACGAGCACGGCTGGAGCGCCACCGACGTTTTCAACTTCGAAGGCGGCTGCTATGCCAAGTGCATTCGGCTGTCCCCGGAAACCGAACCGCAGATCTACAACGCGCTCCACTTCGGTTCGGTGCTGGAAAACGTGGTACTCGACCCGGTCACGCGCATCCCGGATTACGACGACGAAAGCAAGACCGAGAACACGCGCGCTGCGTATCCCGTGGAATTCATCGACAACGCTATGATTCCTGGCGTGGGTGGACATCCGAAGAACTTGGTCTTCCTCACCGCCGATGCATTCGGAGTGCTGCCCCCGGTGTCGAAGCTCACTCCCGAGCAGGCCATGTACCACTTCATGTCCGGCTATACGGCGAAAGTTGCGGGCACCGAAGCCGGCATCACCGAGCCGCAGGCGACCTTCTCCACCTGCTTCGGCGCGCCGTTCATGCCGCGGGCCCCCAAGGTCTATGCGGAGATGCTGGGCCAGCGGTTGCGTGAGCACAAAGCGCAATGCTGGCTGGTCAATACCGGTTGGCAGGGCGGCCCCTACGGCGTGGGCAAGCGCATGAGCCTGCCTTACACGCGCGCCATGGTCAACGCGCTGGTCGAAGGCAAGCTGGCCGGTGTGGAGTTCGAGGTTGAGCCGTCTTTCGGATTGAGCATTCCGAAATCGTGTCCCGGAGTTCCGCCGGAGTTGCTGAATCCGCGCAATTCCTGGAAGGACAAAGCGGCCTACGACAAGTTGGCAGCCGATCTTTCCGCGCGCTTCGCCAAGAACTTCGAGCAGTTCGACGCACCGCCCGAGGTCAAAGCGGCAGCGCCGAAGCCGGTCGGCAAGTAAGCCTCACAGAGTGGGATGTATCATAATGTGGCACATTCTCCGAATGTGCGAAGTTATTTTGGTAGAGCGAACGTCAGTATCTCGTCACGGCGTCTTCACGTGCTGCACTCCCAGTGCCTTTCCTGAGCTGTCGAACCACACCACCTCATACTGTGGGTTGAAGATGGAATAGTAGTACTTGTAAACGTACTCGTCCGCACAGCCATTAGGCACGGCGGTAAGAGAGCCGCACGGCCCTTCGCTGCTGGGATCGCCGAGCAGCTCGCGCACCACTTCGTTGGGATCGCCCAGATTGAGCTGCATGGAATTCTTGCGCAGCTCATCGTCGTGGTGATAGGCCCAAACGCCGGCCACCACCAGGCAAAGGGCAATCACGAAAAAGAATATGCGAGTTCCCATATGTGCGGTTGCCAGTTGCTGACAACTGACTGCTGCTTCACTCCTCTTCCACCCGCAGCGAAGCGCCTTTGGGAAGATAGCTCTTGCGCCGAAACCAGTCTTCCATCGCGGCTCGCAGGCGTTCCAACGGGACGCGCGCGCCGATCTCCATTTCACCGTCGCCGGTGGGGACCGTATCGTCGAACACTTGGTCGTTGGTGAAGTTGCGCATGCTGAAGCTGTCCAGCCACTTCAGCGGACACGGACGCCGCTGGCCAGCCTCTTCGTACTCGACTCGGATCTTGCGGGCGAACATGATGACAGTTTCCAGTTTCCAGTTCCTAGTTTCAAGTCTGAAAACAGTTTCAAGTTCCGAGTTTCGAGTTTCAAGTCGAAAAGCCCCCAGCAAATATGGCCCTCTGAGCACGAACAAGCAGCGTGCAATAAATCTGCGCTCCTTCCAACTCGACAGCTACTGGTGCACCTTTGATCACTCGAAACTGGGAACTGGAAACTGGAAACTGCTTTGAAACCCCTATAATCACTTCTTATGTCCTCATTCCTCCCTGTTGACGAGCAGCTCGCCTACTTGCGCAAGGGCGCGGCGGAGATCATTCGCGAAAGCGACCTGCGCGAGCGCATCGAACAATCTCGCGCTACTGGCAAGCCCATGCGGGTGAAGGCCGGCTTCGATCCTACCGCGCCCGACCTGCACTTGGGCCACACCGTGCTGATGCGCAAGCTCAAGCACTTTCAGGACATGGGTCACACCGTCATCTTCCTCATCGGCGACTTCACAGGCCTCATCGGCGATCCCACGGGGCGCTCTGCCACGCGTCCGCCGCTCTCGCGCGAGCAGATCGACCAAAACGCTGAGACCTACAAGGCGCAGGTCTTTAAGATCCTCGACCGCGACAAGACCGAGGTGCGCTTCAACAGCGAGTGGCTGAGCCGGCTCGGCTTTGAAGGCTTCATCCGGCTGGCGGCCAAGTTCACTGTGTCGCAGATGCTGGAGCGCGAAGACTTTCACAAGCGCTTCGACGAGGAGAAACCCATCGCCATGCACGAGCTGCTGTATCCCATCGCGCAGGGCTACGATTCGGTGGCGCTTGAGGCCGACGTCGAACTCGGCGGCACCGATCAGAAGTTCAATCTGTTGATGGGCCGCGAGCTGCAACGCCATTACGGGCAGCCGCCGCAGATCGTGCTGACTACGCCGTTGCTGGAAGGCACCGACGGCGTGCAGAAGATGTCAAAGTCGTACGGCAATTACATCGGCATCACCGAAGCGCCGCAGGAAATGTTCGGCAAGGTTATGTCCATTTCTGACGTGCTAATGTGGCGCTATTACGAGCTGGTCACCGACGTGAGCCTGGCCGAGATCGAGCGCATGAAGCAGCAGGTAGCCAGCGGCGCAGCGCATCCCATGAAGCTGAAGCAGGAGTTGGGCAAGCGCATCGTCGCCGACTTCCACTCGCGGGAGGCGGCCGAGCAGGCTGCGCAAGACTGGTCGCGCATGTTTCAGAAGGACGAGACGCCCGAGGATTTGCCGGTGATGTCGGTGCGCTTCGAAGAGGTCGCCGCGCCCAATGCGTCAACTGCCGATGGCCATGTGCAGGTGAAGCTCGACAAACTGCTGGCGCGTACTGGCCTGGCGACTTCCGTCAGCGACGGCCTGCGCAAGGTGAAGCAGAACGCGGTCAAGGTAGACGGCGAACTCAAGACCGAGTTGGTCGTCGCCGTAGAGCTAGGGACAGAGTTTACCCTGCGCGCGGGAAAGAAAATGGTGAAGGTGAGCGTGCAGGGGTGAGTTGGGAAAACCGCTCCTAAGAACGAAAACTACTTAAGGCTTATACGGCGGGTTGTGCGGTTCCTGACCACAGGTGCAGACCTCCAGCTGGGATGTCAGAACTTCAACAAAAGCGCCGCAGCGCGGGCAAATCAGGAGCAGTTTTGCCGGCCCTCGGGCGTTTCGATCCAGCAGCAGCTCATTGAAAAACTCCACTTGGGCTTCGCTGCTCGGCGTGACGTGAAAAGGTTTCAAACAGTCTAGGTTGTAACAGTAAGTCAGTAACACCGCTTCCGGGATTTTCCAGTCGTTTGATGAGGCGGCCATTTTCTTACTCCGAGCTAGCATGTTCTCATGTGCGACGGCCTGGCGGAAGGCAAATCGAAGTTCGGCTGAGAAATCTTGTCTGGCGTGCGGTCGGTGCTGCGGCCACCAGGCGCCAAGGGCGTAAGCGTGTGCGAATCTGTCCCACTTCGGGAATTTTGCGCCGAATTTCAACTGCCTGAATTTCCCCTTCAGACGCCGTCCGGCAGTCTGGTCAGCCTGCAGTTTGTGGCTTACATGGCCCACCAGACTCTACGAGCGTCCGCCGGTAGTCGTGATCTCGCCGGCACGCATGGCCTGCTTAAGGCGAAGCCTCTCTTGCGCCAACTGCGCCTTCGACATCACATCCGGCCGGGATTCCAGTTCTTTGACTTTCCGCTGGAGTTGCTCCAAGTCACGCTCCCCATGCCGCTTTCGCAACGACCGGATTGCGCTCTCCAGCAACTCGGGAGTCAGTTCTTCGTGTTCATCCATGAGCACGGTCGCCAGCAGGCTGCGAGCGTCTTCTTCCAGAGCAAGCGACATCGGGTCGAATCCCTGCTCCTGTCCGACCATGAGGGCATCGATGAGAGCCTCTGCCGCCGAACCGGCATGCAATCGCTCGCGGCTCAGGGCAAAATGCGCCTGACGCGCAGGCTCGAAGTCGAGGTCCTGGCCATCGCGGTCGCTTACCGGACTACTGGATAACTTCTGGCTTGCCAGCGCGCGAATCAAAACCCTCTCGGCATCCATCAGGGCCGTGGCAGCGGGAGCGTTCACTCGCGACGCCGAACGCGAGCCCGCGGCGTGGCGCAGTTCCTG
>PLYW01000288.1:4818-7516 GCA_003151875.1 Acidobacteriaceae bacterium
ACCTTGATCTGGAACTCTTCGCTCACCAGCAGCGCCAGCGAACGCTCAGCCGCCGCGGCACCGGCGGTGTCGGGATCGAAATTCACCACGATGTTCTTGCTGAAGCGTCCCAGCAGCCGCGCTTGCAACTCGGTGAACGCCGTGCCGGAACTGGCGATCACGTTGCGAAAGCCCGCGGTGTACACCGAGATGCAATCCATCTGGCCTTCGACCAGGATGGCATACTCCAGCTTGCGAATCGGCTCCTTGGCCTTGTCAAGATTGAACAGTACCCGAGACTTCGAGTAGATTGGCGTCTCTGGCGAGTTCAGGTACTTGGGGCCCGACTTCTCGTCGGTGGCCAGCGTGCGGCCGGTGAAGGCGATCACCTTGCCGGATTCGTTGGCGATGGGAAACATCACCCGATTGCGGAACTTGGAATACAAGACCGCGTCGTGATCGGCCGCTTCGTCACCTTTGTCTTTCCAGGAGAACAGGCCTGACTCGCGCAGCAATGCTTCGTCATATTGTCCGCGCAGCGCGTCGCGCAACAGGAAGCCGGAATCGGGGGCGTAGCCCATGCGAAACTCGGCAATGATCTCCGGGGTGATTCCGCGCGAAGCAAGATACTCGCGCGCATGTGCGGCCTCGGGCCGGCGCAATTGTTCCTGGAAAAACTTGCAGGCGCGCTCGTGGATTTCGATCAGCCCGACACGCATGCCCGCCTGGCGCTCCTCCTCAGGCGAGGAGTAGCTCATCTTGGGCAGAGGGATCTTGAGTTTTTCGGCGATCAGGCGAACTGATTCTGGAAAGGTGATGTTCTCGATCTTCTGCACGAAATTGAAGACGTCGCCGGAAGCGCCGCAGCCAAAGCAGTGGAAGAATTGCCGCGTGGCATGCACCGAGAACGATGGCGTTTTTTCCTGGTGAAAGGGGCACAGGCCCTGGAAGTTTTGCGCCCCGCTTTTGCGCAGCGTCATGTACTCGCCCACGATGCGGACAATGTCGGCCTGCTGCTTGACGGTGTAGGCAAAATCCCCGGGATTGGCCATGCTGTACTAGTGTGCCGGAAACCGAAGGAAGATTCAGCCGGAATCGCGATGCGACTGTGAATACCCTGTGGATTTCACCGGGAAAGACGTGGACGCGCGGTGCATTACCCGGCCTCACCCATCAGCATGATCGGCGAGGTTGGCTTGTCGGAGCCCTCTTCGCTCTCCACGGTGACGGCGAAGGCCTTGGCCTCGACACCAGCGGGCATCTTGTGGTCCATCATCATGGCATTGCCGTGCTCATCGGGCTTGAAAACTCCCGCAGCCATGGGCGCGCCCTGCATCGGGATAATCCACAACTCGTAAGCCTTGCCCGCCGGCAACGTGGGTAGATTGCTGGCCATGAACATCATGCGCTTGCGCGACGGACTGAAGATCGCGGTGCCACTTGGTTGCTTGGGCGACTTTTGCGGGTTCATCGACACGTGAACGGCGTCGGGCGCGGTCAGCAACCTCATCTCTTCATTCAGTCGATCGAGTTGAATCGTCTGGTCCTGATTGTGGCCGGCCAGTTCGGCGAGTTGATCTCTCGTGCGGCCATTACTGCGCCACAATCCAGCCAGGGCGACGAGCAGCACGATCGCAGCCACTGTGGGAATCCATGCCCATCCCAGGGTGCGCTGCGGAACCTGAGCCAGCGAGGAGACCCCGCGCGGTTCGGCGGCAACGGCCCTCATCAATCGGTCCTTGCTTCGCGCCGGCGGCTGTGGCCCGCTGCTCGACAAGCCAAGGATTCCCAAGTCGCCGCGCAGGGCCTGCAATTCGCGACGGCACGCAGCGCACGTATCGAGGTGGCCTTCCAGTTCCTGGCGCTCGCTGCCGGTCAGCTCATCCAGCGCGCACAACGCCAGATCTTCCGCGAATTGGTCGTGTGTCTTCATCCTGCAAACTTGGCGCGCAATTGCTGGAGCCCACTGCGAATGCGCGTCTTGATCGTGCCCAAAGGCTCGCCGGTTTTCTCGGCGATTTCCGTGTGGGTCAGCCCCTGAAAGAATGCCAGCTCCATGGCTTGGCGCTGCTCGGGGCTCATCACCTCGAGCGCGCCGCGCACTTTCTCGATGAGCAGAGCGCGCTCGGTCTCATCCCGCAGGTCGGGACCGCTGGCAATGACGCAATCCTCGATGTCGGTTTCCGGGCGCCGCTTGCGCAACCGGTCGATCGAGCGATGGCGGGCGATCACCGCCAACCACGCGGCCAGGCTTCCCCGGCTGGCGTCGAAGGCGTCGGGATTGCGCCATAGCTGCAAGAAAACGTCCTGCAGTACATCCTCGGCGCCGGCGGCATCCTGAAGCACACGCAAAGCCACCGCATAAACCACCTTGGAATACCGGTCGTAGAGCTCGGACATCGCCTGCTGGTCCCCGGCGCGGATGCGCGCCACCAGCCGCATCTCGTCTCCCGGATCGCGCGTCAACGGACTCTTTTCGATCGGTTCCATACGTAATACGTTCCAGCAAGGCCTGACAGATTGTTCCCTTCAGCATTAAACCAGCGGCGTTAAACGCCAGAAAAAGGGTGCCGCGAAAAAATTCTTTCGTTGTAAAATCCGAAAGCTGTCTGGGCTACGTAAACGACTCAGCAAACGGAAACCACGAAAACATACCAGTAAACGCCCTCGGCGAACAACTGGCGCGATGGACATACGCGCAATTTTGTTATGGCTTAGG
>PLYW01000311.1 GCA_003151875.1 Acidobacteriaceae bacterium
TCCATGGTGGACAAAAGCCTGGCCCAGCAAGTGGAGGCAGCGGGCGAAACGCGCTTCGTCATGCTCTCCACCATCCGGGAGTACGCACTCGAACGTCTGGCCGCCAGCGACGATGTAGCCGCGACTCGACGGTCCCACGCCGCGTATTACCTGGTGCTCGCCGAAGAGGGCGCTTCGGAAGCGGCCGCTCATCCCGAATGGCTCGATCGTTTCGAGGTAGAGCACGATAACTTCCGCGCCGCGCTCGAATACCTCATCAAAACCGGCGACGCCGACTGGGGCCTCCGCCTAGGGACAGCGCTGTTTCACTTTTGGGAGTCGCGTGAATATCTTACCGAGGGCCGCAACCGCATCGCCAGGCTGCTCGCGTTGGAGGGGGCTAGCGCACGTCCGAAACTCCGCTCACGCCTGCTATTCTCTGCCGCGGTCCTGGCAGGCGAGCAAGGCGATTACACTTCTGCGCAGCAATTGTTCGAAGATAGTCTTGAAACCTGTCTGGAATTAGACGATCACCGCGGAGTCGCAGTTGCGCTTAACGCCTTGGCCGTAAATGCCCGCGATCGTGGCGAAACCACCACTGCGTCCTTTTTGTTTGAGAGGTGTGTCGCTATTTGGAGAGACGTAGGGGAGCCAGCGGACATTGCTCGAGCTCTCAGCAATCTTGCCAATGTGACCAAGCTGCAAGGCGAAGCTGCGCGCGCGTCCTCGCTCTACGATGAATGCCTGGCGCTTTTCCGCAAGGTGGGTGACGTAGCCGGTATCGCCTGGACCTTGAACTACCAGGGAGATGTTGCCCGGGAAAGCAATGATTTGACGGCTGCTCGTTCCTTCTACGAGCAGAGCCTGGCGGCGTTCAGCCTTTCACGGGATGGCTGGGGCATCGCCAGCACCCTGTCCGACTTAGCCAGCCTTAGTTGGGACCAGGGTGACAATGACGAGGCCCGTCGGCTGTATGGTGAAAGCATCCAGATGTTTCAGAATCTGGGTCATAAGCGCGGCATCGCAAGGGTGCTGGAGTGTCTTGCCGCCAACGCCGCCGCGCAATCCAACGCCGAGCAATCGCTGCGCTTCGCAGGAGCCGCGGCTGCACTGCGCGAGCGATTGGGCACGCCGCTTACGCCCGCCGAGCAACATAAAGTGGAAAAGGTACTGGAATTTGCGCGTCGAACACTCGGCAATGCTGCCGGTCTGACGGCGTGGATGGAAGGCTGGGCCTTGCCCGTAGAACAGGCCATCCAGGAAGCGCTTAGCTCCGGCGCGGGGCCAACACTTCGAACTGGAAGCGACGGATAATTCAACCGGCGCTGCTGGGGTCGATCATTCGCCGCACCGCCGAGATCCGATTGGCCGGAAAACCTCCGCGGCGTGCATGTTCGCGAACCGTTTCCTCATCCGGCGCCAGGTAGACGCAATAAACTTTATCGCCGGTCACGTAGCTGTGCAGCCACTTAATCTCCGGCCCCATCCCCTTCAGGACGTCCACCGATTTTCGGGCGACTTCTTGGAGTTCCGCATCCGACAAGTTCCCTGCGCCTGGGATCTCCCGTTCGATCACATATTGGGGCATAGCCACCTCACCGAATGGCCCATCGTAGCAGATTCTTAGCGTGATTCGTAAGCCTACGAGAGACCGGGTAGTGTCCTAATTTGAAATCCTCACGCATGGCCGTTGGCCCTCAGAGTGCCTCGAATCCATTCAGACACCGACTGCTTAGCAGCCTTGGCCGACGATTCGATTGCGCGCAGTTCTTCGGGTGTCACCCGGATGCGCAAGGTTGCGACCTTGGCGTCTCCCTTTGGCAGCGGTGGTCGTCCTGCCTTCTTAGGCTTGCTTTGTCTGCTCACGGCTCTTGAACTCCTGAACGATTGCAGCCCGTACCGCCATAGTTGCAGAAAGGACGGGCGGAATATGTAAGACAGTAACGTGCTTTCGCGGTTGTTTTGGATCGTCCGTGTCGTGCGACCACGCATACACTCGCGGCGCTTTAGGATGTCCGTGCAGATTGAACACCTCTACGTTACCCTCCCATACCGTCTCGCCCCTAAAAACCTCTTTTACCGGAACGCTTTCGACGTGGCTGGCTTCTACGCCATGCAATCGGCTAATCACGCCCCGCAACTCTTCGATGTACGTCACAAGGTCTATAATCCTTTCGAAAGGAAGTGTGTTCCATGGCAAAAGTTTCGCCGTATCATACAAACTCACTTGAAGAACCACCGGAGCATCGAGAGGTCTACCACGACCACGACGACTGCTTTGAGGGCAAGAAAATTCAAAAGAAACATTGGGAATCCGGGAATGGCGGGAAACCGCGCTGCAAGCAATGTATTAAGCTCGGTTAGCGTATCCGCTCCCGAAAAACAATTTCCCAATGCGGGCCCGTTGGTTCATTCGTTTCGAGCACATCCCAAACTCGACGTAGAGAGTCTATGGGTAGCCCATAAGCAATACAGACAGCCACGGCACGCCAACCAGCTTCTGGCGTGCCGTGGAACCTAATAGTAGGCTCCGCGAAAGCGTGCCCTGCTCCGCCCTCGCACGATTCAAAAGTTTCGATGCCGTTCTCTTGAAGCCGATTCACCGCAGCTGCAATTCCACGATCAAGCCGCCCTGGTACAGGAGCAGATGCGGGCGGAGGTATTCTGGAGAGCCTGTTGGCCCTATCTCTGGCGTCAGCCGCCTCTATATAGCGGGGTTTTCGCTGGCTCCTTGCGTTCACGCTGCCGCCTCAACCAAATCGCCTACGCTCCAGAAGTTCCGCTCGACGCCAGCCGCCATCGCCGGAGTGCAGCGAATCGTGTTGTGGCGCTTTACGAAGTTGTAATAGGCAAAATGCAGTGCAACCGCTGCCTCGAAGTTCTCGCGCTTCTTACTGAATGCCAGCGTGAGGCGAGTCAGACGGCGCATGTGCAGCCGTGTGGTAGCATTCAACCTCTCTACATAGCTAGTAGAAATCAGGCGCTCATTCGGGTTGCCGACGATCACTTTCTTCTCAGAGGAGACGAACTCAGGGGCGCTATAGCGGCGATTGTTGCTGGTTTCCACTTGGCCGTAGACTTTGACGATTTGTGCATAGTCCACGTCACTGCCAAATGCCGATTCAATTGCGCCCACATAGGCGTGGAGGCCGTCTGTGGAGATTTGCACTCTTTTGCTCATCCGGCTTGCCACGTCGCGTACAAAGGCCGTAGCTGTGGCAATGCTGCGGTCTCCTACCTTGAACGCTGGAACCAACTTAGTATCCGCATCAATGGCGCAGAACGTCCACACGCTGCCAACCCCGGAGTCGCCCTCGCGCACTTGCCGTTCTTTCTTGCCGACAAAGCCCCAAATCTCGTCCATTTCCAAGCGGTTACAGGGAAGATCACGCATCTTGCTATCCATGACCGCTGCGCATCCCTGACCAACCTTCACACCAAGGCGCATGATTGTGTCGCGGTGGACACCCGTTATGCGCTCAATCGAGCGGATGCTAGAGCCTTCGGTCAATGCTCCGATTACCGCGATTTGCTTGTCAGTATTTAGGACGTTTGCCATACTGGCCTCACTAACATTACTGTACCCCAATAATTGTAGGATGTCAAGAGATTTTTGGGGTACAATTTCGTGAGAGAAAGGCAATATAATTAGTATCGCATGAACGCCGATAGCCACAGCGCTGACGAAGCAGCCGCAGGAGATAAACACTCTCTCCCTGTCGGTGAAGCTGCGGCCACTACATCGCCGGTAAAGGCTGTCGATTCGCCCGCTCCAGCCTCCGCCCAACAAAATATCAGCGCTGATCTTCGTAAGGAGCCCAGAGAGCACGGCGAGCCAAAAGGCGATAAACCATTGGTAGTAAGGATTATTGAAGACGATGAACTCAGTTCTTTCGAGCGAAAGACCGTCACGTTTGGAAAATGGGGGATAACTATTGCTGCCGTTTCCCTGATTGCGGCCTGCATTGCTGCGTTCGCCGTCTATCAGCAATTCAAGGAAGCGGCCAGTCAAACCGATCTGCTGCAAATCGCTGCGAAGCAAGCCAGAAGGGATTCCGCTGCCGCTGGCATCAGAGGACAACAGGAGATTGCCGTTCTCCAAGCGCAAGCGACTGCTGCGAAAAATAGCGTTGAGGCCATCCAGCGTCAAATGCGGATAGACCAGCGTTCGTGGGTGAAATTTGAGATGGGTGGCGAAACCGTTGAAGGGAAACCCGAAATTAAGGCCATGATTGTGGCCGTTGGGCAAACTCCAAGCGCTAAGATTAAGTTTGTTAACGTAGGCAAGGGTGCCGCTCGCAACCTCAGAGGAGTTATTTTTGTGGAATGCGTGAATTCCACCAAAGAACCACATCTTGAAATGGTCGAAAGCCGTAAGCCATTGCCAAGAAATATATTTGTGGCCGGAATTATGGTTCCCAACGCTCCCGCAGAGACTACTGCCGATCGTGAAAGATGGAAAGACGTAAAGGCTAAAACGGTTGAACCGGACCCGTTGACCGAGCCCGAATTCGCGGCGCTCATGTCCGGCAAAGCATACATTGCCACCTATGGAATGATTTGGTACCAAGACTTGTTCGGCAACCACTGGACGAAGTTTTGCGACTGGCGGACGTTCGCCAATATCCCCGCACAATACCAAGCCAACAAATGCACTCGATATAACGACACCGACCCCAATTGACAGTACAGCACTAAGCCACGATTGGACTGGGTTTCTCAAATTAGGACACCACCAGAGACCGTGGTGAGACACTCGCCCACCCTGTTGCAAGGAGCAGTTCGTGAGCGGTTGACAGGCAAACCGGAATTAATACGACGGATTAGTCCCGAGAAACGCCCAAGCATCCAGGATCCTGTCTCCAGCCTAGCCGACTCCCAAGGAACATCACCCGTTCTGTAGGGGGATGATTTGAAACCCGAGTTGAGCGGCTTGTCGGCGGAGCCGAAGTTGCGCGCGTCTTAGAGCCTCCTCATCGCAGCGGTGAAAGACGGTTCGTCGTAGGCTTCTTTCGTGCTGAGCAGGTGATACACAATGCGTGCGAGTTTGTGAGCCGTGGCCGTAATTGCTTGGGGTTTGCCGAGCTTGCGAGTGATGCGCCGAAAGAACTCGCCGAGATAGTTCTTGGCGTGATGCAGCGAGTTCGCGGCTATGCGCAGTGCGGTGGCAACGCGACTCCTGACGCGCGGCGACTCTTGGTATAGAGCAC
>PLYW01000264.1 GCA_003151875.1 Acidobacteriaceae bacterium
ACTGGTTGAAAAGTTCGCTGTGCGGGCCCAGGCGGACAAGCCGCAAGGTTCTATCGTCCGGCGCCAGGCGTCAGGCCATGCCGTTGCACGACATGCTCCTATTCTCACCGGTGGGGGCCTATAATGCGGGGCATGAGCGCCGATCGATTTTCGCACCTGCTTCTGGGCATGCAGTTTGTCGTGTGGGTGGTTTACGGCTTTCTTGCCGCCCTGCGACATTGGCCGGCGGGAGTAGCTTTCGGAGTTCTCGCCAGCATAGGCTTGTTGTCGCTGGAAGCCAGCCGTCATATTAAAGTCAAGCTGCTGGACTGGGTTTTGTTGGGCTACTTTGTCATCGCGGCGATCGCGACCTTTCTAATTCGATCGGCCGCGTTTCCAGCCTACAGTTCGGTGGTTATCTGGGGGCTATACGCCGGAGTGACTTGGGTATCAATCATTGTAGGAGTTCCATTCTCCTTGCAATATGCGCGCGAATCGGCGCCGCCTGAGAGCTGGCATACGCTCGGCTTCCTCCACGCCAACTGGGTCATCAGCATGGTTTGGGGGCTTGCGTTTTCCCTCAACATCGTCTTGGCGTCCATCGCCCTGAATCCGCGCAATAAACCTCTGGTGGTTGGCGTCCTCGTCCCTCTACTCATTATGGGTGGCACCGGAATTTTCACCGCCCGATATACGAAGATCACGCGCCAGCGCGCTGGGCGAGCCTAGCCGGACTGCTGCGTCCGCGTTCCTTGGCGGGAACTTGTAACAGGTAGGCCGCACATCCCTGCTGCGTGGTGCCCCAGCGTCAAGCTGCTAACATGAGGTCGGCTGTAAGGAGGAATTCACAACATGACACAAGCAGGACTCTCCAACTCCGGCTCCGGAATGTCAATTGTGTGGGCGATTCTGCTCATCGTCTTCGGTTTCCTGGCCATCGCGATCCCATTCGCTACCTCGTGGGGTGTGGTTTTGGTCATCGCCTGGCTGATCGTCTTCAGCGGCGCATTTCAGTTCATTCACGCCTTCCAGTCGAAAGGCGTCGGGCACATACTCTGGAAGCTCCTGGTCGCGGTTCTGTATCTGATCGCCGGCTGCTATTTCCTGCTGCATCCCGTGTTGGGGGTTGCCGCATTCACTCTGGCGCTGGCGATTTTCTTTGTGGTGGAGGGAGTGTTCGACCTGGTGGCTTATTTCCCAACCCGCGCTATCCCAGGATCGGGCTGGATTCTGTTCGACGGCATCGTCACCTTGATCCTCGGCCTGTTGGTCTGGCGCCAGTGGCCCTCTAGCTCGATGTGGGTGATCGGTACGCTGGTCGGAATCAGCATGATCTTCACCGGGATGACGCGTCTGATGCTGAGCCTGGCTGTAAGGCGTGTGGCGCGCAGCTGACGAGAGCACAATGCCGCAGCCTGGCGCCTGAGGTTTGGGGCTCTGTTGGGCGAACTTGGGGCGCAGGGTTGTCCCCTCGCTATTTGTTGAAAAGTTCGCTGTGCGAGCCCATGCGGACAAACCGCAAGGTTTTATCGTCTGGCTTTTTGTAGATCAGCAAGAGATCCGGTTTCAGATGACACTCGCGATGGTCCTTCCAGTTGCCCGACAGAGCATGATCGCGGTGTCTCTCCTTCAGCGGTTGGTCATCGGCCAGCAGGACACCGATCTCCGCGAGTAAAGTCCCGGCATCTCTGTGCCGTGGCGTCGCTCGGGTGCGTTTGTAATCGCGGCTGAAGGCCGTGGTCCATTCAACGGTGCGCATTCAACTCGGCCATCATGGCGGCGACACTGGTCGCTCTACGCACCTGGCCCCGCTCTCCGGCCTCCATCGCGGCAACGGTCTCGCGGTTGGGGACGCGCACATCAAACGGCAGGGCCTTTTCTGCGGCAACCCGCGTCAGCAGCAGACGGACGGCATCGGATACCGTCAACCCCATCGCGGCCAAGGTCTTTGCGGCCTTGGCCTTCACCTTTTCGTCCACCCGGATATGAACCATGCTGGTCGCCATAAAAAACGCCTCTTTCGATATATATACATTGTATACCCAGCTCGGGAGCCTTCGGCGGCCGGCCCGAATCTTCATCTGCCCAGATGAGCGTCCAAAAGACGGACGCGACGCGGGCACCTGCTATTGTGAGAGCTTATGCAATCTATTCTCAGCGCCATCCGCGATGCACTTAAGCAAGAGAACTGGCATGCGGCTTTGTTCATTTCCATGACCTTACCAGACATCTGTTGCGCTCTTGAATTTGGCAGCAGCGATGGACGTAAATATGCTCAGTGGTTCGACTATAACTTGCCAACCTACAATAACTTCTTGTCCGGTAATGATTGTTACGCCTTGCGTTGTTCCCTTCTGCATGCAGGCAAAACTGATATTACTGAGCAAAAAAAGAGAGAGGTGTTGAATCATGTCCTATTTGTGACTCGCACCCCCCATCTCAATGTGTTTAAGGATTGCATCATTAATGGAGTACAGGAGTCGTTTCTGCAGTTAAATGTCAGACCCTTTTGCGAGGACTTCTGCTTGGCTACTGAGAACTGGCTGAAGGCACATTTAGAGAACCGCGCAATCCAAGCAAGGTTACACAATACTGTACAGGTACATGGATCAGGTTACATTTATAGAGGTGCAATCAAGTTTGAGTAAAGACCGATGCTGTTGAGCGTGGCGCCCTAAGTTCGCCCTCTGTTGGTCTAACCTGGGTACCAACCTTTCGGAGAACCGAGTGGTGCCGATCGAAGCGGAGTGGACGGCCAGAGATCGTGAGTTGAAAATGTTCGGTGGGCCGGCCCGAACCTTCCTCCGCCCATTTAGCGTCCGAAAAGACGGACGCGAACCTGATGGGATAAGAACGAAGGCTTCAGCGACTCGGTATGCTTTGGTTTGTGAGGACCAAGCTCCGAGTCAGGAGAAGCCTTCATGGTTATTGTAGGGTGTGATTTCCATCCCCGTTGGCAGCAAGTCGCAATTTTGGATGCAGCGACTGGTGAAATAGGGGAACGCAAACTGGTCAACGGTAACGGCGAGGCGGAGCAGTTTTACCGCAGCTTGCCGGTACCTTCCTTGGTGGGTCTGGAGAGTTGTGGGAACAGTCAGTGGTTTCTGGAGTTGATGGAGCAGTTGGGTCATGAGGTATGGGTCGGCGGTGGAGGCCGGATGCCGCGGTGCGCGATCTACGTCAGTTACTGATCCATCGTCATCGTCTGGTGCAGATTCGTACCCGCGTGAAGAACGGCTTGCAGCACCTGGCGATGAATCGCGGGATGCAGAAGAAGTCTAAGCTGTGGAGCGCAGCCGGACAGCGTGCTTTCCTGGAGTTGCCGCTGCCCGGTTGGGCGGGATGCCGGCGGCAAGATCTGCTGGCGCTGTTGGCCAAGCTGGACGAGCAAATCCGGCCCCTGGATGCGGCGGTGGAGAAAGCGGCGTTTGCCCACGAGCAAGCGCGGCTGCTGATGACGCAGCCGGGAGTGGGCGCGATCACGGCGCTAGCGTTCGTAGTGACCATCGGTGCGGCCGACCGATTTGGGCGGGGCAAGCAGGTGTCCAGTTATCTGGGATTGATTCCGCGTGAACACAGTTCCAGCGGCCAACAACGGCTGGGCGCGATCAGTAAACAGGGCAACAGTTTCATGCGCCTGTTGCTGGTGGAAGCGGCGCAGACGGCGGTTCGCCTGGATGAGGGGTTGCGCAAGAAGTATCAACAGCGTTGCCATAGCAAGGCGAAGGGAGTAGCCAAGGTGGCAGCGGCACGCAAGTTGGCGGTGCGACTCTACTGGATGCTGCGTACCAACACCCCGTATCCGGAGATCGTTCATAACGAGAGCAGCTCGCGGTGCCCCATGGCCGGCGCAAGCTAGGCCGCGAATCTGATTGGGCGCTCTCGCATCCAGCGGACCGGTGCAAAAGACGCGCTGGCGCGCTTGGAAAACCAAAAAACGGTTTTCCACTTTCGCACCGGCGACGGTGGCTGGATGTTCGCATTAAGCATCATGGCTGAAAGCCAAGGCCGTATCGATGGGTGGTGGAACGAGTGGTTCCACCGGAACTGAGCAGCGAGTCATGTTCCAGAGTCTTGGTCCTCACAACCCAACTCTGGTGCCAACCCAGCGGTACTCGCGCACCGCCCAGGAAAACCTCGCGCTTGACAACGCCTTCGTTCTTATCGATGGGGCACCAGGCACCAGGCGTGGACCGCCCGCTAGGTGACGTACAATCTTGTCGTATGGACGTCGTTCTCGACTCGAACACGATAATCGCAGACTACGCACTGAAATCGGCACGTTTCGCTGCCCTTTGGGACTACCTGCGGAAATCCGACTCCCGACTTGTTCTTTTCAAGCTTGTTTACGACGAGGTGATTCAGCATTACATCCGTGACTTTGACGACAAAGTATCGAAGCGATGGGAGAAGTTTCAGGGACTTCTAATCGCAAGGCACCCGCGTCCGGACATTCAGCAGCAATTGAAGACTCTTCGAGCACGTCTCAAGGCACCGTCTGACGCTGTGCATGTAGTGTTCGTTGCTGATTACGGCAATGTGAGTATGGATGAAGTGGTAACTCGGGGGGTAAAGAGATTGCGCCCCGCAAGTAGCAGCGGCGAAGAACTTCGGGATGTTGTGCTCTGGTTGGCCGCTCTAGATTATGCAAGACGCGAAAAACGCCCGTTAGCATTTGTGAGCAATGATTCAGGCTTTTGGCAGGAAGCGGCCGAAGAACCAGCTGAGCAGATTCGCTCGGACATAAACGGCGTTGAGTCGGTGATCCGACTTTATCGAACCGTTGAGAGCTTCCTTGCAGAGAATGGGCTCACCAAGAAACCAGTAGAAGCTCATTGGGCAAACCAGATTTTTTCCACGGCAAATCTCGCCGATGTTGTTCTCAGGAGAGTTGTAGGGAGCGATCTGCCTTCTGCGTCGGTCACGAGCAGCAGCGTGGCTAGCGTGGAACTTGAGTCGGGAGCGCTTTACGACATCGCTTCTGATGCCCAATTTGCTGAGCTCAGTTACCGTATCAAATACGACGTCGAGCTGCAATTGCTTCCCGTCCCGGGGCCCTCCTCTGACTTTGCTCATCTAGACTGGGTGCCGGAAAATGTGATCACAAACCCAATTCGCTTTTTGCCCAACCCGCTTGCACCAATAATCGCAGCACCGATCCCTTATCCATCAACTTCGCGGCCTCCCTACAGCATGTACCCAGCGCTTTGGACCGCTCCCCCTTCTGAGCAACCTGGCCAATGGTTCATGCAACGCGGCTATGGAAATCAACTGCTGAGTGAACCTGTAAATGTAGCGTATGCACTTGAGGTGAGTGCAAAATTCTCAGTTCGTCTGATAAATGGCGAGCCTACGGAAGTAAAGCTTGACAGCTACAAACTTCTCAAACTCGTTTCGTCCAAAGGCTAAAGACTACGGTTCGCTTCCTTCGATCTGTAAGTATGTACTACATCGAACGGCTTGGGTGGGGACTGTGTCTTCCGATCCGCAGCCCTACACCCTTGCCAGATGCACCCCAAACCATTTCTTGCGGTCGCACCAGGTGTGCTCCAGGGTGAAGCCGCTGTCGCGCAGGATGGATTCGATCATGGCGTCGGTGTACTTGTAGCTGTTCTCGGTGTGGATGCGTTCGCCGGGCGCGAACGACAGGTCCAGGTCGAGCGCCGGGATGAACGCGGTTTGCGCGGTGGTGCTCTCCAGGTAGGCCTCGATGCGCGACTGGCGTCGGTTCCACACCGCGATGTGGCGGAAGCGATCAACCTCGAAGTCGGCATCCAACTCGCGATTCAAGCGGGCAAGAATGTTCTTGTTAAACCTCGCCGTGACTCCCTGCGAATCGTCGTAGGCGGGCAGCAGGATCTTTGAACTCTTGGCGAAATCGGCGCCCAGCAGTAGAGCGTCACCCGCGCGCAGCGTCCGGCGGATGCGGCGCAAAATCCGCACCGACTCGTCGGGCTCGAAATTCCCAATACTCGATCCGATGTAGAGCACCAGCTTGCGCCCGCTGATGCGGCCCAGCGCCGGCACGCCTCCGGTGTAGTCGGCGACGATGGGATTGACCCGCAGCCCGGGAAATTGCCGTCCGAGTTGCGCTTCTGCTTCCTGCAACGCGGAAGGCGAAACGTCAATGGGATAAAACAGCGCACGGCGTTGCCGGCGCAGCAGCTCCTCAATCAGAATGCAGGTCTTGGCGGCGGTGCCGGCGCCGAGTTCGACCAGCGTCAGCGACGTTCCGGCATGTTGCAGGATCTCGCCCGCGTACGTCTCCAAGATCGAGCGCTCGGTGCGCGTCAGGTAGTACTCCGGCAACTCGGTGATCTGCTCGAAGAGCGCCGAGCCGATGTGGTCGTAAAACAGCTTCGACGGCAGCCGCTTGGGTGTCGCACTCAGACCCTCGAGTACTTCGAGGGCGATGGCGTCGTTCGCCAGCAACTGAAGTTGCTTGCTAGTTGTTGCCATTGGCCAACCGTATGCCCATGAATTGCCAGCGCACATGGGGCGGAAAGAAGTTGCGATAGGTGGCGCGAATGTGCGACTGCGGCGTGGCGCACGAGCCGCCGCGCAACACCATCTGATTGCACATAAACTTACCGTTGTACTCGCCGACGGCTCCCGCGGCTGGCTTGAAGCCGGGATAGGGCGCGTACGGGCTGGCCGTCCATTCCCAAACATCGCCGAACATCTGCGCCAACGGCTCCGCCGCCTCTTCCTTCAGCACGCGCGGATGCAGATGCCCGTTCTCCAGCAGATTGCCCGCCACCCGGCACGATCGCGCGGCAACTTCCCACTCGAATTCCGTTGCGAGCCGCGCGCCCGCCCAGCGAGCGAAGGCGTCAGCTTCGTAATAGCTGACGTGGCAAACTGGCTCGCTCAGTTCCAACGGCTTCATGCCTTCGACGGTGTAATGCCACCAATCGTCAGCGCGTTGCTCCCAGTACAACGGAGCGTTCCACTGATTGCTGCGCACGTAGTCCCAGCCGTCGGAAAGCCACAGCTCGGCTGTGCCGTAACCGTTGGCGCGCATGAATTCCAGATACTCGCCGTTGGTCACCAGCCGCGAGGCCAGACGAAATCGTTCGAGATAAACATTGTGCCGCGGGCCCTCGTTGTCGAACGCGAATCCCTCTCCCGCAAAACCTGCGCTGTAAATGCCTTCGTCGAAACTGCGCCACTCGATGGGCGGGACGGCGGCAGCGGCACTCGGTGCGCGGTGACTCTCTGGCGTGGGGCGAAAGGCCGGCCGCAGTGGATTCGTCCACAGCCCGTTCTTCACGTCGGTGACAATCAGTTCCTGGTGCTGCTGCTCATGGTTGATGCCGAGCGTAATCAGCGCGACCAGTTCGGGCGCAGGCTCGGTTGTGAGGATGTGCACGATAGCATCGTCCACATACGCGCGATAGGCGTGCACTTCGTCCAATCCAGGGCGCGACAAAATGTGCCGCATGGCCCGCAACGGGCGGTCGCCCACGGCGTTGTAATACGAATTAAACAGATTGCGAAACGCGGGATGGAAGGGGCGATAGTCGCGCAGCTGCTCGGCCAGAAGAAAAGTCTCGAAGAACCAGGTGGTGTGCGCCAGGTGCCACTTGGCCGGACTGGCGTCGGGCATGGGCTGTAGGCCGTGATCTTCCACGCTCAAGGGAGCACAGATGTGGAGGGAAGTCTCGCGCACCGCCAGATATTTCTCCAGCAACGAGACTTCAGCTTGAGGCGCGGACATCGGCAGATCGCGAATTGGGATGGTGCTGTGCATAACAGGCTGCAATCGTGAATCGTACTTGAGATGCAGAAAGCGAGCGTTGCGGCTGCGCCACGCTTCGGGGCGTGGTGCCACGTTGCCGCCCCTAGAGCAGATGCGGAGATTGCGCGAAGGCTACAAAATTTAAGGCAGGGCAAGACGGGGCGCTATTTTGCGATTTCGGCGGGGGCGGCGGGCTGAACTTGCGGCTCTTCGATGGTCGTGGAAGGATGCTCGTATAGGCCCCGCAGATCGTTCCAGCGGACCGCCAGCATCTCCACGCCCATCTTCAACCCGTCGCGAATAGGGCTGATCTTGGAACGGTGGTCATGCGCCCACTCCACCGCGACCTCGACGGTGCGCAGCTTGAACTTGTTGGCCAGAAACAGCAGCTCGGGATCGAATCCCCATCGCTCGACGCGTTGCCGCGAGAAGACAGTCTGGGCCGCTGCGCGGGTAAACGCCTTGAAGCCGCATTGGGTGTCGCGATACTTCAATCCCAGGACCATGCGCAGTGCCAGATTGAAAAGCCGCCCGTACAACTGGCGGTGCCAGGGCTGGCGCTCGGTTTGCAGATCAGCCCGCAGCCAGCGCGAGCCGATGGCGACATCTGCGCCCCCCTCAATCGCTGCGAACAGCTTGGTCGCCTCGTAAATTGGCGACGACAAGTCCGCGTCGGTAAACAGCAAAATGTCGCCATTGGCGTGCAACATACCGTTGCGTACGCTGTAACCTTTGCCGCGATTTCCGGGGTTCTCCAGCAATCGAATCTCGGGACATCGGCTGGCAAAGCTACGCGTGACCTCGGCGGTATCGTCGGTGGAACCGTCGTTTACCACGATCAACTCAGCCTGCATCTGCCGTTCCCGGATGTAGGCAAAAACTTTGGGGAGCGAGGTAGCCAGCCGCTCGCTTTCGTTGTATGCCGGAATTATGAAGCTGTAATACATCTGCAACTTAGACGCTGGCTTATTGTATTCCAGTTGTCAGAGAGTAAAGGTTTGTTCGGGGAGGGGTGCGCGCCGCCGACGAACCGGCGAACCGTTCGTCCGGCTCGAATGTCGGATCGCACTTGCAGCCGCGGCAAGCGGGGATTAGCCTTCCCTTAGCGATGCGCACCGCTCACCTTCTCGGCGTCCTGCTGTTGTTGAATGTTGCCGCCAGCGCCGCTTCCAAGCCCCACGTGGTGAGCCTGGGAAAACCGCAGCCGGTCAAGCTGTTCATCGGCGCTGCGGAAACCAAGACGATGGACATTGCGGTCCGTCCACTCTTTGTGGATGCCAAGCTGAAGGAGTACACGACCGGCACGTCACACGACGTTACCGACCGCCAGTTCGTGGTGCGCCGGGCTTTTCGCATCGATGACGCTCTGCCCGACGAGGCGCGCAAGTCTCCCAAATGGCTGTGGCAACTGGGCGGGTGGCTGCTGGTGGACCGCAGTTCCGGGAAGATCACGCCCATCAAGTTGCCCGATTTCGATCCGTTCTACTCGGAGGTAAGCTGGTACCGTGACTATGCGGCGTACTGCGGCACCACTGCCAATGGTGAAAAACTCCACGCCGTGGTCGTGCAAATTGGCGTCAAGAAGCCGCTGTATCGCAAAGAACTGGGGAAGGCGAATGGCGGAGACCAGCCCGATTCCGATTGCGCCGCCCCGCACTGGGATCGTCAACCCGCGCGTGTGACCTTCCTCCCCAAGGTTGGCGACAAGCTCAGCGTGACCGTGCGGGGCCGCTTTGTGGACGAAGTGGCCGACGACGATTCCGACGAACCTTAATTCAGATCAACTTTGAGACGGAGCACGAGTTTCCATTGAAGACCCTTGACGAACTGCTGCGCGAAGCCGAGCTAGCCCACGGACATCTGTGTGCCGGGCAGGTGCTGGGCGTTCGGCTGGCCATGCTCGGGCTGGAGTTGCTGGGCATCGACGATCCGCGCGGGAAAGATCGCAAACGACTCATCACCTTTGTGGAGATTGACCGCTGTGCCACCGACGCGGTTGCCGTCGTAACCGGCTGCCGGTTGGGCAAGCGGGCGCTCAAGTTCCGTGACTGGGGCAAAGTGGCCGCCACCTTTGTCGATCTCGCGTCGCAGCGCGCGGTGCGGGTCTGCGCGCGGGAAAGCTCGAAGACGCTGGCCCGGCAGATGCATCCCGAAATCGAGAACAAGAACCAGCAGCAGATGCTGGCCTATCGCGAGATATCGAACGACGACCTGTTCACGGTGCAGTGGGTAAAGGTCGCACTGCCGCCGGAAGAATTGCCCGGCTACAAAGGCGAACGCATCGTGTGCGCGCAGTGTGGCGAAGGCATCAACTTCCAGCGCGAGGTACGGCGTGACGGAAAAATCCGGTGCCGCGCCTGCGCGGGAGAGAGATATTACGAAGAGATTTCGTAGGTTTGGAGATGTCATCCTGAGCGGAGCGCCGGCAAAGAATTTCCGACCTGCTTCTTCTGCAGGTCGGGCGGGCGCGCAGTCGAAGGATCTGCGGTTGTCCGCTCGCCAGTGGAACTGGCATCACGCTAGCCTATAGATTTGTCATTAGGAGCGAAGCGAGGAATCTGCTGTTCCTTACCCGCCACCGTTCCTGCCAGCGCGTGTTCCGCCGCGTGCCCCACGCGCAACACCATGGGCTCGTCGAAGTGCTTCCCAAATATCTGCATCCCGATCGGCAGACCTTCCTTGCTCGTGCCGCAGGGAATGGAGATTCCCGGAATGCCGGCCAGGTTCGCCGTCACCGTGAAAATGTCGGCCAGATACATGGCGAGCGGATCGTCGGTCTTCTCGCCCAGCTTGAACGCGGGCGTCGGCGCGGTGGGCGTAACGATGGCATCCACCCTGGCGAACGCCTGATGAAAGTCGTTGGCCAGCAAACGGCGCACTCGTTGCGCCTTCAGGTAATAGGCATCGTAGTATCCGGCGCTCAGAACGTAGGTGCCCAGCATGATGCGCCGCTTGACCTCGGCTCCGAACCCCGCGTCGCGCGTGCGCCGGTACATTTCAGCCAGAGTCTTGCCATCGGTCGCGCGGACCCCGTAACGCACGCCGTCATAGCGCGCCAGGTTCGATGAGGCTTCGGCGGTGGCGACCACGTAGTACGTGGGAATGGCGTATTTCGTGTTGGGCAGCGATATCGGCACGATCTCGCACCCGGCCTTGGCCAGCTCTTGAATGCCGGCTTCGACCGCGCTGCGAACTTCGGGATCGAGTCCCTCGCCGAAATATTCCTCCGGCACTCCGATTCGCAAGCCGCGCACCGGCTGTTCAATCTGGTCGAGATAGTTGGGCACAGGCACGTCCGCAGATGTCGAATCGAGCGGCTCACGGCCAGCCATGCTCTGCAACATCAAAGCCGCATCTTTCACGCTCTTGCCAAACGGCCCAACGTGATCGAGCGACGACGCGAAGGCGATCAGCCCGTAGCGCGACACCCGTCCATAGGTTGGCTTCAGACCGACAACGCCGCAGAACGCCGCTGGCTGCCGGATCGAGCCGCCGGTGTCCGAGCCGATCGAAGCCACCGCGGTTCCCGCAGCCACCACCGCAGCCGATCCACCCGAGGAGCCGCCCGGCACGCGCGCGTGGTCGCGCGGATTGTGCACCGGGTAAAAGCCGGAATTCTCGTTCGACGAGCCCATGGCAAACTCGTCGCAGTTGGTTTTGCCTAGAATGATGGCGCCGGCTTCTTCCAGTCGCGTCACCACCGTGGCGTCGTACGGGGAGACGAAGTTTGCCAGAATCTTCGAACCCGCGGTGGTGCGCACGTCTTTGGTCGCGAAGACATCCTTCACCGCGATGGGAACGCCGGCCAGCGGCGGCAGCGCATCACCTTTGTCGGCCAGTGCGTCAACCCGCGCCGCCTGCCGATACGCGCGCTCCTTGCACAAGGTGAGATAAGCGCCGATGGCGGCATCTTCGGCGTCAATTTTCTGGTAGAACGCGTCCACCAGCGCAGTCGCCGTCGTCTGCTTCTCCAGCACCGCGGTTCGCGCGGAATCAACTGTCAATAGGTCGATGTTCATCTGAAGCTATCTTACAAGTCGCTGATGAAGAGGCACAGCTTCACAAGCTGCGGGAAAAATCTTTGTGGTGTCACCCTGAGCGAGCGGCCGCTTTTGCCGCGAGTCGAAGGGTCCCTATGATCGCCTACCCGTGCTCCAGTTCGTCGAGCATGGCTTCCATCTCCGACAGGGCGTGCTGATTTCGGGTGCGGCGGGCGCATTCGATGCCTTGCTGCAACAGCGACTGCGCTTCCTCTTTGCGCTCGGCGCGCGCCAGCGCCTGCGCCGCCATGAAGTATCCGTTGGTGTAGTCGGGGTGGGCCGCGAGCAAGCGCTGGAACTCGGCAAGCGCAGCGTCGGTCTCGCCCGCGCCGGAGTACTCCAACCCCAGCGCGTAGCGCGCAAAGGCGTCATCGGGATCTGCATCCAGTATTTCTTTCAGCGCCGCCACGCGGCCCTCGTCGGGCATGGGTCCAATCTCCTTATCTGCACCTGTTCACTGGCCCGCGCCCTTCGAGCACGGCTCAAGAAGTCGAGGATAAACGATTGTGTAGGCCTTTGGTTCCCGCGGGAGGGTGACGGACAATTTGGCTGGCTTGCCCAGCGGATTAGTTAGTTGCAATTCCATTCGGTTGGGAGCCGCTACTTGCTCCCTGATGCTTTTCGCCATGGCCGCAGCCTCTGGCTTAGTCAACCATTCTTTGGACGACAACGTGATAAGGCCGCCGCCTGTTTTTTGTGCCAACTCCTCCATATTAGTTGGGCCTTCGCGCTCCTCTGGGGTGAGAAATCCCGGATGCGCTACCAGGAAAATGAAAACCCGAACCCCGTGCGCGATTAATTCGTCTTCCAATTGATGCAGGCTAATCGAACTGTGATTATTGCCGCCGTCCGTCACGACATAAATGGTGTCGCCAAACTGCGGAGTCTTGAACCGGGAAGACGCGTTGTTGACCGCATCGTACAACGCGGTCCTATGGCTGGGTTCTTGCTTCCCCAAAGCAAGGACTTGATCAGTGAGACTGGTCGCATCCTGAAACTCGGAAATCTGCAAGTGCTCACTGAATGTGCCGAAGGCGACAGAGGCTTCCACGGGCACAGCATCTGCGGCAAATCTCGCCGCCTGCAGGCCAATACCCCAGCCGTGCCCTCCGGATTGGGAGTCCGGGGGGCCCATGCTGCCGCTCGTGTCGATCAACAGGATGACGCGCGGGGGATGTTTCTGCTGTCCGATTGAAATAATTGAAGCTGGATCTTTCTTAACCGCAACTTGGAGATCCTGTAATCGCACTGGAGGCGCAGTTTGGATGTTCTTGATGAAGGTGACAGGAATGCTCCGTCGCAAGCAGGGATCAGGCGAGCCGCCAGAGTCGCGGATAGGGCCGGGCGATTGCTGGGCTATCAGCGCCGAGGTGACCAGCAACGGCAGTGCTACTGCACGTTTTGTTAAACGCCAAACGAAAGGCATGTCGTACATAGTAGGCGCAGCCAAGAAACGCGGTCAGTGATCGGTGAGGCAGCTTGGCGTGATGTTGTGCTTCACTGGAAGCAAGGCTCGGTCGCCAGTACAATGGCGTTGAACTCTTACCAGCCCGCCGCGGCGGACGAGGATTTTGTGGCCTGTCCCTTCTTCATGCCCGAACAACGATTCGAGTCCGACTGGCCATTCCCGCAGCGGCTTCCCCTGGGCGCAGGTTGGGCGGGGACGTGCACCGCTCCCGGTCACGAGGGCGCGCGGCCCAGTGACGAAGAACTGAAGTCAGGCTGCAATCTTGGTTACGCCAACGCCTGCAGCCGGCTTCCCGCCGAGCGCTACGCCGATGCGGTGCGGTTTGCGCTGGGCGAGGAGCGCGACGGCATTCTGCGCGTGCTCTTCGTCTGCGAGCGCGACTACCTGCCGGCCGGTCATGGAGAGCTGCTATACGAAACTGCGAGCACGTTGTGGCTACGGCCACATGACGACCCGCGCGTGCAACGCATGGCCGAGTGTTACGTGCAGGCGCAAAGAGCGCGCCGGGGAAGTTGCACCTTGTGAGGAACAGTAGGTCTCTCGCTCGCTCCGTCGAAAATCATTCACCACGGAGGCACGGAGATCACGGAGAAATTCGATAGAAAACAAAAACTCAGTGTCCTCCGTGCCTCCGTGGTGAAAAGACATTTGATAATTAACCGCAACCCACAAGGAACGCCATGGAACAGAAAGACGGCAATCTGCGGCCGAGACCGGTGAGCGACTCGAAATCGGAAATGATCGAGCTCGTGTTGCCCAATGACACCAACCCGCTGGGCGCGCTGTTGGGCGGCCGCTTGATGCACTGGATCGATCTTGCCGGGGCGCTGGCGGCGCATCGTCACTCGCACTCCTACGCCGTGACCGCTTCCATGGACCACATCGACTTTCTGGTGCCGGTGCACGTTGGCGACATGGTGCTGCTGCAATCTTCGGTCAATCGCGCCTTCAATACTTCAATGGAAGTTGGCGTTCGGGTGCTGGTGGAGAACTACATCTCGGCCTCGCGCCAGAAGGTCGCCACCGCATATCTGACGTTCGTGGCCGTGGACCGGCACGGCCGAAGGCTGAAGGTAGCGCCAGTGATTCCTGAAACCGAGGAGGAAAAGCGGCGCTACGAAGGCGCTCTCCGCCGTCGTGAGGCTTCGAAAGTGGAGCGCGAGCGCCGCAAGGCGGACAGAGGGGACGAGTGACTTGCCAAGTATTCTGTGGGCCGGGGCAGCCGGGTACATCCTTTTCGCCCGTCTTTGGCGAAAGGACGGGAAGAACTCACCGGCCCTGCTCGGCTCGCTTGCCCGTGAAGCGGTAGGTGATGCCGTTCCATTCGTAATCGAAAACTGTGTAGTTGGCGTAGCCGTTCGCGGCGTCTGGGGCCCGTGGCACGCGCACCTGGATCACGCTCTTCACCACATCGGCACTGGCGTTGCCGAACGGACTATCGCAGAATCCCTGGCCATCGGGACCTTGCTCCACTGACCACAGCTTGGAAAATGCCGTTGCCGAGTATTGCCGGAAGACGGTGAGCGTCAGGCAGTTTTTTTCTCCCGTGTAGGTGACGAGCAGGACCTGATTTCGCTCGGCGAGACCCTCGACGTCGATGTCGCCAATGCGCGACTCATCGTCGTTATCACTGGCAGCGTGCGAGGCCTGGCGCCAGAGCTTATGGATGGTTCTGGGATCGAGCCCGGTGGTTTTCGCCCACTTGATCTCGTCGGCCCTGCGCACCTGTTTCCAGTCTTGAGTGAAGGCGATTGTCGAACACACCAGGCAGCACAGGACGATAGCGGCACGGAGACGCATGACAGATGATGATGCCGCAGAGATACAAACCGGGCAAGCGCTAAACTTGCTGTTGGCGACAAGGACTGCCGGAGTTTGCTGATTGCTAATTGCTAACTGCTAACTGCTTCTTTCAGTCGTACCGCTCGAACACGATCTGCTTGCGGTCCCAGCCCATCTCTTCTTTGAGCAGCTTGCGATTGGCGTCCACCATCTGATGCAGGCCGCAGATGTACGCCTGCAGGTCGCTGCGGTTGGCGACGATCTCGCGCACGTGGTCTTGCACATAGCCGCGGCAGCCGGTCCAAAGCTCGCCGCAGCGGCTGAGCGTGGGCACGTAGTGGAAGTTTGGGTTGTCGCGCGCGATGCGCTCGAACTCGTCGCGGTAGTAGAGGCTGTGGTCGTAGCGCGTACCGAAGACCAGCCAGTATTCGTGGCCGCGATTGCGTTCCGGCTTCTCGAACAGCCAATGAACGATGCCGCGGATGGGTGCGATGCCGGTTCCCGTGGCGATGAAGACCGCGTCCGTGCGCGGCTCGCGCAAGGTGAAAAGGCCGTGCGGCCCGTGAAACTGGACGGTCGCGCCTTCCGGCAGATCGCACAGCCAGTTGGAAAGGAAGCCCTCCTCCACACGATTGAGGCACAGATCGAACGTGGCGTTCGGGCGCGGCGGCGAGGCGATTGAATACGCGCGGGTGTGTTCTTTGCCGTCGGGCCGCGGCTGCTTGATCGAGACAAACTGTCCCGGAACGAAGCGGAATTCTTCCACCCCCTCGACGCTAAGCTCCAGATGCTTGGTTTGCGGCGACAGTAGAATGGATCGGCTTATGCGGGCGGTGAACATCTGCCGCTCGACGGGCGGGCGCTCCTGAACTGGGGTTTCCATGATTGTTACTCATATAGATGCAGCAACGGGGCAATCAGCCTCTACAACCATGGAATGGCTTGATCTCAATCCAGAGCTCTAGCTGAAAGCCTTGCGCCAAGGCCTGTTCACACTACGGCTCCTCCTGTACCACCAGATCGTCCGCCAGCTTGAAGCGCACAATCGCCTCCGCCGGTATGTCGATGTCCCGGTTGCCGGTCAATCCCGCGGCGGCGGTTCCAGCGCCACCACCCACCAGGCCGCCCACCACCAGGCCTACGCCGCCGCTGGCCACGCCACCCACCAGCATGCCCAGTCCCGACCCTCCGGCAATCAAGGCCGTGGAACGTCTGCCCTTGCCCTTCTTGCTGCGCGCCAAGTCCCGCGTGGTCAGCGGATACTGTGTCCCATTCAACGTCAATGAGGTCAACCGCAGCTCCAGCAGCGATCTGCCTTTGAAGTGTCCCCGGCGATGTGCCACATCCGCCACGCCACCCACCAGCGCACCCTTGGGCACCAGCACACTGTTGTCGCCGGCCAGCACTGGGTCCACCACCTCGCCGCTAAACGTGTCGCCCGCACGGCTGGTTTTTACGCTGATGCGCTGATCGATCCGAATCGTCAGCGTCGTGCCCGCCGGAATGCTCACACTGACCGGTTGCGGCACCGCGGAAACCGTCGGCCCCGAGGGTGCTGGAGCAGTTGCCCCGGTCGCGAGCGGTGTCACCGTAGTTGTTATCTCCCCGCTGGTCTGGCCGGCCGCCGGAGGCTGCACCACCGTCGTTGTCGTGGTCCCGTCCTTGTCCACAGAAACCACCTGCTGCGCCTGGCCGGTTGCAGCCGCCTGCTTCTTGGCCTGATCCAGCGCCTGTTCCTGCTTGGAACTGCATCCCGAAAGGATGGCCGCTACTACCAACACCAGCATCAGCACCGGCATCCGTCCGGTGCGAACCAATGAGCCTGAGCCTGAATTGAACATGGTTGGTCCTCTTTCGCGCGTGCTTCAGTGACGCCGGCCCGCTGCCGACGCCGCTGGAGGATTCACGATTGGCGTGCGGACGTTACGGCACGAATACGATCGCGACGCGAACCCCGGGATAAAACGGGTTAAATAGGAAATAATCGCCATCGACGTAGTCAACGTAAACGTCATCGCTGTAATACCAGCCCTCCGGCCACGGCTCAACAAATCCGAACCAAAAACCGCTGTACTGGAAGCGAGAGTACCCGCCGACCATCACTGGTTGGCTGATCACGAACCGGTGGCCTTCACCAAAACTGGCACGGAAGTGCTCCTCAGGTATGCGAACGCTGGCTCGGGCACTCAGCCGCAGTGCCGGCACGGCACGTTGCCTCTGCTCGTCGGCCGCGCTTCGCTGATGAGCAGGCTGCTGCCCCGAGGTCTTAGCGGGTTCCTGTTTTGCCTGCTTGGTCTGTGGCTCCTGCTGTGCTGGCTTGTTGGCCTGCTTCTCTTGCTGCGCTGCGGGCTTGGCCTCTTGCTTTGGCTGTGCTGCCTTGTTTGCCTGCTTCTCTTGCTGCGCCGCTGGCTGGGCCTGCTTCTCCTGCTGTGCTGCTGGCTTGGCTTGCTGCGCTGGCTTGGCTTGCTGTGCCGGCTTGGCCTCCTTCTCTTGCTGTGCCGGCTTAGCCTCCTGTTGCGCCTCCTGCGCGAAGGCAGGAACAATGGTTCCGAGAGACAGGAACAGGACTGCTGCTCCGAGAGTCGTAAACGCTTTCATTGGTATTTTCCTCAACTTACAGAGTAAGTGTAGGAGCGACGATTAACTGTCTCCTTTTGACCACTGAGAAAAGTTGCTCGTTGCGACCACTCTTGCGCCGCGGGGGCATGCTTTTGTTTGGGAAGAGGCTGAGCCTGGATTCACCCACCGGGCACCTGGTGGTGTCCTAAACTTGCGTTGATGAAAAACAGCAGGAAGGCAGGCTCTTCACGAGAGCAGGTAGTCGCTTAGTAGTAGCCTGCGATTTCGACATACTCTGACACGACGCAAGGGCCGCGAGTCTTCGGCTTCTGGGTTGGCGAGTGCCATTCTTCGTCGATGATCTGTGCGGTTTCTATGTCTGCGACATGATTGCATCGTCAGTTGGCGCTTGAGCCATCCGGTTGCAATCCGCCCGATCTCGATGTGTAGCCCTCGTATTGGTAGTAAAGTACGTTCTCGTCGCCTTCGCTCGATTTCCCCAAGCGGTAAGGGCAGATTTTGCGCGTAGGCTCTCCCGGCTTTGCGATGAGGCACGGCTTTAGAGCGGCAATCGCTTGCTGCAGTACAGAGTAGATGGACATGGCGCGATTTCCTTTGCTGAATAGCTTACGCCATGCTGTCAACGCAAGTTTAGGACACTACCGGGCACCTCTGTTTCGCAAGGGTCTCGCGCGGTCATGATATTCTTATATCTGCAGCTGCGACCCTCCTTGTAGGCAATTTCCCGCAGTTCCCTTAAGAAACCATGATCTCAGTCAGTAATGTGTCCATGCGCTACGGCGCTAAAGTTCTGTTCGACGAAGTGTCTACCGCATTTACGCCCGGAAAACGCTACGGCCTCACCGGTCCCAATGGGGCGGGGAAGTCCACTTTCATGAATTTGTTGACCGGCGAATTGGAGCCGCAGAAGGGCACCGTGGTGCGTCCGCGGAAGCTTGGGGTGTTGCGCCAGGACCAGTTCGCCTTTGACGCCTATCGCGTGCTCGATACCGTAATCATGGGCAACCAGCGCCTGTGGGCGGCGATGGAAGAGCGTGACCGCATCTACGAAAAGCACGAGATTACCAACGACGATGGAATGAAGCTGGGAGAACTGGAGGGCATCGTCGGCGAAGAGGATGGATACTCCGCCGAGACGGATGCCGCGCTGCTGCTGCAAGGCCTGGATATTCCGGACGAAATGCACCAGCGTTCGATGAGTGAGTTGCAGGGCGGGCAAAAAGTTCGCGTGCTGCTGGCCCAGGCGCTCTTCGGTCATCCGCAGGCGCTATTGCTGGATGAGCCGACGAACCACCTCGACTTGGACTCGATCCATTGGCTGCAAAGCTTCTTGAGAAACTATGACGGAGTTGTGATCGTCATCACGCACGATCGCCATTTTCTGACCAGTGTTTGCACCCACATCGCCGATATCGACTAAGAAACCATCAATACCTACACCGGCAGCTATGACGAGATGGTGATGGCGA
>PLYW01000368.1:0-2051 GCA_003151875.1 Acidobacteriaceae bacterium
GCGCTGCGCAACAGTCCGGCATCGCCATGGACCTCGATGTCACTCTTGCCCTGGAAGGCTATGGTCGCATTGGTGGCGGCGGCTTCAAAGTTGGCATCATGGAGCACGTCGTCAACGATGTCGTTCAGCGAAAGGCGTTCGAATCGAGGCTTGTGCTGTCCACTTTCCAGCCGGGCCACGGTGAGAATTTGCTCCAGCATGGAATCCAGTTGGATGGTGTCCTGCTCGATGCGATCCAGCATCTCCGAGCGCTCCACGTCCCCGGCATCGCGCGCCAGAGTCAGAGCCAGCCGGATGCGTGCAATGGGTGACCGCAGTTCGTGCGAGACACCGCTGAGCAGGTTCCGTTCGCTTTGGATCAGGGTGCGCAACTCGCCCGCCATGGTGTCGAAATCGCGCACCAGGTCGGCAATTTCGTCACGCCGGTTGCCCAGGTTGTCTCCCGCCCGGATATCGAGGTTCCCGCGCGCCAGTTCGTGGGTCGCGTCACGCAAGCGTTCGATGGGCTTGCTCAAGTAATGCGCGATGAGGAAACAAATGATGGCCGACAAAACGGTGCCCAGCTTTAAGGTCCACAGGATATCTCCCGGAACCCGTTCCGACAGCTTTGGAGGGACAAGCTCGGCGATCAGAACGTAGTGTCCCTGGGTCGTGTTCGTGGAAGCCGCCAAGACATTGGCTTCAAAGGAATGATGAAGGCCTTCCGACTTCTCCGCGGCGGAAGCGTCGCTAAGAAGGTGTTCAGGGACCGGCCGTCCGGAAAGCTCCCTACCGCTGGCATCGACCAACCAGAATTTCGAGCGGTTCTGCAAGGACAAACTGTCGAGTAACTGCGACAGTCCGGACGGGCCTTGCTGCTCGTACACTCTCGCGGCATAGTCGGCCAGCACCGGCATTTCGCGGCGCTCAGGCTGGATCCACCACGGATGCTCGGAAGAGATGCGGTAATGAATGCGGAGATACAGCGCTCCCAGGAGCACCGCTTGGGCCAGCCAGAAAGGCAGGAAGATTTTCCAGAACAGGCGGCGGTTCATATCCTGCTCTTCTCGGGCGCTCTGGCCGCCAGGAAATAGCCGGTTCCGCGAATCGGCCGGATCAACTCCTCGGTGCCAGGACAGGCGCCCAGCTTCTTGCGCAGCCGGCTGACGTGAACGTCAACGCTGCGATCGAATATGTTCAAAGGGCGGCCCAGCGCTACTTCGGCGATTTGCTCTCGGGTGACGACGTTGCCGGCGTTGCGCAGCAGCAATTCCAGAACGTTGAACTCCACCGAGGTGAGATCGACCGGCGTNNAATATGGCGCGTATCCTGGCCACCAGCTCGCGAGGATCGAAAGGCTTGGCCAGGTAATCATCGGCGCCGATTTCAAGCCCCAGAATCCGGTCGACCGCTTCTCCCCGCGCAGTCAACAGAAGCACGGGGACCGAGGACTGCAGGCGCAGCGCCTTGAGCAACTCAAATCCCGTGCCGCCCGGCAGCATCACATCGAGGATGATCAACTCATGATCGTTGGATAAAGCGGCGCTCAAGCCCGAGGCTTGATCGTAGGCTGCATCCACCTGAAAGCCTTCGCCTTCCAGAAAGCGCTTCAGCAGATTTACCAGCCCGTGGTCGTCATCGATGATGAGCAGACGATTCACCGGATTCATTCTGCCCTTCCCGGCGCGCGCGTGCGGTGAAGAATTGTTTCGGGATGTATTTGTGTCCTTCACAAAACTTAACTTTCCTTCACCCTCTCTTAACGGCTGCTGCTGCCCCCATTCGGTCTAATAATATGAGTTAATAGTACTGCAAGGCATGGGCCGGGTTGCCTCTACGCGGCAAGGGCGAGCGTGATTGCATCTCTGGAGGCATGGGCCGGCGTAATTCAGGAGGAGTTAGTGAANNCACCGAGGTGAGATCGACCGGCGTATGCGAACAGGTGACGGTACGCGTCCCCAGCGACATCCTGATTTCACCCACGCTGAGAACTTCCTCGTGATCGTTGCGCGCAGCCGAGGCGGGCGCGGTCTCGCGCGTGCGGCGAAATATGGCGCGTATCCTGGCCACCA
>PLYW01000368.1:2140-9512 GCA_003151875.1 Acidobacteriaceae bacterium
TCGATGATGAGCAGACGATTCACCGAATTCATTCTGCCCTTCCCGGCGCGCGCCTGCGGTGAAGAATTGTTTCGCGATGTATTTGTGTCCTTCACAAAACTTAACTTTCCTTCACCCTCTCTTAACGGCTGCTGCTGCCCCCATCCGGTCTAATAATATGAGTTAATAGTACTGCAATGTACGGGGCGAGTTGCCTGTATGCGGCAAGGGCGAACGGGATTGCATCTCTGTAAGGATGGGTCCGCGTAATTCAGGAGGAGTTAGTGAAGACACGGGCATTCTGGGGACTGGGCCTGATACTGGCGATTTGCGCGGCGCTTGCCGGTTGCAGTTCACCGCAGGCAAAAAACGCGAAAGCCAGTACCCCGCCGTCGGCCATTCCGGTTGGGGTTGCCATCGTTAAGCAGGGTGATTTTAATGTCTATCTCAACGGATTGGGTTCGGTCGAAGCCTTCAACACGGTTTCGCTGAAGACCCGCATTGACGGGCAGATCATGCAGGTGAACTTTCGCGAGGGCCAGGACGTGAAAAAAGGCGAGACACTGCTCGTGATTGACCCGCGTCCCTATGAGGTGGCCTTGGCGCAAGCGCAGGCCAACCTGCAAAAAGACGAGGCCCAGTTGACCAACGCCAAAGCGCAATACGAGCGCAACCGCGTGCTCTACGAAGAAGGTGTCATCGCCAAGCAGGACCTGGACACCCTACAGGCTTCGTTCGGGACCTATGAAGGCACCATCGCCTCCGACAAGGCAGCTATTAAGAATGCCGAGCTGAACCTGACCTATTGCTACATCAAGTCTCCCCTTGACGGACGTGTCGGGCTGCGCCAGGTCGATCCCGGCAATTACGTCACGGGAGCGGGCGGAACCGCCTTGCTCGTGATCACGCAGCTTCATCCCATCGCCGTGATATTCACGATTCCCCAGGACCAGTTGCAGCAAGTCCGCGATCACATGCGCCAGGGCCCATTAGACGTGGACGCCTACAGCAGCGACGACAAGACCAAGCTGTCCTCGGGAAAACTGCTGACCATCGACAACCAGATNNGACGCGACGACGGGTACGGTTAAGTTGAAGGCGGTCTTCGACAATCCCGACAACAATCTCTGGCCCAATCAATTCGTCAATGCTCATCTGTTGCTGGAGACCCGCAAAAACGTCATCACGGCGCCCGCCGCTGCTCTGCAACGCGGTCCCGACGGCACCTTCGCCTACGTGGTGGACGCCAACAATACCGTGCAAATGAGGCAGCTGCAGGTCGCGCTCACCCAGGGGAGCACGGCGGTGGTCGCCTCGGGCCTGCAAGCTGGCGACAAAGTCGTAACCGATGGGCAGGAGAAGCTGCAAGTGGGAAGCCGCGTGGTTCCGCAAGCCCCCGCCCGTCAGAATCAGAGCAGCGGCAACATCGGATCGCAAACATGAGTATTTCGCGGCCATTTATTCTTCGGCCCATCGCGACGTCGCTGCTGATGACGGGGCTGTTGCTGGTGGGCATCGTCGCCTACCGGCAACTACCCATCTCCGCCCTCCCGCAGGTGGACTATCCGACCATTCAGGTGGTGACCTTTTATCCGGGCGCCAGCCCCGATGTGACCGCGTCTTCGATCACGGCGCCGCTGGAACGCCAGTTCGGTGAACTTCCCGGCCTCAGCCAGATGACTTCAAGCAGCTCGTTCGGGGCGTCGGTCATCACCTTGCAATTCACCCTGGAAGAGAACATTGATGTCGCCGAGCAGGAGGTGCAGGCGGCCATTAATTCTGCGCAAACCTACCTGCCCGCCGATCTGCCGACTCCGCCGATTTACAGCAAAGTGAATCCCGCCGACGCACCCATCCTGACCCTGGCCATGACGTCCCACAGCATGCCGCTTCCGCAGGTGGAAGATCTGGCGGACACCACCTTCGCACAAAAGATTTCGCAGTTGCCTGGCGTCGGCCTGGTGAGTATCAGCGGCGGGCAAAAACCTGCTGTCCGCATCATGGCAAACCCAACGGAGCTGGCTTCGTACGGTATGAGCCTGGAGCAACTGCGCAGCGTGATCGCCCAGGTGAACGTCGATCAGGCCAAGGGACAGCTGCAAGACAACCGGCAGGCCTTCACCATCGGCGCCAACGACCAGCTGCTGAGTCCGCAGGGTTACGCCGATACCATCGTCGCCTACAAGAACGGCAATCCGGTGCGCTTGTCCGACGTCGCCAAGGTGGTCACGGGCCCGGAGAATGTGAACCAGGCGGCGTGGATGGACAACACGCCGGCGGTCATCCTCAACATTCAGCGGCAGCCCGGCGCCAACATCATCAAGGTGGTCGATAGCATCAAGCTGCGGCTGAAACAGTTGCAATCGAACTTGCCGGCCTCGGTGAAGGTCACCGTGCTGACGGACCGCACCAACACCATTCGCGCCAGCGTCAAAGATGTGCAGTACGAAATGATGCTCACCATTGTGCTGGTGGTGTTGGTCATCTTTGTCTTCTTACGTACTTTGTCGGCCACCGTCATCCCCAGCATCGCCTTGCCGCTGTCGCTGGTGGGCACCTTCGGGGTGATGTACCTGCTGGGCTATTCCCTCGACAACCTTTCCTTGATGGCCTTGACCATTTCCACCGGCTTCGTGGTGGATGACGCCATTGTGATGATCGAGAACATCGAGCGCTACATCGAGGAAGGCCACACTCCGCTGGAAGCGGCGCTGCAAGGTTCCGCCCAGATCGGGTTCACGATTGTGTCGTTGACCGTCTCGCTGATCGCCGTGCTCATTCCGCTGCTCTTCATGGGCGACATCGTGGGCCGGCTGTTCCGTGAGTTCGCGGTGACCCTCAGCGTCACCATTCTTTTCTCGGCCATCATTTCGCTGACGCTGACACCGATGATGTGCTCGCTGCTGCTGCGCCAGAGGGACCAGGCGAAGCACGGACGCTTGTACCAATGGTCGGAGCGCGCCTTCAACAACACCATCGCGTTTTACGGGCGCACGGTAAAGTTCGTCCTGAAGCATCAAACCGTGACTTTGCTGGTCACCATTGGCACGCTGGTCGCGACCATTTGGATGTACATCGTGGTGCCCAAGGGCTTCTTCCCGGTGCAGGACACGGGTGTGATCGTGGGCATTACCGACGCGCCCGAGAGTATTTCCTTTTCCGCCATGTCGGAACGGCAGCGCGAATTGGCGACGGCGATCCTGAAGGACAAGGACGTCGAAAGCCTGTCCTCGTTTATCGGAGTGGATGGCACCAATACCACGCCCAACAGCGGGCGCCTGCAGATCAATCTCAAGTCGCGCGATGAACGCAGCGATGACATCACCGCCATCATGAAGCGGTTGCAGCAGGAGGTGGCGGGCGTCGAAGGCATCACGCTGTACATGCAACCGGTTCAGGACTTGACGGTGGAAGACCGCGTCAGCCGCACCCAATATCAGTTCAGCCTGGAGGATGCCGATCCCAACGAGCTGGCGTCGTGGACAACGAAGCTGGTCGCCAGGCTGAAGACGCTGCCGGAACTGCGCGACATCGCCACCGACCAGCAGGACCTGGCCGCGCAGGCCAATCTGGTGATCGATCGCGCCACCGCATCGCGCCTGGGCGTAACCACCAGCGCCATCGACAACACGTTGTACGACGCCTTTGGTCAGCGCCTGGTGTCGATCATGTTCACCCAGTTGAATCAGTACCACGTGGTGCTCGAAGTCGATCCCAGTTTTCGGGCCGATCCCGATTCGCTGAAAAATATCTATGTGCCCGCCGGTGGCGGACAAAGCCCCGCCGCGCAAGGCGGAAACGCTCCCGTTGCGAATAGCCCCAGCACGGGTATTTTGGGCGCCAGCGCGCAGCAGGTGCCGCTCAGTGCGATCGCCCACTTCGAAACCACCACCGGCCCGTTGACTATCAATCACCAGGGGCAGTTCCCGGCGGTCACGATCTCTTTCAATCTGGGCAACGGGGCGTCACTGGGTGAGGCGGTGAAGGCGATTGACGGGGCGGCCGCTGAAATTAAATTGCCGCCAAGTATCCAGGTGGCCTTCCAGGGCACGGCACGGGCCTTTCAGGCTTCGCTGGCCAATGAAGGCTGGCTGATTCTGGCGGCCATCATCACGGTGTACATCGTGCTGGGAGTTCTGTACGAAAGCTACATCCATCCCATCACCATTCTTTCCACGCTGCCCTCAGCCGGTGTCGGCGCCATTCTTGCGCTGTTTCTCTTCCACATGGACCTGGGCGTGATGGCTTTGATCGGCATCATCCTGCTGATCGGCATCGTGAAGAAGAACGCCATCATGATGATCGACTTCGCTCTGGAAGCGGAGCGCAAAGAAGGCAAGAAGCCGGTGGACGCCATTTACGAGGCGTGTTTGTTGCGCTTCCGTCCCATCATGATGACGACCTTCGCGGCGCTATTTGGCGCGGTGCCGCTGGCGCTGGGCTCCGGGACCGGCTCCGAGCTGCGCCGGCCATTGGGCGTGACCATCATCGGCGGCCTTTTGGTCAGCCAGCTACTGACCCTGTACACCACCCCGGTTGTGTATCTGTGGTTCGACCGGCTCGGCGCAGCGCTGCACCACGTGCGCGCGCCTAAACCTGCGGAGGCCACCGGAGATTAGGGATGAACATCTCCGCCCCAGCCATCGAGCGCCCCGTGGCGACCACGCTGCTGACCGCCGCTTTGCTGCTGGCCGGCGCACTGGCCTACACGCAGCTTCCCGTTGCGCCGCTGCCGCAGATCGATTATCCCGTCATTTCGGTCGGCGCCGGGTTGCCTGGCGCCAGTCCCGAGACCATGGCATCCTCGGTGGCGACTCCGCTGGAGCGGCAGTTCGGCCGCATCGCCGGCATCAACCAGATGACCTCGTCGAGCCAGCTTGGCTCTACCGGCGTCTCCATGCAGTTCGACCTGGACCGCAACATCGATGCGGCGGCGCGCGATGTGCAGGCTGCCATCAACGCGGCCCGCGGATCCCTGCCGGCCGATCTGCCCAGCAACCCGACCTACCGCAAGATCAATCCCGCCGACGCCCCCGTCATGATTCTGGTATTGACCTCCGACGCTATGACGCAGGACCAGATGTACGACGTGGCCGACTCCATCATGGGCCAGAAGCTGGCGCAGGTTGAAGGAGTGGGCCAGGTATTTGTATGGGGCTCATCGCAGCCGGCCGTCCGCATCGAAGCGAATCCCAATCTCCTGAACAAGCTTAATATCGGCCTGGACGCGGTGCGCTCTGCGGTGGCGGCGCAGAACGTCAATATCGCCAAAGGTTCTCTGGACGACGGCAACAAGACCTGGATGATCAGGGCCAACGATCAGCTCAAGAAGGCGGCCGATTACAGGCCCATCGTCGTCGCTTACAGACACGGGGCCGCGGTGAGGTTGAGTGACGTCGCCGATGTGCAGGACTCCTACTCCAACATCAACAACGCGGGCAGCTTTAACGGCAAACCCAGCGTGCTGGTCGTCATCTTCCGCCAGCCGGGCGCCAACATGATCGCCACCGCCGATCGCGTGCAGGCCGCGCTGCCGTTCCTGAAGGCGTCTCTGCCGGCCAGTATCAACCTGGCGGTTGGCCTCGACCGCACCACCACGGTGCGGGCCTCGGTGGCCGATGTTGAGCGCACCCTGCTTATTTCCGTCATCCTGGTGACCCTGGTGGTGTTCCTGTTTCTGCGTGAGGTGCGCGCCACCCTGATTCCCAGCGTAGCCGTGCCGCTGGCCATCGTGGGCACCTTCGCGATCATGTACCTGTGCGGGTTTTCTCTGAACAATCTCTCGCTGATGGCGCTCACCATCTCCACCGGCTTCGTGGTGGACGATGCCATCGTGGTGCTGGAAAACGTGATGCGCCACGTCGAGGCGGGGATGAAGCCCTACCAGGCTGCCCTGCTGGGCGCCCGCGAGATCGGCTTCACGGTGATCTCGATGAGCACGTCGCTGATCGCCGTGTTCATTCCTATTCTGCTGATGGGCGGCATCGTGGGACGGCTCTTCCGCGAATTCGCCGTGACCCTGAGCGCGGCCATCGCGGTATCGTTGGTGGTCTCTCTTACCACCACGCCCATGCTGTGCGCCCGCTTCCTGAAGGCCCATGATCCCGGCCGTCACGGTGCCCTGTACCGCATGAGCGAGCGCGGCTGGCTGTGGATGAACCGTACTTACAAGACGACCGTGGGCTGGGTCCTGCGCCACCAGCGATCCACCTTCGCCGTCGCCATCCTCATGGTTGTACTGAATGTATGGCTTTATTTCATCGTTCCCAAGGGATTCTTTCCACAGCAGGACACTGGAAGGATGACGGGCATAATCAGGGGCGATCAAGATGTCTCGTTCCAGGACATGCGGGACAAAACCAATCAGTTCATCCGCATTGTGAAGCAAGATCCGGCGATCGAAAACGTTCTGGCCTCCGTCGGCGGCAACTCCGCCCAGAACCAGGGACGCATGTTCGTCACTCTCAAGCCGCTGGCCCAACGCAAGGTCAGCGCGGACCAGGTGATCGCCCGCCTTCGCCCCAAACTGGCGCATATTCCCGGCGCGACGCTGTTCTTCCAGGGAGTGCAGGACTTGCAGATCGGCGGACGCCAGTCCAACGCCCAGTTCCAGTACACGCTATCGGGCGAGAACCTGACCGAACTCTATGAGTGGGCGCCCAAGCTCTTGCAGACGCTCCGCAAGATTCCCCAGCTCAAGGACGTGAACAGCGATCAGCAGGTCAGCGGGCTGGAGGAAAACGTCATCATCGATCGTGACACCGCTTCACGTTTGGGGATTACACCATCGCAGATTGACAACATTCTCTATGACGCCTTCGGACAGCGGCAGATTTCCACCATCTACCGGACCTTGAACCAGTACCACGTTGTGCTGGAAGTCGATCCTCGCTACCAGCTCACTCCGGACGCATTGCAGAGCGTGTACGTCATCACCAGCCAGGGCGCACAGGTGCCGCTCTCGTCCTTTGCTCACTTTGGGCAGGCGGCCACTTCGCTCGCGGTCAACCACCAGGGACAATTCCCGGCGGTGACCATCTCCTTCAACCTGGCGCCGGGCGGAGATCTGGGGACCGCCACCCGGGCCATCTCCGACGCAGAATTGCAGATGCGCATACCAGCGACCATTCACGGCAGCTTCCAGGGAACGGCCGCTGCCTTCCAGGATTCGCTGTCGTCGGAACCCATTTTGATTCTGGCGGCCCTGCTTGCCGTTTACATCGTGCTCGGGATGCTTTACGAGAGCTACATCCATCCCATTACGATTCTTTCCACGCTGCCTTCGGCGGGGACGGGCGCGCTGCTGGCGCTATTGCTCTTCCACATGCAGCTCGATGTCATCGCCCTGATTGGCATCATCCTGCTCATTGGCATCGTGAAGAAGAACGCCATC
>PLYW01000215.1:0-4725 GCA_003151875.1 Acidobacteriaceae bacterium
ACCCAGAACACGGCAGCGCCGGCGGGCAACCCTTCCACGGCGGACCAGTCTCAATCTGCGGCCACAAGTCAACCGCCGGCCAGCCAGCCTGCGACCAGCCAGATGGCGCCCGCGCAGCAGAACCCATCGGGGCAACCCGCGGCGCCCGCGCAGCAAAACCCATCGGGGCAACCCGCGGCGCCCGCGCCAGAGAGCGCAGAAGCTACGCAACCGCCGCTGGTGGTCCCGGCGGGGACCCACATTGTGATCCGCATGGGCAACAGCATCTCCTCGAAAACCGCGAATCCGGGCGACACGTTCACCGGTTCCTTGGCGCGCCCGGTTACGGTTGGCGGAGTGGTCGCGATTCCAGCGGGCGCGGGCGTGAGCGGAACGGTCGTCGATGTCAAGTCGCCGGGCAGATTCAAAGGCGAGGGTATATTGTCGATCGCTCTGACCGCCATCAACATCGGCGGAGCGCCGGTAGCGATCAAGACTTCTACCTATACCCAGGTCGTGAAGGGTAAGGGCAAGCGCACGGCCGTGGCGGTCGGTGGCGGAACCGGCGCTGGCGCCTTGATCGGTGGCATAGCGGGCGGCGGCAAGGGCGCATTGATCGGCGGTCTGATCGGCGCTGGCGCAGGCACGGCGGGCGCGGGGTTAACCGGCAACAAGGAGCTGGAGATTCCGGCGGAGTCGGCGGTCACCTTCAAGCTGTCACGTTCCATCACACTGAACCGTCCAGCTAAAGGAGTTCTGCAATAGACGTGTCCGGTTTGCACGGGTAGTGCGGGCGGATACACTATTCCCGGAACCGATCCAACTCGCACCAGTAACCTTTAAGCGCGAAAAATGCAGGGAGGCCTTCGGGCCTCCCTTTTTTGTCGGGAACTTGAGAGTCCAGCCTGGTGTCTAACCGGGGAGTCCTGAGTTGACCTACGGGACACTGAATTCCAGATACGGAGTACCAGTGCCATGAAGATGTTTAGCCTGTTTGTAATGGTGGGGCTCTGCTGCACCGCCCTGGCGCAAACGCCCGCGCCGGCGAAAGGCACTGCAGAAGAGGAAGTCGCCAAAGTTCAAGAGTTGTGGCTGAATGCGGAACAACACGGTGACGCAGCCACGCTTGACCGTATCCTCGACGACGGCTTTGTTGGCTCTGACCCCGGAGGCAACCTGCTGCAGAAGTCTGACCTGGTCATCGCCGCTCCCGGTTCCCAGCCACGGGGTTTTCTCAACCAGGACCTCGCCGACACAACCGTGAAGGCATTTGGCAAAACCGTAGTGGTGTTCGGCAAACTCGTCGATTCCGGCAACAAGACCCACCAAATCCGCTTCAGCATGGTGTACGTCAAACGGGCAGACCAATGGAAAATGGTGGCGGCGCAGCTTGTGCCGATCGTCACGCAATAGTGAAGGCAGCTTACTTGGGCCGCGGCTTATCACCTTGCAATTCGGCACGGCGCTGGGCCGCCCAGCCCTCTTTGGTGACTTGGCGGCCGCGTCCCAGGGCCAGCGCATCGTCGGGAACATCTTCCGTGATGCACGATCCCGCCGCGACGTAGGCGCCCTTCCCGATTCGGATGGGAGCCACCAGCGTGGCATCGCTTCCAATGAAGGCGCCATCTTCAATCGTCGTGCCGTGCTTGTTCACGCCATCGTAATTGCAGGTGATGGTGCCCGCCCCGACGTTGACGCCTTCCCCAATCTCGGCGTCGCCAAGATAGGTGAGGTGGTTGGCCTTGGAACCTTTGCCCAGCCGTGTCTTCTTGGTCTCCACGAAGTTGCCGACGTGCGCGCCTTCTCCGATGTCGCTGCCGGACCGCAGATGCGAGTATGGTCCGAGCTGCGCGCCGTTGCGCACCACGGAATCTTCCAGGATGCAGCCCGGCCGAATGAGAACGCCGTCGCCGATTTCACAGTTGGTGATGACGGAATACGAGCGAATGCGACAGTCGGCGCCGATCTTGGTCTTGCCAATGAGTTGGACGAACGGCTCGATGACGGTGTCCGGGCCAACCTCAACGTCGGCATCAACGTCGCACGTCTCGGGACGAAAGATGGTGGTGCCGGCCAGCATGAGTTCGCGGGCCTTCTGATCGCGAAGCTGGGCATCCAGTTCTGCCAGTTCGATCCGCGTGTTGATCCCGAACACTTCGCTGGAGTCGGCGGCGGGCAGCGCCAGCACTTTTTCGCTCGCCTTGTTCAGCAGCGCGACCATGTCAGTCAGGTAGTACTCGTGATGGGCATTGTCGGTCTTGAGCTTGCCGATGTGGGCATAGAGCGGCTTGGTCGCGAACGCGTACATGCCGGCGTTGACCTCGCGTTGCTCCGCTTCCCTACCACGCAGCGATTTCTGTTCGACGATGCGCTCGACTTCGTCGCTCGCCTTGCCTTTGACCTGCTTGCGGAAAATCCGGCCGTAGCCCGTGGGGTCGGACGGCTCCCCGGTGAGTATGGTCATGGCGGCACGGTGCGCATGGTGAAAATCGCGGACCCGCGCGATCGTCTTTGCCCTGATCAGCGGCACGTCGCCCGAGAGCACTAACACCGTTTTGAAATTCTTCAGCGCATCGCGCGCTTCCATCATGGCGTGCCCGGTGCCGCGCTGCTCGCGTTGCAGAACAAAGTTGATCCCGGTTGGGGCCAGCGCCTCGCGTACCCGCTCGGCTTCGTATCCGACAATCGCGAAGATGTTCTGGGGAGGAACTACCTCGCTGGCGGCGGCCACCACGTGCGCCAGCAGGGGCTTGCCGGCGATCTCGTGCAGGACCTTGGGGCGGCGCGACTTCAGCCGCGTGCCTTTGCCCGCAGCCAGAATCGCGATGGCGAACTGGCCGGTTTTGTTCTTACCAGACTTGGCGGGTTTGGAGGTCGGCTTTGCCATTTCGATTCAGAGAATAGCAGGAGAGCGGAAAAAGTCGATGTCGCGGTGAAGGGGCACGGCTTCAGCCGTGCCGTTACGTATGCATGAGAGTCGGGCTTCAGCCCCTGAGGGAACTCGCAGTCCGTCTCAAACGCGAAGTCCCTCAGTGGCTAAAGCCATCACAAGGACAGCAGCTGACGGCACGGCTGAAGCCGTGCCCCTTCAAATCGCGAAGTCCTCATGATAATGCAGGTGAAGGCCGGCCCTATCCGAAAAGTCTCTTACAGTTCGCGCTGTGGCGTCGTCACCGGCGACTCGCACAATTCCATCATAAGCTGCAGCAGGTCGTGGGCGACGCGGTGGGTGTCGTGGCGGGCGACCAGGCCTTCGCGGGAATCCACTTTTTCCAGCAGATACTCGCCCAGGATCGGCTTCACTCCCAGCGCCTCGATGGCGTCAACATCGGTCTCGATCTGCGCCTGCTGCTGCTCGGCGTATTTCAGCGCAAGCGCAGGAGACGCGGGCGTGCGGTTGACCAGCGCGTAATCGAAGAATTGATGACGCGCATGTTTGTAGAGCGCGCGAATGTGATCGGAAGCTGTCAGCCCTAGGCTCTCGTTGGCCTGCGTCATCAAGTTGCAGACAAACACCTTGACCGCGCAGCTGGTGGCAATCGCCTTGGAAACGTCGCGCACCAGCAAGTTAGGCGCCAGGCTGGTGAACAGCGAGCCCGGACCGATGGTAATCAGATCGGCGCTCTCGATGGCCGCCAGCGCCATCGGCAGCGGCTTGGCGTTCGCGGGCGCCATACGCAGCTCGACAATTCGCCGCTGACTGGCGGTGATGTTGGTTTCTCCGCGCACGAAGGAGCCGTCGTCCATGATGGCGTACAGTTGCGCGTTGCTGGTGGTTGCGGGATAGATATGCCCGCGGGTGGCCAGAATCTCCGACGAATGTTTCACCGCCTGGCTGAAGTCGCCAGCGATCGCCGTCATGGCCGAAAGAAAAAGATTGCCGAAGTTATGTCCTCCCACGCCCTCGCCGGCCGGGAAGCGGTATTGGAACAGGCGCGACAGCAGGGCCTCGTCTTCGGAGAGCGCCACAATACAGTTGCGCACATCGCCGGGAGCAGGCACGTTCAGCTCTTTGCGCAGTCGCCCGCTGGAACCGCCGTCATCGCTCACCGTCACGATGGCCGAGAGATCATCAATCCGCGGCAGCGGGTCTGGAAGTGAAGTCTCTCCCGCTGCGGCGACATATCGCTTCAAGCCGTGAAGCAGCGTGGACAGTCCAGTGCCCCCACCCATGGCGACAACTTTTACGGCGCGCGGCGCCGCGGAGTTGAACGAGTTCTGCATGGCTATTGGTAAGAATATACCCAGCTAATAACGCCACTGGTCTGGCGGAGACGGAGTTCCGGCGCTGGTATCGGGATAAAGCAGTTCGGTGAACCGGGGATCGTCGGCCAGGTTCTTGAAGTCGCCATCGTTGCGCGCCTGGTAGCGATTGGCCGGATTGAGGCGAATCGCCTGCTGCAAGCTGGTGATGGCGTCGGGAAAGTGGCCAGTCAGGCAGTTCAACGTCGCCATTCCGTACCACACGAAGTCCAGCTTGGGGCAATTCCTGGTCAGCGCTTCAAAGTTCTCGCGGGCGCTGACGTAGTCGCCCATGTTCATCAGCGACACGGCGTAGTCAAATTGTTCTTCGGGAGTCTTGAAGGTGTTGACCACCCGGCTCATTTGCTGGTTGCAGCTATTCAAGTGGACCGAGGCGCGATCGGCGAGTTCGGGACTGGGACCGCCCACTACTTTCTCGAAACACGCCTTGGCGCGATCGTACTTGTGGGCTTGCAGGGCCTTCAGGCCAGCCTCGTAGTTTTG
>PLYW01000215.1:4758-6607 GCA_003151875.1 Acidobacteriaceae bacterium
TGATTGTGCTGAGTTATACCCGCAATTTGGGATGGCCGTCAACTCGCGAAAATTGGGGGCGCGAAACCCGTTGTGAACTTAGTCGCTTTTGCCCGCCGATTCCAGATCAATGGACTTCCATTCGCCTTTGATAATTCCGGCGCGAATTTCGGCTGGCGTTTTCTTCAACTGCATCTGCCGGTACGCGTAGAAGACTTCCTTCATGCAGATTCCGCAGTGCGCCCCGTGCGTGGTCTCGAAGCAGCTATGCAGGCTGCCGTGTCCCATGCGGTCGCAATAGCAGTAACACGGCATCTGGTACAACACGCCGGGAATCTTGGCCGCCAGCTCATAGCTTTTCGCCTGGTACGGATACTGAAAGGACTCACCCCATAACTGGTCTTTGGGCAGGATGGGCATGGCATCGCCGGGCTGCGGTGCATGATCGTGGTAGGCGGGCACGCGATCGCCCTGCGCCAGGCACACCACCGCCAATACCAAAGTCACGGCCAGCAACGCAAATTTTCTCATGGACAATCCTCCCCAGGGCTGATGACTCATTCTAGCGGAGCCGCGGACTTTGCCCAAATCGGCGGCGGGAAAAGCGGGCCTCTCCGATCACGTGTGGGACATCGAAGAACTGGTTGCGCTGCTTCCCGAGCCAAAGCCGACGAAGCGCGGCCCTTACAAGCCTCGCCAGAAATAACGCGGTAGTATGATCTGGGACGGACATCACGAAATGCCACGATGGGCAGGTGCGTTGATCCTTATCGCCCTCGGGATCATGGGCGCATATCAGGCAATAACAAGCGAATCTGTGACCCTCCGGGGATCAAGTCGGCCATTGAACAAGTGGCAGACGCGGATTTTTTATGCTGTCTATGCCCTATTTTGCCTTGCAGGCGGTATAGCAATCTGGATTAGCCGATCAATTTCAAACTGACCCACTACCCCAACTCGCTTCAGCTTGACCCTGACTGGAGACGAGCGCATAATTGCGCCGCTCCAGTAGCATGCGCGAATTTTGCGCCTTAGCTGTCCTCGCGCAACTGAACCGGCCGGCCCAATTCGAATTCGCCGCGCATCGCTCCTGAGTTCGCGGCCCGTCCCCTTTCGAGGTTTTGATATGACAGATCCAGTACGCAAGCAAATCGGTGACTACGAGATCATCCGGGAACTCGGCCACGGTGGCATGGGCCAGGTCTTCCTGGTGCGCAACCTCATTTCCGACCGCATCGAGGCCATGAAGATCCTGCTGCCCGACCTGGCCAACCAGGGCGACCTGGGCGCTCGCTTCATCCGCGAGATCAAGCTGCTGGCCAGCCTCGATCATCCCAACATTGCCGCGCTGCGGACGGCTTTTTCGGCTGACAATCAGCTCATCATGATCATGGAGTACGTCGAAGGCGATACCTTGGCCCATCGTATGGAGCGAGGCCCCTTCCCGCCCGCCGAGGCCTTGGATTACATCGACCAGGTGCTGGCCGCCCTGAGTTATGCCCATGCCAAAGGCATCATTCATCGCGACATCAAGCCGGCCAACATGATGCTGACGCCGAGCGGCGTCCTCAAGCTGATGGACTTCGGGATTGCGCGCTCGGGTAACGATCTCGGGCTCACCGTGACCGGCACCACCCTGGGTTCGCTGGACTACATGTCGCCCGAGCAGGTACAAGCGCAGCCGACGGATGCGCGNNCGGATGTTCAACGCAACCAGCAGCTTTTCCATTATGGAGGCGCAGATCAAAGAAGCTCCGCGTCCCCCTATCGAAGTGCAGCCCTCGTTGCCCAAGCCGCTGAGCGACCTGATCGTCATGTCGGTGGCTAAGAATCCGGCGGAGCGTTTTCAGACGGCAGACGCGTTCCGCAA
>PLYW01000286.1:0-1456 GCA_003151875.1 Acidobacteriaceae bacterium
GCAGACCTCACGGTGGTCCCGCAAGAACTTCAGCAAGTCCTTTCTGCGAACGAAAACGACTTGCGAGTTGTCCAGCAATTATGCCGTGATCTCGTAAGGGGTATTGGACAGGGCAGCCCCCAGTCCCAAGACTTCTCCAGGGCCGGCGATGCGCAAGGTCAGCCGTTTTCCGGTATCGGAGCAAATGGACAGCTTGGCCCGGCCATCGCACAAAATATAAATGCCGCGGACCGGCCGCCCCTCGGCAAACAGGACCGTGCTCCTGGGGTAAGCGGTGAGCGATTTGATCTCGTCGAAAGATTTCAACGACTCCGCGGGCATGTCGCAAAAGAGCCGGTCGGGACGGAAATCGCAAGTCAAGCAACTCGACTGAATCATGCTCTCCATGATTGAGTTAATACGTCTCCGTCCCTTGCAATGCAGTGATTGCAGTCACTGATTTCCGTGACCTTGTTCACACCAGGCGGGTCGATTGCTCTTCGCAGATTGATCCGGAATAGCAGCGGAAGCACTCAGTCCACGTCCGCACGCGCCCGTGCGGATGCGGTAATCGGCAGTAATCACAGCCCTTTAGCTCACTGCGTAATGGCCAGCGCCTTCAGGGCTGCCTTGTTGCGGATCAGCAAAGTCGAACCTTTTGCCTGTACAATCTGGCGCCGTTTCAAATCGGCAAACAAGCGCGTTACGGTCTCGCGGGAGGTGCCAATCATCTGCGCGATCTCCTCGTGGGTCAGGGCCAGCTTCACCCGCGGCTCCGCTTTCGCGGCTTCGCCATTCTTGGCACTCCACTCCAACAGCAGCTTCGCCAATTTCTCGGCTGCGGAGTGCGATAGACCCAGCGAGCGGATCTCGCGGCACGCGGTATTGTACTTTTCGCTCAATTGTTCAGCTACCCGCAGACAGGCATCGGCGTGTTCCTTGAGAAAGCGCAGGAAGTCTTCGCGTTTGACGAAGTTCACCTGGCAAGGATCGACGGTCTCCGCGGTCAGCTCGTAGGGCTTTCCGCTTACCGTGGCGCTGAGGCCCAGCACTTCTCCCGGTTCGGCAATCTTCAAGATCAGCGTCTTGCCGTCGGTTGAGCAGATGGAGAGCTTGACGCGGCCTTTGCACAACACAAAAATGCCGCGCGGCGTTTGGCCTTCGACGAACAGGACCGCACCCTTGGGGTAGGCAGTAGCGTATTTAACGGATTCAAATGTCTGCAAGGCTGCCGGTGGAAGATCGCAAAATATATGTTCGGCCCGCATCTTGCAAGCCAGGCAGCTTTCTATGATGTCCAAGCCATATGGTGTAAGCACGACGACCCCCTGTACTTCAAATCGTATCCCCGTGTCATACGGCCGGATTGCGCCTGCGACGGCGCCTCCGGGTGGAAACCCTGCCCTGCCGCTCAATTCCCTGTCCGCACTCGCGTGAGTGCTCTCCGTCACCTAACCAGGTGATCAGCTAAACTGCG
>PLYW01000286.1:1494-3766 GCA_003151875.1 Acidobacteriaceae bacterium
GCCGTGCAAGCCTTGCAGATGCCCTGCACCTCGATAGTAAACTTTTCCAGCCTGAACCCCGTAGGAAGTTTGACGCGCAGCTTCACCGGAGCCAGGGAATCGAAGTCCAGGTCAGTAATGGACCGGCAACGCGTGCAAACCAGATGGTGGTGGGGATGGCGATTGGCGTCGATGCGCCAGGAGCCGTGGTGAGGACTCACTTCGCGCAGCATGCCGGCGTGCACGAAAGTCTTGAGGTTCTTGTAAACCGTCGCGAGCGAGATCGACGGCAAGTCTTGTTTTACCTGCTCGTAGATCTCCTCCGGCGAATAATGCCCGGGTCGTGACACCAGCGCCTCGTAGATTTTTTGCCTCTGGTGTGTCGCCGCCAAATTGTGCTGTTGGCACAACCGGCGAAACTCGTTGTAAGTCTCCCGGCGCATACTTATCAGATGATAATAGTTATTAAAGGATTCAGAATGTATGTATCAAGGACCTTCACCACAGAGGCACGGAGGACACGAAAAGAACCTCGTCCGCTCGACCGCAATGACAATTCAGTGGCTCGGTAGTAGTTCGGTCGCCCACTCCCGCCGATTCTCGGCTTCCGATTTCGTAAACACGCCCGCAATCCGCGTGCCGCAGTTGTCGCAGCAGCCGTTCTTCAGCCGGTTCGACATCACCGAGTGCCACGAGCGCGTGATGACGATCTGCTTGCATCCCGGACAGATCGTGTTGGCCCCATCGGAGAAGATGTTGCCTTCGTAAACGTACTTCAGTCCCATCCGCATCGCCAGCTTGCGCGCGCGGTGCAGCGTCTCGGGGGGAGTTGCAGTCTTGTCCTGCAATTTGAAGTCGGGATGAAACGCGGTGAAGTGCAGCGGCACATCGTCGCCCAGGTTCTCCAGGACCCAATCGCACAGCTCCTGGAACTCCGCATCGCCGTCGTTCAGCGTTGGAATGATGAGGTTGGTGATCTCAAACCACACGCCGGTTTCATGACGCAGCCACTTCAACGTGTCCAGCACCGGCTGCAAGTGGGTCAGCGTGATCTTGCCGTAAAACTCCTCGGTGAACGCTTTGAGGTCAATATTCGCGGCGTCGATGTAGCGATAGATGTCGAAAAACGCCTCGCGCGTGATGTAACCATTCGAGACCATCACGGTGTTCAGGCCGGCGTCGTGGGCCTCGCGCGCGATGTCGATAACGTACTCGCCCCAGATGGTCGGCTCGTTGTAGGTGAACGCAATGTGGGGCGCGCGGTGTTCCAGCGCCACTTCGACCACGTTTTCCGCACTGAGCGTCAGGGCGTTGACCTGGTCGGATTTGGCCTTGGAGATGTCCCAGTTCTGGCAGAACGAACAGCCCATGTTGCAGCCGGCGGTGCCCATGGAAAGGATCTTCGTGCCCGGGAAAAAATGGTTGAGCGGCTTCTTCTCGACCGGGTCCATCGCGACGGCGGCAGGCCGCCCGTAGCCGAGTTGCAGCAGGCGTCCGCCTTCATTCTTGCGGATGAAACAGAAGCCGCTTTGGCCCTCTCCGATGTGGCAGTGCCGCGGACAAAGGTAGCAGTGGAGACGGCCATCGGCCATTGTCTCCCACCAGCGCGCCTCGTGAGTTTGGGGCTGCACGACTGTTAACTGCATAGTAACTGCTTCTTCCTAATTGTACCGCCGACGGCGATCGGAAACCATGCTTCTCGACCGAACCCGCCCACGAATTCTCAGCACACCATGCGCCTTCCCAGGCAGTCACGCCACCGGGTGATATGGGTCATACCGCAACGTGCGACAGCGGACTACATTCGTTTTGCGGAGATCTTCACAGCCGCAACCCGAGGGAAGACTATGACCACTGCAGTAGAGGAACTACCGCGCACTTCGACGGCAAGCGCTGTCGTCCTGGATGGACACTCCCTGAAAATCGAGGACCTGGCGGCTATTGCCCGTGACCGTCACGCCATCGAGGTACATCCGGACGCCATCGCTCGAATCGACAAGTGCCGCGATCTTCTGGAGCGGAAGATACGCGCGCACGAAGTCATGTACGGCGTGAACACAGGCATCGGCGAGCTGTCTGAAGTAATCCTCACGCCTGAACAAGCGGAGAAGTTCCAGAAGTATCTGCTCTATTCTCACGCCGCGGGCTGCGGAGAGCCGTGCGCGGAAGAGGACGTCCGCGCGGGAATGATTTCCCGTCTCAACACGCATTGCTGGGGGCATTCGGGCATCCGCAACGAGATCGTGCAAACCCAGGTTGCGATGTTGAACGCAGGCGTCACGCCGGTCGTCTG
>PLYW01000286.1:3832-3956 GCA_003151875.1 Acidobacteriaceae bacterium
TTGGAATCGCTGAACGCCAACATGATGGCCTATCATCCGCGCATTCATGCGACGCGCGGTTACCCCGGAGCGCAGGAGTGCGCCGGGAACATTCGCCGACTGACGGAAGGCTCTGAGTTGTTGA
>PLYW01000087.1:0-8712 GCA_003151875.1 Acidobacteriaceae bacterium
CAATCTGATCGGGCGTTCCCCGCACCACGATTGCCTGCTGCGAAGGAAACTGTTGCAGGCGCTGGGTATCGAGCAAAGTTCGCAGAATATTGACCAGGTCCTGCAATTCGTTGGGCTGCGAGAGATTGGTCAGATAAAAAGTGCGGATGACGCTCTGCTCCAGCTCCTTACGCTTGGCGGGAGTGTCGGCGGCAACGAAAATGGTATTCGGAGTGACCGGCCGCCAGAACGTCTTTGATTCCAGCGCGGTTATTTCCAGCGCTTCTTCCAGAGTGACCCCGTTCAGGTCCACGCGAATGCGTTTGGAAGTGTAATCCGGATCGAACAGCACGTTGACACCCGCCAATTTGCCGACGGTTTCGTAAACCGTCTTGGCGTCTTCAGTCAGCTTTAGGGTGATGGGCGTCTGTGAAATAGGACTCAGCTCAACCGGCCCGGTGGCTTCCTCCATGCGCTTGGTCAGTCCTGATTCTGTCGTAGGCGCAGGAGGCGCAGGGTTCAGGCTCTTCTGGAGAAGCAGGCGTGTCTTGGTGGCTTGTTGTTGGGCTATGAAACTGGACGGGTCGATGGAGAGCGCCTGCTCGAAATCGGTCAGCCCCTCCTGCAGTTTCCCCGCCTTGACCAGAATCTCGCCTTGATGAACATAGGACGCCGAGGCCAGGAAACGTACATACTCGAAGGCGGCACGATAGGTCAGGTCCGCGGGCTTGAGCTGGTAGGCCTGATGATAAAAATTGTAGGCCGCAATGTAATCCTGGCGAACTTCGGCGTCTTTGCCCTTTTGAAGGAGGGCTTTAGCGGCCTTGTCGTTGGAGGCGAGTGCGGGCAGAACGGCGCCAATCAGCAGCACCGCCAGGACGCGGGTAAACCGTTTCATCAAGTTCCTTAAGATCCCGGGAAATTGCGCCGGAACCAAGCCCTTATGTAACTCAGGATTGCCAGGTTCCGGAACGTAAGACTTGGACCCACGCTAAACGTGAGCATGGTTCGCCTNNGCAGGATCGTTACGGTCAATCCCGCCCAGCGTAATGTCCCCCGTTCTCCGATTTGCTGTGATGCACGGTTCAGGAGAAGCGAAGCCCGGCGCTGGCGTGGCGCGTGGATACTTATGGCCCGGCAGTCGTTCCCCACAGGTCGTCCCGAAAAGGAAAAGCAGCCGCGGCGCGATCCTACGGCCAGCGGGGAGCGGGACGCCTCGGTCAATCGTGCTGCGTCGCACAACTACTTTCTGCTGGAGAAGTTCGAAGCCGGCATCGCTTTGCGCGGGACCGAAGTGAAATCGGTGCGCGCTGGACGAGCGAACCTGAAGGACGCCTACGGACTGGTGAAGGATGGCGAACTCTGGCTGATCAACGCCCACATCGGTCCTTATGAACACGGCAACATCTTCAATCACGAACCCCTGCGCACCCGAAAGTTGCTGGTGCACAAGAATGAGTTGCATAAACTCATCGGCAAGACCCAGCAGAAGGGACTAACGCTGGTCCCGACGCGGCTGTACTTTCGCAACGGCAGGGTGAAGGTGGAGCTGGCCCTGGCGAAGGGCAAACAGCACTGGGACAAGCGCGAGACCGAACGGCGCAAGACCGCCGACAAAGAAGCGCGTGAGGCGGTCGCCAGGAGCCGAAAGAATTAGGACGGACTACTTAATTATGAAAACTACGCTTCATGCCGCACCACCTTCACAAGTTGAAACCGAGTGCCTCGTTGTCCCGGTGCTCGACGCCGCCGAAAACAACAACGGCGACAAATCCGACAAACACAAGCCGCAGATCCAGAGCGACGACAAGGCTGTGCTCGACGCGGCGGCCGACCTCATTGCGTCGGGCGAGGTCGCCGGCAAGATGCTGGAGATCGCTCTCCTTCACAAGCCTTCTGGCCTGAAGGCGAAGCGGTTGATGCTGATTGGCGGCGGCAAGGCCAAGAACTTTTCCTCGTACGAGCTGCGCAAGTTGGCGGGCGCTGCGGTGCGCAACCTGAAGGCCAAGGACCTGAAGGGCTTCGCTTTCGTCGCGCCAAGTTCGTGGACGGGACAAGCCGACCCTGCGTCGAAGAGCACGCTGGTTTTCCAGCGGGGTGGCATGGAAGATGCCGTGAAGTCGATCGTCGAAGGCGCATTCGTTGGCAACTTCGACCCCGACTACTACAAGAGCGATCGCAAAGAACAGAAGATCGACGAGCTGGTCATCGTCGCTCCGGCGGCAGCCGACCAAAAGGCACTGCAGGCCGCTATGGAGCAGGGACGCATTATTGGCGAGGCGCAGAACTTTACGCGCGATCTGGTCAATGAGCCGGGTAACCGCATGACCCCGACCATCCTGGCTGAGCGCGCCAAGAATATGTGCGACGAGACTGGGCTGAAGTGCGAGATTTACGGCGGCGACAAAATCAAAGAGCTGAAGATGGGTGCATTCTGGAGCGTGGCGCAGGGTTCCGACGAGGAGCCGCGCCTGATCGTCATGCGCCACGAGCCCGCGGGCGCCCCGGAGAAGCCGGTCCTCGGCCTGGTCGGGAAGGGAATCACCTTTGACAGCGGCGGCATCTCCATCAAGCCGTCAGACGGCATGGAGAAGATGAAATACGACATGGCGGGTGGCGCAGCCATGATCGGAGCGATGCGCGCCATTGCGCAGCTCAAGCCGAACCTGCGCGTGATTGGCGTCGTCTGCGCCAGCGAGAACATGCCCTCGGGCAAGGCGCAGAAGCCGGGCGACGTGCAGATCGCGATGTCGGGAAAGTCAATCGAGATCATCAACACCGACGCCGAAGGACGGCTGGTTCTGGCCGACGGTTTGCACTACGCACGCCAGTTGGGCTGCACTCACCTCATTGACGCGGCGACGCTAACCGGCGCGTGCGTAGTCGCGCTGGGCATGGTCAACGCCGGCATTTTTGCCAACGACGAAGACTTCTACGATCGCTTCAGCAAATCGCTGCAGAAATCGGGCGAGAAGATGTGGCGGCTGCCCGTGGACGAAGAGTACCGCGAGATGATCAAGTCCAACATCGCCGACATCGTCAACAGCGGCGGTCGCTGGGGCGGCGCAGTTACGGCCGCGATGTTCCTGAAGGAATTCGTCGGTGACACGCCATGGCTGCATCTCGACATCGCGGGGGTCGCCTGGATGGAAGAGAACAAGCCTTGGATCGCGAAAGGGCCGTCCGGAATTGCGGTCCGCTCGCTGGTGGAGTTTGTGCGCGATCTTGCGGCGAGTCCTCTATCGAAAAATTAGAGCGGATTATTCATGAGCGACCGCAGTTTCTTGGGTGTCATCCTGAGCGACGAACGCAGTGAGGAGTCGAAGGAACCCTATGGTCGCCAGCGATACCAGACTGGTTGCTGTGGCGTACGGCCACATTGGGATTTCTTGCAGGTATAGGGGTCCTTCGACTTCGCGCCCGCCCAACCCGCGTAAAAAGCGCCGGAACTTCGTGCGGGCGCTCCGCTCAGGGTGACAATGCTAATGTTTATGAATAATGCAGCCTAGCGCGGTTCGGGGGCAGACTCACGTAGCCAGGTGCGAGTTGCTGATCCCCAGCACCCCACCCAGCCAACTCTCAACTGTCATCCGCATTTCGACGAGGTGGCCTGCGAAGAAGTGGTCTCCTGGGATGAAGGCCAACTCTTTTGGGTCGGCAGCTTGCGCAACGACTTTCTCCAGTGCGTCGTGCGGGCCGTACTGGTCGCGGTCGCCGCTGACGAAGAGCTTCGGTTTGGCGCACTCCCGCAAGAAGGTGAACGAATAGAGACGTCCATCGGCCTCGACCGGCGTGCCCAGCGAAATCAAGGCGCTAACGTCGGAGTCGGGACACGCAGCTCGCAGCCCCACGGCCGCACCAAAAGAGAAACCGACGAAGATGATGGGCAGCGAGAGCTCATTTTTCAGCCAAGCGAGGGCGGCTTGCACGTCGGCAACTTCGCCGCGTCCCTCGACGTGCCGGCCTGCGCTTAGGCCCGCGCCGCGAAAGTTGAAGCGCAGCACCGGAAAGCCGAACGAGTGCAAAGCCTTCATGGCGTGAAAAACGACTTTGTTGTGCATCGTCCCCCCGCCCAGGGGATGCGGATGGCACACTAATCCGGCGTGGGTTGCGGTGGGCGAACCTACGTTCAGCAAGGCTTCCAGCCGGCCTGCGGGTCCCTCAAGAAAGAATGACTTGATTGCAGAGTGCGAACGGGACAAGCGTTTCCTGCCTGGTCACCAGTCGTGAATACCGCCGGTTAGCTGCGGAACTGCAGAGCTGACTCCCGCGGAGGCTCGCTATCCCCCACGGGAGCTTCTGCGCCTGTGGAAAGCATCGCCACAGAGTTATTAGTTTACCGCATAGCGCGAACAGCGTCGATGAGACGCCGAACGCCAACACCGCCACGATTGCCCAAATGCAATCCCAACGCTGCATACTAAGTATCGGCAACACCCAGAACCTTGGGTGTATGCGTCCGCAGTTCTTGCGAATAAACTTGTGGACATTCAGATTAGAAGGCCGGCGTGGCGCGAAGTTTGGCCGCGCAGGAAATTTTACAAATCACTAGGCGATGCAAAGGACAAGTGAATGGTTCGATTTGGCATTGTCGGGTTTGGTCTGCACGCGGTGAAACGCCTGATGCCGGGATTCGCCCAGGCCAAGCGCTGCCGGGTCACGGCATTGTCGCGCCGCGATGTGCAGCGGGCAAAGGAATCTGCGCGGCAATTTGAAATCGAACACGCCTTCGCTTCCACGGCCGAACTCTGTGCCAGTCCGGAGGTCGATGCGGTGTTCGTCTCCAGTCCGGATGGGCTGCATCGCGACGACGTGCTGGAGGCCGTCCGTCATGGCAAACCGGTGCTCTGCGAGAAACCGATGGCGATGAATCCGCAGCAAGCGCGAGAGATGGTAGAGGCTGCACGTGCCGCGAAAGTCCTGCTGGGCGTGGCCCACGTGATGCGCTTTGAGGAGAGCGTGAAATTTTTCCGCGAGCATGTGACCGCTGGTTCCATCGGACGGCCGGTGATGGCGCGCGCCGACTTCTTTGCTCCCATGCTGAGCAGCGCGCGAAAGTGGATCAACGATGCTCGTATGGCAGCCGGCGGGCCGCTGGCTGATCTGGGAGTGCATTGCATTGATGCGCTGCGCTTCATTGCTGGCCGGGAAGTGCATGCGGTTTTAGCGGCTGCGCACTACGACTCGCACTGGGTTGCAGAAGCATCGGCGACTGCGCTACTGCAATTTGAAAACGGGATGCTGGGGACGGTTTGCGTATCGGCCCGCACCCCGTACCAGACCTATCTGGAAGTGGCCGGCGAAACCGGAGTGCTTTCGTCGGTGAATGCACTGAACGTGGAGCATCCCCCGACAGTGNNGATGCCGCATTCCGCAGCGTGAAGAGCGGCAGAGTGGAACGTGTCTAGCGAAAGAAGGCATTCACCACGGAGGCACAGGGGAAATCCTTTTTTGAAAATAAAAGCGGATTGAATTCGCGGTTCCAAAACAACATCGCGTCGCAACCAGTGGAGTGCGAGTTCAAAGATCTTTATTTATCCCTATTGTTCTTTGTTCCGCCTCTGATTGTCAGAATTGATTTCTCCGTGTCCCGGTGCCTCTGGGTAATCAAATCTTCAATCCTTGGGCACATTTGGCTCGGCATGATGCGGCAGCGCTTGCGGCATCTCAGAGACGTTCCATGCCCATGCCGCCAGAAGCGCGGCGCCCTCGTTGATTTGGTCGGGAACCACTTTGTCGAAGGTGTCGGTCTGGCTGTGATGGGCTTCGCGGTACTGCGCAGGTAGCTGCACGCAGAAGTACGCGGGCACGCCTCTGTTCAGGAACGGCACGTGGTCCGACGAACCGAAGTAGCGTGTCGAGAGCGGCTGAAGATCGAACACCTCCTGTAGCGGCTGGTAGATTTCGTGCATCAGCCCCGCCGTTTCCCACAGATTGTCCAGCGAGATGCTGAAGACCTTGCCCGTACCCGTGTCGTGGATGAGCACGGCATCAATCGCAGGAATCTCGGTGACGTGATTCTTCAGGAAAGTGTCAGCGCCTAACCCTCCCTGTTCCTCTCCGGTAAAGAGGATGAAGGTGATGGTGCGCTTGGGTTTCCAGCCGAGCGCCTGCAACGCCCGCGCCGCCTCGAGCGTAGCCATCGCGCCCGTGCCGTTATCGAGCGCGCCTTGGCCAAGGTCCCAGGAATCCAGATGTCCACCGACGATGACCCGTTCTTCTGGATGCTCGCTGCCCTTGATCTCGGCGACGGTAATGGAGGCGGGTACTGGTTTGTCGCTGAAAGCTTCCTGCAGGTTGGCCCTCATGGTTACGGGCCCAGCCTGTAGCAAGCGATAGACGAGGTCGTAATCCTCGTGCGTGAGGAAAGCCATCGGCACGTCGCTGGCGGAGTATCCGGTAACTCCGCCGCCCATGGTGAATAGGCTGTCGGGCTTACCGCTGTCCATCAGCATCAACGCCGGTTGTTCGGCGGCGACCTGCCGCATCAGTTGGATACGGGCGCGCCAGTCCATCGGGTTAGGTTGAGGTATGCCGCGCGCGCGAGCAATGACCGCGTCGTATGCGTTCTCGGGGTTCGGGTCCTCCTGCGAGAGGTCGTAGGGCTTGCGCAGCATCACAATGGCGCCCTTCAGCTTGCCTTTGTAAGGCTCAAGGTCCGAGGGTTTGCCGATGTTCAGCGCCATCACGCTGCCGGTGATCTCGCCGTCGGTTGCCTTGCTCCAACCCAGGGCATGAATGCCGATGCGGCGCTGAATGGGACTGGCGATCTCGGCAGTTTCCACGCCCCGCGTCCAGCCATGAGCAATCTCTGCCGTCTCCAGATGCGCTTCAACGTGGTAATCCTGGAAGCGCTTGAGGGTCCATGTACTAGCCGCCTGCATCTGCGGCGATCCAGTCAGGCGTGGACCAATTTGCGTAGTCAGATACTCCAGGTTCGTCATCAGCTCGGAGTGCGCCCTCACTTCCCCGGCGATTTTCTGGTCGGCATCTTCCATGGCCTTACGATAGGCGTCCCGTTGCTCCTGGCTGCCTTCTGGGGTAGCTTGCGGAACAGTTGGTGTGGGTTGTTGCAGAACTTCGAGCGATTGCGCAATTAGTGCGCTGCAAAACAGAAGTATTGCGACACAGGCCAGCAAATGGCGGCGAATGTGAATCATTGCACCTTCCTCATGAAGAACCAATCGAGGTTCGATCATAGCGTTTGCGGTTTGATCGTGCTACTCGGGACCGAAATGTCCTGTATGCTTAGAGCTTCTGCATGCCTGAGAACCGGTCACCGTGCGCTAGATCATTCCAATTCCTGAAGTCGCCTTTCTGCGCAATCTTTCTTGTGCTGCTGCTGTTCGGCATGTCGTGGGCCCAGACCACACCCGGCCAGCCGCTATCGAACCCGCCAGCGCAATCGCCAAACCAGGGCGCGACGCAAGTTCCCGGAGCCGGCGTTTCCGTCCAGAACCAGCAGCAGGGAAGCACGCCGCCGGCCGTCGAGAAGCCTGAGCCACAGACTCGCATCACCAAGGCACAAGCCAAGGAACTCTTCCGCTCGGTGGATGAAATCCTGGACTTTGCCAGCCACGACACTGGACTACCGATCCAACACAAAGTTAAGCGTAACCTAATCACCCGGGAGTCGGTGGAGCGCTACGTTGACAAGCGCATGAAGGACGATAAAGATGCGCAGCGGTTGGAGCAATCGCGGCTCGTGCTGGAGAAATTCGGGCTGCTTCCGCCGGGATACGATCTGCACTCGGAGTTTCTGCGTCTGCTGGGCGAGCAGGTGGCCGCTTACTACGATGCCAAGGCGAAGAGCGTCAATCTGCTCGACTGGGTGCAGCCGGACATTCAGAAGCCGGTGCTGGCGCACGAACTCACCCATGCGCTGCAAGACCAGAAGATTGATCTTGAGAAATGGGAACTGGCTGGCGCCAAAGACGCCGGGCCACAGCCCGATCCGCAAGAAGAAGTTGTGGAAGAAGCTCAAGCTGCGCGCCAGTGCGTTACCGAAGGCCAGGCCATGGTGGTGCTGGTCGACTACACGCTGGCCCCAATAGGCAAGGACATTCTGAGCGCCCCGGAGATCGTCGATGTCATGCGCGCCAGCATGGCCGACAACAAGGATTCGCCGGTGTTCGCGGCGGCTCCCATGTTTCTCCGTGAGTCGTTGCTGATGCCCTACACGTTTGGATTGGAGTTTGTGCGCGCCGTTCTGGCCGCCAAAGGCAAGGATGCGGCGTACCCGGGCATGCTGGAGAATCCGCCCATTGACACCCGCCAAATCATGCAGCCCGAGACTTACCTGAGGAAGCAGAACGTGCCGCCGCTGGCCCTTCCCGATTTCGACAAACTGGTCGCGCCAGACTATGAGCGCTTCGATTTTGGCGGGATGGGCGAGTTCGACATCTATCTGCTGGCTAAACAGTACGGTGGGGCTCCGCCGAATTACTATCCGCATTGGCGCGGCGGGTACTACTTCGCAGCCCGCGCCAAATCTGCGCCCAAGGACCAGATCGCGATGCTTTACTTTTCGCGATGGGACTCGCCCGAAGCAGCGCAGGATTTTGCCAAACTCTATGCCGACTATCTTCCCAAGCGCTACAAGAAGGCGGTTTTGCAGCAGCCGGCGTCGACGAGCGGAGCGAATGCAACTGGCGCCCAGCCTGCAATTACATTCGAGACCAACGAGGGCAAAGTGACGCTGGAAATGCAGGGCAACGACCTTCTGATCCTCGA
>PLYW01000087.1:8765-24210 GCA_003151875.1 Acidobacteriaceae bacterium
CACGTCACAACCCGATGTGACAAAAGTATTACAAACAGAGCTCTCTTAGGTTGTTAGTCTGGAGTTGGGCTTCTGCACTGACCCATCTCGGAATCGACAAGCAGCAATTTAGGGGAAACATGACCGGAGAGAAAGAAAAGAAACATATCAATTGGCTGACCACGGGCTTCATGCTCGCATTTCACATCGGCGCAATCGTGGCCTTATTCATGTTCAGTTGGAAGGCGCTGATCGTCGCCGTAATTGTGTATTGGGTTGCGGGAAGCTTGGGTATCGGCATGGGCTATCACCGGCTGCTNNGCGCCACGCTAACGCTGGAGGGCGGCCCGATCTTCTGGGTGGCCACGCATCGCGTTCACCATCAGCTCACCGACAAGCCGGGCGATCCGCACTCCCCGCGCGATGGCGGCTTTTGGGCGCACATGGGGTGGATTCTCACCGGGCAGACCTTTCATAACAACAACAGCGAACTGCTGGCGTATGTTCCCGACCTTCGCAAAGACAAGTTTCATCTCTGGATCAGCAAGTACCACTGGCTCCCTCTGACCACCCTGGGCGTACTTCTGCTGGTCATCGGCGGTTGGGGAGTCATGTTCTGGGCGATCTTCCTGCGCACCGTGGTGTTGCTGCACTCCACTTGGTTTGTGAACTCGGCGACGCACATGTGGGGTTCCAAGCGCTTCGCCACCGACGACGATTCGCGCAACCTGTGGTGGGTGGCGTATCTCAGCTTCGGCGAAGGCTGGCATAACAATCACCACGCGCATCCGCAGTCGGCGCGCCACGGCCTGGCGTGGTACGAGGTGGATGTGAACTGGTACGGCATCAAGACGCTAGAGGCGCTGGGACTCATTTGGGATGTCAAGCTGCCCAAGCTGGGGTCGTCCCGCGTCAAGCCGGTGGTGGAACGGGAGCCCGCGACGCAACCGCAAGAAGAACTGGTCAGCGTTTAGCTTCAAAATCAAGCGGCATCCCTAAGGACGGCGTGAGCAGCGCCGTCCTTTCTGTCAGCGCGGAACTTCACCTAAGCACTGCCGACGAAGAGGTAAGATTACTGCGGAGGTAGTGAGCCGATGAATGCTGTCCTTTGCGCTTTCCGCAAGAGCATCGCCCCACGCAGGTTGCTTTCGACTTCGCTGTGTGTTGTGGTGGTCCAGATGTTGGTGATGAGTTCGCTTTGTGTCTGGGCGCAGAAGCAAGAGATCGTCTGGAGTGCACAGGAGAAGCCGATCTACGACCAGATTAAGACTTTGCGCAGCCTTCCCGACGACGTCCGAGCACGCAGCACCAAGGACATAGCGCTGGAAATTCGCGCTTTGGCGGCGAGCGAGAACAAGCTTCGGCTGGCAAATTACCTGGCGAGTCGCGCCACCGAAGGCGACTTCGGGCACGACACTTTGCAGGAAGTCGCTACAACGCTGGCGGGGGCGTTGCAGCACGCGCTGCCGGAAGATAAGTCAACAGTTTCGGTCGATGCCTATGGCGAGCTTGCGCAATTGGTGCGCTACGAGCATGTGCAGGCGTCGCTAGACGTGCCGCAGTTCAAGGCGGCCATGGCGAAGCTGGAAGCCGATGACCAGGGCCGCCAGGCGGCCGATTTCACGCTCACCGACCTGCAAGGAAAAACATGGTCTTTAAAGGAGCTGAAGGGAAAGGTGGTGCTGGTAAATTTCTGGGCGACATGGTGCCCGCCGTGCCGCAAGGAGATGCCCGATCTCAATACGCTTTATCAGCGATTCAAGGACCGAGGTTTCGTTATCCTAGCGATTTCCGATGAAGAGGCCGACAAGGTGAAGCCGTTTATCGCGGAGCGCAACATCAGCTATCCGGTCATGCTCGATCCCGGACGCAAGGTTAACGAGCTGTTTCAAGTCGAGGGCATTCCGAAAAGCTTCGTTTACGATCGCGAGGGAAAGCTGGTCGCACAGTCCATCGACATGCGCACGGAGGGGCAATTCCTGGAGATGCTGGCGCAGGCGGGATTGCAATAGAAAGCGAGAGCCTCCCAAGTCATGATGCGCCACAGGCGCTGCAGCGGCGCTCCACCCGTACTCGTCCTTCCAACAATCCTGAAACTCCCCTATGGGACAATCACCGTAACTTGTGCTGTGGAGCGGCCATATTTGTTCGTGGCGTAGAGCGTGTAGGTCGTCGTCAACCGCGGAGTCACGATGACGCTGGTACCGCGAATGGCGCCCACCGCTGGAGAGACAATGTTGTACTCGCCGTTGGTCACGTTCCAACTCAAGGTGACGGGTTGGCCCGGACCGCCGGAAGAAGTTGCTGTGAAGCTGTTGATGGTGGGATTCGGGCCTGTAGGCACATTTCCCGGAGTGTAAAGCGGCGAGATGAGCAGCACCTCAAAGTTCGAGGCGGTCAATTGCCTTAGCAGACCGAGGTCGTCATTGCTCCAGCGATTGTCGGGTGTGCCGGTGATGAACATCGAGCTTCCGTTGTCGGCCATGATCATGCCGTACTGCTTGAGCGCGGTCAGGATGACCTGGTCATCGGCTGGATAGCCGGAAATGTCAAAGTTGGCTTTCAGGCGCAAACGCATGCCCATGGGGGCCGCCAATGGATTGCCGGAGTTTGGCGCCCAATGCGACGCAGGCGGCGTAAACGCCTGTTTGCTGTAGCGTAGGGTAAAGCGCAGAGCATGATGAATGGCCCCGGCGGCAACTTCATCGTAGCGAACCAACCCTGGGAAGATAGGCAGCCCCGCAGCATCGGCCGATGTCCAGGTATAAGGGCGCTGCTCATTGGCTTCCAGGTCCCATACCGCCGCTGAGTCAGCCTTCCAACTGCCGTTACCCTGAGGGTAGGCGTGATAGAGCTCGTAGAGCCAGCAGTTGCCTTTGTCAATCACCAGCACGTGACGGTCACCGTCGTCAGGGTTGGGGTAACCCTCGATCGGAGCGTTAATGGGGATGGGCATCGGACCAGGATCACTCTCATCACCGTAGGCCGTGAAGATGATGCTCACCAGCGGCTGGGTACTCAGTACCACGACGTAAGGAATGCCTATCGATTGCCCCTGGTATAGCCCGGAACCGAAGTCAGCATGCACCGGCGTGGAGGACCCGATGAAGTTGATGATCGCGGCCGAGTTCGGATCGAGGGGCGCATTGGCGATGTTGGTGTTCCAAAGGCTGCTGGGAGGAAAGGGTATGTATCCATTCAAGGTGGCTCCCTGTCCCGGGCTGATTCGGCTGCAAGGATTGATTTGCGGAAATGCAACGCTGCTGACTAGCAATACGGTAGCAGCGAGCAGCAGAACGGTAAGAGACCTTTCGCGCATGGTGGTTCTCCTGGATTGATTTCCTACAACAGGCGGGAGTGGCTACCGCGCAGCATAGTACTCGCGGAGCTGATTTGCAATTTGAAATTGGCTAAAGTGAGAAGGGGATTGGTGATGAAAGTGTCATGCTGAGCGAACGTTCGCCGGATATAGCGAATGTGAGTCGAAGCCCTATAGCTGATCCTAGTTTTAGGGGATTATGGGGGTCCTTCGGCTGGCACAAGTCCGCCAGGCAGACTCGCACTGCGCTCAGGATGACAAATCTAACTGCTGACGGCCGCCGACTCTATTTTCCCATCACCAGCTTGGCGATGGTCTGGAGTTGCATGTTCGAGGTGCCTTCATAGATCTTGCCGATCTTCGAATCGCGGAAGAATTTCTCCACCGGGTAATCCTTGGTGAAGCCGTAGCCGCCGTAGATCTCGACGCACAGCGACGCCACTCGCTCGGCAACCTGCGAGGTATAGAGCTTGGTCATGGCTGCTTCTTTCACGAAGGTCATGCCGGCGTCCTTCATGCGGGCGCAGTTGTAGAGCAACATGCGGGCCGCTTCGATCTCGGTGGCCATCTGCGCGATCTGGAACTGGATGCCCTGGAACTCGCCGATGGCGCGGCCGAACTGCTTGCGCTCCTGCGCGTATTTGACGGCGAATTCCCAGGCGCCGCGCGCCAGCCCGAGCATCTGCGCGCCGATGCCGATACGGCCTTCATTCAGCGTCTCGATGGCGATCTTGTAGCCCTTGCCGACTTCGCCCAGCACGTTGTTTTTGGGGACGCGGCAATCTTCCATAATCAATTCGCAGGTGCTGGACGCCCGGATACCCAGCTTGTCTTCCTTCTTGCCGACGGTGAATCCGGGAAAGTTTTTTTCAACGATGAAGGCGGTAATGCCCTTATATCCCGCGGCAGGATCGATCGTCGCCAGCAGGATGAAGACTCCCGCTTCCTTGCCGTTGGTGATCCACAGCTTCTGGCCGTTGAGGACGTACTCGTCGCCCTTCAACTCGGCCCGGGTTTGCAGCGCGAAGGCATCCGAACCGGAACCGGCTTCGCTCAAGGCATAGGCGCCCACGGTGTCGCTGCACATGCGTGGTAAATAGCGCTCCTTCTGCTCTTCCGTGGCCCAGCGCAGGAGAGCGTTGTTGACCAGCGTATTCTGCACGTCTACCACGACTCCGGCCGACGGATCGACGCGCGAAAGTTCTTCCACCGCGAGGATCGCCTCGAAGAAGGTGCCGCCTCCGCCGCCATATTGCTCGGGAACTTCAATGCCCATCAGACCCAACTGAAAGAACTGCTCGATAATCTTGTGCTCGAAAACACCCTTCTCGTCCATTTCCTTGACGTAAGGCCGGACGCTTTCGTCCGCGAACTGGCGGACCGTATCGCGGAAAAGTACTTCGTCTTCAGTAAGTGAAACCAGAGGGGCGGGTGGGAAGGCAGCGGCGTTGGCAACGGCTTCTGACATGATGGCAATCCTCAGGTGGAGTAGGAACGTTTGATTTTAGCATTCGCGAAGAGTGGTGTTGCTCGGAGGACAGAAAAGCTCGTTCCACGCCGCGCAAGAACGCAGACTGGCCCGTGAAACTGGTGATAGAGTATTCGTACTCTCTATCATCCATCTAGGCCTCGGGGGCGGAGCAGGAGTGAGTTCAGCTCGGTCGCAAGCGAAGCAGGAGAATCGCAAGGGACCCCAATCCGCTCCGGCAGCCGGCGCACTTGTTTGGTACAAGTCGCGCTCCTGGATTTTGCCGCTTGTCCTGGCTGTCGCGACGATTGCTCTGTACTCTCCCGTGATCCACCATCCCTTCGTCAACTACGACGACGACGCTTATGTAACCGGGAATGCTCATGTCCAGTCTGGACTGAACTGGGAGACAGTTAAGTGGGCGTTTACTACCTACGAATTTGTCAATTGGCATCCGCTAACTTGGATTTCTCACGCCCTCGATTACCAGATGTTTCAGCTCGACCCTGGCGGCCATCATGCGACCAGTGTCGCACTCCACGTCCTGAATTCGTTGCTGCTGTTCTGGGTGTTACTGCGGGCAACCGGTTCCCCCGGCCCTAGCTTGATGGTGGCCGCGCTGTTTGCCTTGCATCCCATCAACGTCGAATCCGTAGCTTGGATCGCGGAACGCAAGAACCTGCTGAGCACGCTGTTTTTCCTGCTGGCGTTGGGCGCCTACCGCTGGCATGCGCGCGGGCCCCGGGTGACACGCTATGCCGCGGTCGCGGGGTTATTCGCGCTCGGCTTAATGGCGAAACCGCAGGTAATCACTTTCCCTCTTGTGTTGTTGCTTTGGGATTACTGGCCATTGCAGAGGATGTTTGCTGACCGGACAGCAGCGTCGCCGGGGAATCTGGCGACGATTCCGGCAAAAAGTTTTCCCTGGCTGATACTGGAAAAGCTGCCGCTTCTTGCAATCTGTTTGGCTAGCGCCTTCATTACGTTGCGAGCAGAACGCACCGGTGGCACGCTGAGTGGAATTTACTTTCACCCATTCTCCGTCCGGCTGCAGAATGCCATCCTTTCCTACGTTCGATATATTGCGAATGCGTTCTGGCCTTCGGGCTTGGCGGTGTACTACCCGTATCCCAGCGGCGATTCGCTGGCGCTCTGGAGGGTAATCGCGGCATTCGTCTTCCTGGTGGCCGTCACCGCTCTGGTCATCGTTTATCGGCGGCGGCGGTATCTCTTAGTGGGATGGCTTTGGTTTCTCGGAATCTTGGTGCCGATGATCGGACTTAAGCAAATAGGTATCCAGGCGATGGCCGATCGTTATGCGTACTTGTCGTTCGTCGGCCTGTTCATTATGGTCTGCTGGGGCATAGCGGAGTGGGCGAGCCAGCGGCACATTTCCAGCGCGAAGCTGGCGGCCGTTAGTGTTGTAGCTCTGCTGGCCCTGGCCGTCATGACTCGCCGTCAGATCTCCTATTGGGACGATAACGTTACGCTGTGGTCGCACGCGGTTGCGGTCACCAGGAACAACTACATGGCGGAAGACCACCTGGGTGGGGCGCTGCTGGCTGACGGACAGCGCGATGCGGCGATGCCGCATTTCTACCGGGCCGTGGCAATTAACCCTGACGATCCTGACAGTAACCTGAATATCGGCGGTTACGAGCAGCAACAAGGAGATCTCCCGCAAGCCGTCGCGCGATACAACAAGGTGATTAGCGCCACTCAGAACTCGGCAGTACTGAACGCCGGGGTGCGAGCAAAGGCGTTCGACAATATGGGCTACGTTTATCGCCAGATGGGCGATGTACCTCACGCCCGGGAGAGCTTTGCGGCCGCAGTGGCCGCGGATCCCCAATTCGCAAAAGCATGGATCGGCTTAGCGCTGGTTGAGCAGAAATCCGGAAATGTCGGCCCGGCGATTCAGGCGTATTCCCGGGCCATGAAGCTGCAACCTTCGGATTGGGGATATTTGCTACTCGCCCGCGCCTTGGAACAAAGCGGCGACAACAACGCAGCCCTGTCGGCCATTCGGCAGGCTCAGAGCATGACCCGCAACCTTGAAAACGCCCAGCGCGGTGCCGACCAGTTACTTGCTCAATAGCTGACCTGGTGGCTGCCGCCGACAGCCGCCTCCTGATTTCAGCGGTGCTATTCTCTTCTCGTCACCCATGCGCGTTACCAGTCGCAAAACAACTATCGCGTTCTTTATTACGCTCGGCGTCTGCCTGGCGGCGGCGACGGCGGTCCTCAGCACCAGTTGGATCATCCTCAACTGGCGCGAGATCGTGCCTCTCATTCTGGGCGTGATTTTTTTTGGCTTTATTATTGCCGGGGTCATCCTCAACACCATTTTTCTGGTGCGCGAGATTCGCCGTAATGAACAGCAGGACAGCTTTCTCAATGCGGTCACCCATGAGTTGAAGACGCCGATCACCTCCATCCGCCTGTACCTGGAGACTCTGCAGAAACGCAGTATTGAGGAAGAGCAGCGCCGCGAGTTTTATCAGGTCATGCTCGATGATACCAACCGTCTGATGGGTACCGTCGAGCAAGTGCTGCGCGCGGCCCGGGTGGTGCAGAAGAACGCGCTGCTTTCTCGCAGCGAAGTTGAGATTGGCCCGCTGGTGCAAGACGCGCTAGATCTGGCGCGCTCGCGCCATCATTTGTCTCCCGCGGCGATGGACTGGGTCCCCGACGGCCGGCCCGCCGAGCGGCTTACGGTCCTGGGCGATCGCGAAGAACTTGCCACGGCCCTGTCCAACGTGCTCGACAATGCGATTAAATATTCACAGAAGGCCCCGGATATTCGGGTTGAAGTGCTCACGCCCGATCTGCGGCATGTGCAGATTCGCGTGAAGGATAATGGCATTGGAATATCTCGAGGCGAATTGAAACGCATCTTCAAGCGCTTCTATCGCGTGCTTACGCCGGGCACGACGCTGATAAAGGGCAGCGGCTTAGGTCTATTTATCGTGCGCGCCATCGCGCGCCGCCACGGCGGCAAGGCCTTCGCCGAAAGCGAAGGAACCGGCCGAGGCACAACCGTCACCATTCAATTGCCGAGGAACTTGCAGTGAGCGAAATACTGCTTGTAGAAGACGAAGAGCATCTGGCGCGAGGCTTGAAGTTCAACCTGGAAGCCGAAGGCTATCCCACCAGGATCGTGGGCGATGGCGAAAGCGCCTTGGATCTGCTGCTGAAGAACCACCACGAGTTCGACCTGCTGGTGCTGGACATCATGCTTCCGGGCAAAGACGGCTTCGCGGTTGCCGCCGAACTGCGCAAGGCCAACCAGTACATTCCGGTGCTGATGCTGACCGCACGCGGTCGCCCGGAAGACGTGTTGAAGGGCTTTGCCTCCGGGGCCGACGACTACCTGCCCAAGCCCTTCGATCTCGCCATTCTGCTGGCGCGCATTCGCAGCTTGTTGCGCCGCCGCGACTGGAGCCGCACTTTACTCACCGACCCTCCGGCGCAAGTGCGAGTGGCCGAACCGGGAGGGGCCGATGCCTTGCGCGAGTTCGACGTTTATACCTTTGCCGGCAAGCAGGTCGATTTCGGCACGCTTGAACTGCGGGCTAATGGCAAGGTATTTCGCCTGACCCTCATGGAAGCCGAACTGTTGCGGCATCTGATTCGCAACGCCGGCAAGATCGTTTCGCGCAAGTCGATTCTCGAAGAAGTTTGGGGACTGCACGAGGATACCGACACGCGCGCCATCGACAATTTTGTTGTCCGCTTGCGTAAATACATCGAGAAAGACCCGTCGCATCCCCAACACTTGCTCACCGTGCGCGGCGTAGGCTACCGCTTCCTGCCCACGCCAGCCGTGGTGTAAGGGCGTTCTAGCAGGCTCATCGTTCCTTTGAACGCACAGCCAAGAACGGAAAACGCCATCGCCGGGGCGTGATTAGCGGCCGAACTCCAGAACGGTGATGTCCTTAAATTGCCAAACCGCGGGCGTCCCAAATACTGACTGCAACTTGGCGGCAACAGCGGGAGAATCATCCTGCAGATCGTCCCGAGCCGGACCTTCACGCCTCACCATGACCCATACGTGACGGAAGCCACGAGAGTCGGGGCTGAGCGCTTGCAGCAGGGTTTCGTCATTGTCCCCCACTCCGTAGTACGGTTGCGTGAACAAGTGCAAAGCTGGGGCGTGCGGGTTGCGCTGGCGGTAGTAATCGAAGCCCGTGATCGCATAGAACGGATAGATGACTACAGCATCCCCGGATTGCGCGGAGGAGAGAATCACATTTGTGGCGCCGCGCCAGTCTTCTGCGACCCGCGTGTACGAAATGACGGTACTGACGAAGGACAGAACACAGACACCCCCAACGGCAAGAGTTCGCCATAGGCGATGACGAATCTGTCGCGCACCAACCGCTGTCATCAGCACCCAAGCTGGCAGGCAGATAATGAGGAAGCGGTGATAGAAGACCGGCCTCACAATCGACACCAGCAGAGTCAGGACGATGGGAGAAAAAAAGGAACTGGCGACCAACGCGTGACGCCAGCGTTGCAGATCGTTGTCGCGCTCGCGCCACTCCGTTCTTAGTTTGCCGAGGTAGAGTCCCACGATTACGAGATTAAGCGCGAGCAAGACCGCACCGACAGCTTTGCCGCCGTTGGCCGCAAGAAACGCACCGAGGTGATAAAACTCCAGCAGCGAAGGCGGCCGCACCCACGAGATGTGCCTGACGTTCTGAGCGTGAATCAGCCAAAAAATGGGGATGGCCAGGAATACTAAAATTACACCTGCAACCGAATACTGCTTCCACGGCCACTTGCCCCGCGGCATCGCCACCAATGAGACGGCATGCGCCGCCGCAACCAAGACTCCGAAATAATGGAAGTAGTAGGTGAACCCGGCGGCAAGGCCATAGACAATAGCAAACTTGTAAGACGGGCCTTCCATGAGCCGAATGAAGCAATAAGTAGAGATAATCACCATGAGCACAAGAAAGCTGTAGGCGCGGGCTTCCTGCGAGCTAGCAATGGCGCATGGATTAAGCGCGAATAGCGCCGCGGTGAGTATTCCTGCGCGGGGGCCGAACAGGCGCTTGCCCAGTAGATACATAAGAGGAATGGAAAGGACGCCCGGGAGCACGGAGAGCAGCCGGATGATAGCTTCGCTGTTCCCGAAGTGCAACCACGGCCGCAGCAACACGTAGTACATCGCCATGTTGCCTTCCTCGTGCCAAAGAAAGTGCCAGAAGGCGGCGCTAGGCTGCTGAACGATAGCGACGCTGGTGATCTCGTCGAGCCAGAAACTCTTGTGGCCCAGAGCAACCAGCCGCAAGACCGCGCCCAGAGCGACGACCAACCACAACCGGAGCGAGTTGCGAGGTTCGAAAGGACCGTCGTCGCTCGCCTCACTGGTAGTCGTCACGCCCGCCCCTGATGCGAGACGGGAAGTCTGAGTCTGGCCGCGGCCCGAGACAAACGTTGTGGCATGAAAGGTGCCGAGGTGGAACAGGCGGAGCCACGCCCCAGCGAGGGTGACAAGAGTGAGTAACAAGACTCGGCCACGAGAAGTAGATTCTGGAACCGCCACGCGGTATTGCTTCGGTACAGGATGGGCGAGCGAACGCTCGCCGGCTGCGGGCATAAGCAGTAATCTCATAGTGACGACCGGTATCCAAGCGACAGCGCCTGTAGAACCGCTAGCGTGCCCGGGCAAGTACCAGGGTGACATCGTCCGGTTGTTCACCGCCGGCGATCCATTCGGTAACGGCGCCGGTCACGACCTCGCTGATGCGCGCCAGCGGCTGATCGCGATGCCGCTGGACCAACTCAATCAGACGCTCTTCGCCGAACTCGCCGAACTCATTCTCCGGCTCGGTGATGCCGTCGCTGTAAGCGACAAAGATATCTCCCGGTTCCATATCAATCGTGCTTTCGTCGTAGCTCATCCCGTCGAATAGCCCTACGACGGTACCGGAGGTCGCCAGCCGCCTGACCTGCCCACTGTTGCTCAGCACCAGGGGAGGCAGGTGTCCGGCGTTGGAATAGGTAAGCGAGCGCGAAGCCGCATCGTAGCAGCCTAGGAACATGGTGGCGTACTTTTCCGGCGGGGTGCTGCGATAGAGCTGATAATTCAGCGTCGCCATCAACAATCCCGGGGCGAGATCGGCATCGCCGCTGCCGTTGCCGCGGTAGTACATAGGAAGAACCTTGTCGCCGGGGACAGCGGCGTCCAGCGCCACGGCTGCCAGCGTTCGCTCCGGCTCGAGTGAATAGGCGCGGACGAACGCATGCACCGTCGCCATCAGCAGGGCCGCCGAAATGCCTTTGCCGCTGATATCGCCAACCGCCAGCACCAGTCTGTCTTCGCGCATCGGGATGAAATCGTAATAGTCGCCGCTTACCGTCCTCGCCGGACGGCACACTCCGTGTACCTCCAGCGTGGCCAGGCCGGACAAATCGGCAGGGAAGAGCAGGTTTTGCACCTCGTGCGCAATGGCGAGTTCACCCTCCAGCCGCTGCTTCTCCTTTTGCTCGCTCATCAGGTTCGACAGCGAATGGGTCATGGAGTTGAACGATTGCTCCAGCGCGGCCATCTGGTCGTGGGTCCGCACCTTAATGCGATAGGCCAGGTCGCCGCTGTTCACGTGCTGGGTTGCAACATAGAGTTCGGCAACCGACTTGGTGATGCTGCGGGAGAGCCTCATGCCGATAAACAGCGCTATTAGCTCGATAACGCCAAAAAAGATTGCGATGCCCACCAGGCCATCGAGGAAGATCTCGGCTTTATCGCCGAGGGCATTGAACAAGGTGGCGTACAGCATCGAAGGCCGGGTATCCACCAGAATCAAGCCAGTCATGGATTTGCCGGTATGCCAGTCGATAGCGCTGAAGCGAGTGGCAAATGGGATGTGCACGTCGAAGCGGTTTGCAGGAAGCGGCACGTGGCCAGCCTCCACCCTCGTGCTGGCGTTTTCGCCAGTTAGGCTCACCGTCTCGAGTGACTTTCCCGTGCCGAAGACCAGTTTCGCGTTATCTTTATCGGGTGCTGTCGAGGATCTAGGGGCGCGAGTGGAGGTGCTCGATGCAGCATCCGATTCCGGCTTCGTGTCCTCGTCCGGTGGAAGCACGGTTACGGATCCGAGCTGCGAGGTGGCCATCCGCAGGAGCTGAGGCGTGACCGGCACATTGGAGACCACGGTCAGGTGATGAGGGCCGGCCTCCACGTGCTTGACCACCCGAAGGTGCAGACGTTTGCCATCCAGCACAAAACCCGCGAAGTCGCCCTGGATTGCCGCCGATATATGGATTGGCTCGATTCCCGGAGCTGCCCGGCCCTCCGACAGCACGAAAGGCTTATCTCCGTCCCAGACGCTCACCACCCGATTGTGGAAATTCTCATCCGACGCGCTGGATATCTCGGCCGCCAGTTGCTCATTCAACTTCTCGGAGCGCGCCAAACTGCGAAATTGCATGGCCAGGGAGCGGTTGGCTGATTCCAGATGGTGTAACTCCGATTGCAGGTCCGACATGGCGACGTAAGTCGCAAACTGCCCCGCAAACAGGTAGCTGGCCAGAAGTCCCATCATCACCAACAGCACGATGGGAATGACGCCGATAAAGACATAGGTGACGATTAAGCGGTTACGCAGGCGCCACATGAGCTGCCGGCGCACCCAGCGCAGGCCCATCAGCAGGGCGCAAACAACGAAGACAAAGACGAGGAATGTGGCCCAGCCGCTCAACATTGTCCCGTTGGGCGAACGGAAGATCAGGCGCAGCAGTTCGACGATGAAGGCCAATCCGCCAAACCACAGCGTGGTCCTTCCCAATTTGCTCTTGGGGTGCAGGACCCTTCGCAGCCGGGCCTTGATCTCGCGGGACTCTGGAAGCTTGAATGCCATAGGGTCTTTGGAACTCGGAACGGTTGCTAGTCGGCGGCCTTCGTCGCCAGTCTCAAAGTGTGACGGCAGGCGTCGGGGAACGTTTCAATGTTTACCAGGCCGCGTCGCTCGCGACAACATTCTCAGATCTCAGGATAAAGATCGAAAAATGCCTCCACGCTCGTGCGTAACTGGCGCTCGATTTCCTCTTTCGAGCCCTCGATAATATGCAGCGTCACGTGCGCCTCGTGCCCATTTCTCAGCTTTACCGCACCCTCGCCTACTTCGGCGACTTCTTCTGAGGGTAGAAGACGCAGTCCATACACCAGGGTCAACTTTGCCATGCCCTGATTCTAAACGTTCCCCAAACCGCAGGCACTTGTTAGAATCCGGACGGTGCGTTCTGTTCATTCAAACTTTTGAGTAGCAAGCTGTTATTTCTCTGTGTGCGCGTCACGAGGGGTGCGGTTGCATCTTCCGGGGTGGTGTGGAATCTAAGTTCAGTCCTATGCCTGACAATGTCCGTAACGTCGTCATCATCGGTTCCGGATGCTCGGGACTGACCGCCGCAATCTATGCGGCCCGAGCGAATCTCAGCCCACTCGTCATCGATGGGCATGAGCCCGGCGGGCAGCTTGCCATTACCACGCTGGTAGAGAATTTTCCGGGATTTCCGGATGGCGTCCAGGGCCCGGAACTCATCGAGAACATGCGCAAGCAGGCCCTGCGTTTCGGCGCTGAGTTCCTCGCCGGACACGTCGTCGCCGTCGATCTCAGCCAGAAGACGCCTGACGGCAGCAAGAAACCGATCGAGGTGAACTTAGGCCGCGAGACGTTGTTGACCCGTACTCTCATCATTGCCAGTGGTGCTTCGGCCCGCTGGCTGGGCTTGGCAAACGAGCAGGCACTCATCGGCCACGGCGTTTCCTCGTGCGCTACCTGCGATGGTTTCTTCTTCTCGGGCAAGGAGATTGCGGTCATCGGAGGCGGCGATTCGGCCATGGAAGAGGCATTGTTCCTGTCCCGCTTTGCGACCAAGGTCACCATCATTCATCGCCGCGGAGCGTTCCGGGCTTCGAAAATCATGCTTGAGCGTGCACGTCAGCATCAGCAGATCGAGTTTCTCACCGACACCGTTGTGGACGACGTGTTCGATGTCAGCAAGAAGGAAGTCACCGGACTGCGGCTGCGCAATCTGAAGACCGGCGAACAGTGGGACCTCCCGGTCAGTGCCATGTTCTTGGGCATCGGGCACACACCCAATGCACAATTCGTGGGTGAGCAATTGGCCCGCGATGGCGATGGGTATCTAATCCCCGACGGGTACGTCTGTTCGCGAGCGCCGGGTGTATTCATTAGCGGTGACGTGGCCGACCGCCATTATCGCCAGGCGGTGACCGCTGCGGGAACGGGATGCATGGCTGCCCTGGAAGCCGAGAAGTATCTGGAAGAGATCGGCAAGTAGACCCAACTTGCGGCTGCTCCGTCGAGAGTGATTCACCACCCTTCGGCTGCGCTCAGGGCAGGCTGCGACACGGAGGGTTGTTTTGCGGCCGATTTTCCTCTGTGATCTCTGTGCCTCCGTGGTGAATTTCCCATTGGGTGGAAACGAACGAGATAATGGCAACCGTCGCTACCGACGACTTCCTCCGTGCTGAACAGGCGGCACAGTTCATTCTTGAGCACACGAGCCTACGTCCGCGTATCGGCCTGGTGCTGGGATCAGGACTCGGCGCCGTCGCCGCTGGGTTATCCGACGCGGTCCGCATCCCCTACGAAGACATTCCATATTTTCCCAGGAGCACGGCCGAGGGTCATGCAGGTATGCTGGTGCTGGGTACGCTCGACAACATTCCGTTGGCGGTGATGAAAGGTCGCGCGCATCTTTACGAAGGCTATTCGCCGAGTCAGATTGTTCTTCCCGTCCGTGCATTGGGACGCATGGGAGTACGCGCTCTGGTGCTGACGAACGCCGCAGGCGGAATCAACGCCGAATACAGCCGCGGCGCGCTTGTCATATTGCGCGACCACATCAATCTTCAGGGACAGAACCCGCTGCTTGGAGCGAACGACGAGCGTCTTGGGTTGCGTCATCCCGACATGACCGACGCCTACAATGCGGAATTCCGGCAGTTCGTGCGCGAAGAATCGGAGCGATTGGGCGGAGGCATCTTCGAAGGCGTGTACGCGGCTGTGACCGGCCCCAACTTTGAAACCCCGGCGGAGATTCGTTTTCTGCGCACCATCGGCGCCGACCTGGTCGGGATGTCAACCGTGGCTGAGGTGATCGCCGCGCGCCACATGGGCATGGAGGTGCTGGCGGTCTCGTGCGTGAGCAACATGGCCGCCGGCATGACTGGCGAGAAGATCACCGAAGAAGAAGTGCTGGAAACCGGCGAGCGCCTGGCCAGCAAGTTGCTTGCGCTATTGCGGGCGGTATTGCCCAGAATCGACGGCTATTTGCAGAGCCGCGCTACTGCTTTCGATTAACCCTATCGTCACAAAGCGTGGGAACCTCTGCGCTACACTAAATCGCACATGCCCGCGGAAACCTATCTCATCGGCATTGCCGGCCCTTCGGGCGCCGGAAAAACCTATCTTGCGACGCATCTTGCCGCTGCGCTGCATGCCAGCGTGCTGGCGCTAGATCGCTATTACCGGGACCTCTCGCATTTGTCCCCGGAGGAACGAGCACGAATAAATTTCGACGCGCCCGAGGCCCTGGATCAGGAACTCCTCGTCGAGCAAGTTGCTCGCTTGGGCAATAACGAAATGGTGCATCTGCCGGTGTATGACTTCGCCACCCATACGCGAACGCGGAGGCGTGAGGTG
>PLYW01000229.1:0-7381 GCA_003151875.1 Acidobacteriaceae bacterium
TTGGGGACCCAGTCCCCCGGCGGGTTGACAAGAATGAAAGGAGTTGCCGGCGCCCATTCCATGCAAACCTGTGCCATCTCGTCCATGTCTTTGGCCAGCATGCTGGAGCAATTCCTGGCGGACGCGCCCCAGGCGGTGGCCATGGAAGACGGCGAATTGCTGTTTGAATTCGCTACCGCAAAGTATTCCGTCTCCGGCGAGGGCAAGTGCATTCTGCATTTGTGGTCGGAGGAGCGCAATGCTGTGCGCCGGGTGCTGGACGCGGAACTGAAGGGTCACACCCTGCGTCTTAGCGTGACGCGCTTCGGACAGGCGCAGCCGCGGGCGCTGGAGATCTGCGCCAACCCTGACCGGCGCAAGGGCGCCGCCAAGCACGCGGCTCGCACTCAATATCAACATTTGCTGGAGCGGGTTTTGCTGCGCGAGTTTCCCGGGATGAAGGTCGAGCACCTGAGCAGCAGCCCTGATCTGGAACATTCGTTCAGTCCGGTGTACACGCGCGCCGTGCTGCGGGCCGGTCAGTCGGCGTTTGCCGTGCTCGGGGTCAACGCCGAGGAGACGCAGTGGTCGGTGGATGCAGTGCTCACCTTCGGCATTCTCTGGATGGATTACCAGCGGCAGCAGCTTGCCGGCCGAGCTCACGTGGAAGGGCTGAAGCTGTTTCTGCCGGCGGGGCGAGCGGAAATCGTGCGCCTGCGCGCGGCGCATCTTCATCCCGAGGCGGCCAAGTGGCAGCTCTACGAACTCGACGAACGCTCCGAGATCTGCGCGCCTCTCGACGTCCCCGATACCGGCAACATCGTCACGCGTCTGACCCACGCAGTGGCTGTGGAAGGCGCGCGAGTGCGTTTCGCTGCCTCCATTGCGCGCATTCGTGAGCTGGCGCCTGCGGCGGAGATTACGGTCGAGTCCGCCTCGGAAATCGTGTTTCGGCTTTTCGGCCTGGAATTTGCCCGCGCTCGTCTGACCCCGGCTTCAGGATCGTTCCGCAATGCCGAGACAATCTTCTTCGGCATCGGTGCGGCGGAGTACGTCCTCGACGAAAACACCCAGGCGTTATTCCGCGAACTGGTGCAGGGCATTCTGGAGCAGCGCCAACCCGACGGCTCAGCTACCAACCTGTTCTTCCGTCTGGCCCCTGAGCGCTGGCTGGAAACCCTGATCACGCGCGAGGTCGGCATGATCGACGAGAGGCTCGATGGCCGCTTCGTGTACTCGCAGGTACCCGCGTTTGCGGCCTCCGATCGCGCCATGCTCGACGTGCTCACCTGCACCCTCGACGGCAGGCTGGCCATCCTGGAGCTGAAAGCCAATGAGGACATCCATCTGCCGCTGCAAGGGCTAGATTACTGGACGCGGGTGCGCTGGCATCAGGAGCACGGCGAATTCGCGCGCCACGGATATTTCGCGGGACGCGAACTGTCCAGCGCCCCGCCGCTTTTGTTTCTGGTTGCGCCGGCACTGCGGGTACATCCCGCCAGCGACGTTCTGCTGCGCTATCTTTCGCCGCGTATCGAGTGGACGCTGGTGCAAGTGGATGAGCGCTGGCGCAATGGCGTGCGCGTGGTGAACAAGAAACACGCAAAGGCAAATCAGTCCACGCGATAGCCTGTCAACGATGGAGAATCACCAGCGGGACTTGACCAAGTTGGGGCCCGATTTCGCTAAAGAGGACGCTTGTCGCGACTTGCCGGTCCCGTTTGGCGGGCTCGGGAGTTCGGCGTTCTCGTTGTCGGACGAATATAGAAAATCCTCGATCTCATCGATCCGCTTGTCGGCGTCGCTGTAGCCAATGTCGATGAGTTCCTTGGTGTATTTTGGCGTGAATAGCAGGTAACTCATCAGGTCCGAGCACGACGCGGCATCTCGTCCCAAACCATTTATGAAGTACTGAATCAGATACGGCATGTCTCGCTGGTGTTGCGCTGCCAGTTCTGACAAATCTACGGACGGGTTGATGAGAAGTGGAAGCAGAGGCCGCATTTTTTCACATCCCTCAAGGCCATTTTGGCTGATGTGGCCCTCTTTGAGCAGTTGGTTCAAGCGTTCGAGGTGTTCGACATCGGTTGCGAGATGGTCCAGGAACATCACGTTAAAAAGGACTCCCATCACTTGTGCCAGCGAAGGGTCTTTTGGATCCGTGGGGTCTGTCTGATGTTCCTTATTCTCACCGCGAACCCCGATGGCGAAAATCTTTCTTGCCCCCAGCCGTATGATCGGGCTGAGAGGTTGTTGCAAGCGCAAACATCCGTCGCCGAAAAAGGCCGATCCTTTGGCTGTCTTGAGTCTTACCGGCTGAAAGACCAAAGGAATGGCGGCCGACGCGCAAATATGATCGACGGTGATCTTTGTCGCCAGTGTCACCCGGCGGCTTCGGTTCCACATCGGGTGGCCTTTGGCGCCTTGAATGAAGAGGTAACTCTTGCCTGAGTTGTAGTTGGTCGCGGAAATAGCCAGGGCGTAGAGATGCCCACGCCTGATGTTGTCCTGGATGTGGTCGCAATTGAGATGGTTACGGAGATAGCGCTGCAAAGGGCTGGCATCCAGGAAGGACCGAGCGTTACCTCCTCCAAGCACTGCCCCAAAAGAGAGATCAAATATCCAGGTAATGGAATTGCGGGCCTGTGACACAACATCACAGCGAAAGACATCGGTAGGTCGAAGGCTGGCCCACAGGTGGGCGAGAGCTTTGGTCGTCAAGGCAAAATCGTCGGCACCGGCGGCCAAGGCAGAACCATTAATCGCTCCGGCGGAAGAACCTCCTATGATGGGAAAAGGATTGCCGTGGGTTTGGACCCGTTCGATCTCGCCAATGCGCTTCAGAACACCGGCTTGATAAGCCCCGCGAGCGCCGCCTCCTGTCATCGCTAAGCCGAGCGCGTTTTCCATCTTCCTCCTGTGCTCCGCAAAGAACTCCACTGGGGTCGACAGCACTGTCCAAAAACTTGGAGCTGGAGTGTTGCTGGTCTGCCCAGTAGGAGATTAGTACGGGGATAATCGAAGATCAAGTCCTTGAGTGTCGAGTCTGAGCTGGATTATTCATGAGCCACGTAGGTTTTNNTTTCGCAACACCGTGCACACCGAAGCGCACAGCGCGCCACCGATGTTGAAGGTCGCAGCCACTTTGGGATCTTTCCTTTGAATCTCCTTCGGCGTTTTCCCTTTCAGTTGCCGGAAACACGAACCCAGCATCGCAACACCAGTCGCTCCCACGGGGTGGCCTTTCGCAATCAAGCCGCCGGACATGTTGATGGCACAGTCTCCATCAACGTTGGCTTTGCCTTCCACCCAGTATCTTGCCCCTTTGCCGGGTGAGGTCTTCCCCAGAACTTCCGTGCCAATGGCCGCGGCCACGGTGAAACAATCGTGGATCTCCGCCACATTCACGTCGGCGGGCAGAACACCCGCCATTTCGTATGCCTTTCTCATTGCCCGGTAGGCGCCGGCAGGAACCAGCGTGTTGCGCCCTTCCTTCTGCAGAGGGTCGGTGGCCTGCGCATAGCCCGCGATCTCGACGCACTCCGACTTCGCTATGCCGAGCTTGCGCAGCCCTTCTTCCGTGGCCAGGATGAGCGCGGCGTAGCCATCGGTAATCTGTGAACAGTCGTAGGTCTTAAGCGGCAGACCATCCACCACGTAACGATTGATGCCCTCGATCTTCATGGCCTGTTCCAGCGTGATCTGGACTTTGTTCATCTGGGCCAGAGGATTGTATTTCGCATTCTGATATTCGTTGACCGCAATCTGCGCCAGGTCGCTTTCGCTGGCGCTATACACCTGCATGTAGCACTGCATGATCTCCGCAAACAGATGCGGGAAGATGAAAACTTTGCCGGGCCGCTCGTCGGGATGCGAATAGTATCCCAAGACCTCTCCGATGAGCTTGCCGTCCATCTTGCCTTCCGGGTTGCGCATCTTCTCGTAGCCGACCGCAATTCCCACGTCGCCCACGCCGCCCAGCAGCTTGTAAATTACCGACAACACGGCCTGCCCGCCAGACGCACAGGCGTTCTCGACCGATTCGATCGGCTTTCCTTCCAATCCCGGGACCGTGGCCATCAGGCCCGACAGCAGGCCTTGCTGGTTCAAGGTAAAGTTGCAAGCCGAGCCGACCGACCCCGTGTCGATGACCGAAGGCTCAACTTTGATCTCCTCACAAACGCCGGTGACCGCATTGGCCAGAATCTGAGGCACGGTCATATCCATGAGCTTGCCAAACTTGGACTGGTTGTAGGCGGCGATATAAATGCGCTGGTTCATGATTTCCTCCTGGCACCGCTCTGCGAAACCCTGTGCGAACCGGCCGCCGTCTCAAGGCGAGCCGACTGTCCCGCGGGTTTCCAGAATTCGCGAGCGTCCATTTCTATCACGGTAGCATTGCAGCCGTGTGTGATTCAAATCACGATTGCATCTCGCGTGGCTGAATAGCCGAGAACTCCCTGGCGCGTTGGGCAGAGGTCTTTCAGCTGCAAAGCTGTCCACACCGCCCGGCAAGCACAAGAAAGCCGGAGCGTTATCGCTCCGGCTGATGGACTCTACCGCTATACCACGGTGGAAGGTAGAACCTAGAGGTTCATCTTGCGGCGCATCACTCCAAGCGCGCCCAGAAGACCTGTGCCAAGCAATACCATCGTGCCGGGCTCGGGCGTGGTGCCGACGGGTGCCTCCCGCAACTGGGCAATAGCGAAATCGCCTCCGGCGAGATCGGTAATCACAACGCTGGTGAAGGCCTGATCCGTTTGCGCAGCAAATAGCAGCGCGCCGGCTGAGCCGTTCGGGGACAGGTCAATCGTGCCAACCAGGTTGGTGCCATCAAAAAACTGCGCCGTGACCTCCTCGACCGCGAAATTGTCGGGCTCCAGCTCAAAGCCAACGATCGAAGCCGGAGAGAAGGTCAAAGTTAGGGTATTAAACCCTTCATTCCACAGCACGTTAGGCGTGCTGCTCTCGGTCGCCGGAGGGCTACCCCAAGTGGCCCAACTGTTGGGCACATTGTTTTCCGACTGGGGATTGCTGAAGCTGAAGGGACCCAAGGAAGTGATAAAGTTCCCGGATCCATCTCCACCTCCGTAATTAGTGGTGAGGGCCTCGTAGTTGCCATCGCCTGGCTGCGCGAAGGTGGTAAAGCCCGCGAACGCAGGAAGGCTCAATACCAAGCAGAACACAATCAGTGTCGTGAGTTTAAGCAACCGCATGGTTCCATCCTTTCGAGAAAGCTTTCTGGTTAGTCTTGGAAAACAGAAGTCATCGCCTTCTTGTGCCGTACGCGTGTCAGCACAATTTCCATTTCCAATGGACGAGTGACTCCTCAATCTCCATACCGCAATCCAAATACCACGAGTTTGCAAGGGCTATTTTGTCGCTAGGTTATTGATAACAAGGGTCGAATCGACAAAAAAATGCCATGCACGAGGAGTGTGAATAAGTGCCAGTGCGCAGGGGTTTGCAGTTAAGGGTTAAGCACTTTCTCGCAGATGACTACAACTTTAGTAACAGTTACTGCCGTTCCATCGGGTGCCTTTACCTACTCCAAGTCAGTCAGGCAGTTCACCGGGTGAGAGGTTATCGACATAGCACCACATCCAGGCTTCTCCCGGTTCGATGGAGCGTATCAGCGGATGCTGCGTTTTGTGGTAGTGCTTGGTGGCGTGCTTGTTCTTGGACGAGTCGCAGCACCCCACATGTCCGCATTCCAGGCACAGCCGCAGATGGACCCAAGTGTCTCCAAGTTTGATGCATCCCTCACAAACATGGATTTTAGTGTGCGTGATCTTGATCTGGTCGAGATGAGTGCACGCGTTCGCCATCTTGTTCCTCCCGGTCCATTTCAGCGCTCTAAGGCTTTACGGTCCCATTTCGCCAGGGTGGCAGCGGCGTCGTAGGTGGTTTGCAAAAAGTCCAACAGGACAGCCTTGGGCGAGGCCGCGGTGCGCACGTCGTCGTACATCAGCAGGTACTCTTTCAGTTGCGGATGGTAGAAAGCCGCTGCTGGCCCCACACGCTGCTCCGCAAAACCGGCTGGCTCAGGCGCGGCGTAGGAATAGAAAGCCGGGCCCTTGATGTCGCCACCGCCGGGCCAGAACCCGGCGCTGCTGACCTCGTGGGAATACGCTTCGCGGGTGATGCGATCGGCGCCAGGCCGCTCCGGCGCCACTCTTCCCGAGAAACGCGTAACCGCATGATCGAAGCTGCCCCACCAGAAATGCACCGGACTGACTTTACCGATGAAACGCGCCCTGAATTCCTTGAACACTTCGTCCACCCACGCGAGGATGAGCCAAAAGCGATGCACCGCCTCGGCGTCATAGGAGACGTGCGTGTGGTCTTGCTCAAACGGAATGGGCTCGGGGATTTCGACCGGTGTGGGCCAAATCTTTACATCCAATCCCAGTTCGGCGAGCGCCGCCATGAACCTTCCATAAAACTCGGCCACGCTCTGCGGTTTTAGGTCCAGGGCCCGCGTTCTGCCGTCCGAAGATTCGAGGATGAGCTTGTGGTCCACGAAGTCAAACCGTACCTCCACCCCTCGGTCCTGATACGGCATCACTAAAGTTGTCATGCCCCGGCCGGTGACATAAAACGTCACATTCCACCAGTGATTTACCAGGGGGCAAAGCTTCAAGCGGACCTTGCCGACGATCTGCGTCCACATGTGCAGGGTCGCCAGAGTGTCTTTCCAGCTCTCGAAGGGCAACGCGGGAAGGGAGTCGTCATCGTTCGTACGATGCGAGACAAACTCTGGCGCCATACGATATTCCCTTTCTCGCGAACCATGGACGCGCGACTACGAATGCTTCTGGTGGCTTGCCCGCAGTTCTGCAACGATCTCCTGCGCCGCCCGGCGTGCCTCTTCCAGCTTCCCCGGCGGAAACGAGACCGCCCCCACGCGCGCGTGGCCACCCCCACCGTAGCGCTCGCAAATCTTGGCCAGGTTCTCCATCGGCTCGACCTTCGACCACGGATTGGACCCCACTGACACCTTGGTGCGGAAGCTGCTCTTGCTCAATCCCACGCTGTAAACACAATTGGGATGCAAATAATAGGGCACGAATTTACTGTAGCCCTCAAGCTCATGGTCGGTTATGTCGAAAAAGATGGTTCCGTCTTTGCACTGGGCACGCTCGCGCAAAATGTCGATCGACTGGAGGTGCCGTTCCGTCAGCGCCGGAATGCGCTCGGCGACCCGCGGCTCCGCCACGATTTCCGCCAGCGACTTGTACGCCAGCAGCGGGATCAAGGCGGGAATGAACTGTGGGTCCTGGTTCGATTCGATCACCATGGTCAGCTTCATCGCCGGCGCCTTCATCTCGACAGCCGACTGCGGATCGCTGTAGAGCGCTCCATCGATAATGTCGGCCCACTCAATCAACTCCGCCACCGG
>PLYW01000229.1:7387-8498 GCA_003151875.1 Acidobacteriaceae bacterium
GAGTATTTGAAATCGACAATGGCGTTTTCGTCGCCGGTGAAATCGTCTTCGTTGAACAGCGCGCCCGCGCGATGCACCAGACCCACATATTCGAATTCGGCGTCGCGGATGCGCTCGCGGTAGAAACGCGAAAACAGCGCCGCCGAACATGCGCCGTCGAAACATTTATCGTGATAGAAGACTCGTACCCTCACAAACCCTTTCGCCTATGCGGGATTCCTCGTCCGGAACGAGCCTCACAGAATAGCGCGTCCGCCAAACAAAAAGTAGGTGGAAATGACTTTTTTGGAAAGGGAAGCGAAGGGGAGGCAAATACGAAGCCAACGACTAGAGATAAGCGATCGGCGCCGTTGGGTCGGACAACTCGGCAAAACGGCTATTCGATCTGCACCAACTGGCCGGTACCCACCGACGACTGCGGAGTCTGCAGGGTTTGGGGGGAGCGCCAGAAATCCATATACGACACCTGATGCACGCACGAGACCGTGCAGTGTGGGGCGCAACTCTTTTCCGTGAGGAACTCGCGCCGGATATCGGCAACGGAATAGTGCTCCAGCGGGACCGCGGGATAGCCGCGCTGCTGCGAACAGTAGTGCACCAAGCCGTCCTCGCAAATGTAGAGATAGCGCGCTCCGGCGCGGCAGCGCCACTGGTTCGGCTTGCCGTTGGCGATGTTGTTCTGGAACCAGTTGAAGCGCGCATAGTGGTGCCTCTCCAGTTCCTTCATCTTCAGGAACACTTCGCGCTCAACCTCGTTGAGCGGCTGCAGTTGGCCGTCGCCATCGTGGATGATGCCGATGGTGGAAGTGAAGCCGAGCTGCACGGCGCGCCTGCCCACGACCAGCGCATCGTGTGGATTGTGCGTGCCTGCGCCCACCACCGAGTTGATGTTGACGTGAAAGTCGGCATGTTCGGCGAGCAGTTGCAGCTTCTTGTCCAGCACCTTCAGCGACTTCTTGGAGACATCATCGGGCATCACGTTGTCGATGCTGATCTGCAGATGGTCAAGCCCGGCGCGGTTCAGGCGCTGAATGCGGTCGGCGGTGAGCAGATAACCGTTGGTGATCAAGCCCGACAGTATGGGAAAAGTGCGGATGTGCGCGATGATCTC
>PLYW01000305.1 GCA_003151875.1 Acidobacteriaceae bacterium
TAGGCCAGAAGATCATCAACGATCTTTTGGGCCTCGGCCCTATGCGCCCGGTATCGCAGACGCGGTCTCCGGAGCCAGTCGGTTTTCATGTGTCGTGTAATCATATGGGAATGCGGGATCGGACCGTAGCTGCTGGCGGGAACAACGGGGGCTGTGCTAGCGCCGTTGCCTGATGTACAGACAGGCGACCTCGAGCGCGTGCTACAAAGCGTGGATGGCAACAAAGCGCGCGCCGCCAATATCCTAGCGATCAGCCACTCCCCTCTCTATCGAATCCTGCAGGAGTCCAGCGCCTCTGCCCAGAATGCCTAAGTGGTCCTAGCTTAATAAGCCGTCTTTATCCTGAACGCCCTTCGAGAGATGAGCACAAGACCATCCAATCTATCTTGCCACGCTATTATCTTGCACCCCTGAATTCCGAGCAGCGCCGGGAGAACAAGCCTGTGTCTCAATCCCACACAGTATCCCTAGAAGAAGCAGTTCTGCTCAGCGGGACCCTGTCGCCGCTTCCGACCCTACGTTCTAAACTATTGATAGCGAACCACCTGACCTTTCCTTCTCCTGGGCTGCTTTGGACACTCACATGCTCTACCTATTCGTGTGCGATGCGATTCATCGTCGCGCAAAGCCAGAGAAGGAAAGGATGCCATGTCCAGCCTGCCGAACCAAGTTGCAGTTACCGCCGCCCCGCTTAGTATGAGCCAGGGAAGCAATCGCGCGAACATTTTAATTGCTGATGGGGACGAAGACTATCGGCAAGTGTATTCCGATTTACTTCGGTTTGAGGGATTTCAGACATTCTGTGCCAAGGACGCCGCCCAAGCCCTGGCCGTAGTGCAACAGGAACGCATTGACATAGCTTTGGTTGATGTGATGATACCGAAGACGAACGGCATGACTTTATGCCGGGGATTGAAAACCAATCCAGAGACCCGACTGGTTCCCATACTGCTGCTCACGGGGTGGGAGCCCGACCAGGACCATCTGATGGGAATCGAGAGCGACGCCGACGCCGATGCACGCTTGAAGAAACCCATCGACAACATGGAATTGATTACTCGGGTGCGCGCCTTGCTCGACAAGAAGCTCTTCACCGATAACCTCGCCGATACGGAGAAGATGTTGCTTACGTTCACGGAGATCGTGGAGGGGAAGGATCCCTACAACGCCGGACACGGTTATCGAGTGAGCCGGACCGCTGTAGCCTTAGCCGTTCGCATGGGCTTGCCTTTGGAAGACCGGGAATGGGTCCGTCGCGGGGCCTTATTGCACGACATCGGCAAAGTGGGAGTCCCGGAGCAGATCCTGACGAAGCTGGGGCCGCTGAACAGCGAAGAAAAGATGGTCCTCAACTCGCATACCTATTTGGGGGAACGAATCTGCGCTCCCTTGGCCTCATTCCGTCCCCTGCTGCAGATCATTCGCAACCATCACGAGCGCCTGGACGGGAGCGGATATCCAGACGGCCTGCGCGGCAATCAGATCTCGCTTTTGACCCGCGTGGTGTCACTGGCCGATGTGTACGACGGTCTGACAACCCGGCGCCCCTATCGCGGCAGCTTTTCCCACACGCAAGCCATCCATCAGATCCGCCGTGAGGCAGAGCAAGGCTGGTGGGACCTGAGAGTTTTCGATGCCCTGGCAAGAATCGTTGGCATTGAGTGCATTCCGGGACGCGCGTGACACGCCCAGCGAAAGCGCCTAGCGCATCTGCCCAGGAACTTGCGCATAGAGGTAAATCAAGATGCCACCCACTTTGAGGGAGACTCTATCTGGCAGCAAGTAGGGAAATGTGGTTCGCGTCAAGGAGGTTCCTGACAAAATGGCAAAAGCAAATGATTCCGGCCAAACGCTCGTAGAGTTTGCGATCTCATTATCGATTTTCTTGCTGCTCCTACTGGGAGTCCTAGACTTTGGATATCTGTACTCTACGAAGGTGACCCTCCAGAACGCAGTGCGGCAAGGGGGACGGTATGCTATTACCGGGGGATGCATAACCGGCAGTGACGGTTCGTGCTCTCAAACAAGATACAACTCAATCCAGCAAACCGTCGAAAATGCCTCACTCGGCCTGCTGAACATCTCCCAGATCAGCATAACTTGTACAGACGAGGGCGGAGGATGCCCCAACGNNCAAAGTTAGGGGGCGTATGAAGACAAGGATAAATAGAGAGGAGTCGGGTCAGGCGTTAGTAGAATTATCGTTCGCATTCCTCGTTCTGTGTGTCTTCGTCTTTGGGATCATTGACTTCGGCCGAGCCATCTATAACGTTGAGGTAATGAATAACCTCGTTGGAGAGGGTTCCAACATGGCTTCGCGTGGAGTCAGTCTTGCGACAACTGCGCAAACAGTGGCTAACGACGCGGGATCGGACATCAACCTAAGCACCAAGGGATGCGTCATTGTTACCTCGGTTGCCATCAACTCGGGTTCTCTCCTGGTCACAGGCCAAGCTTCCCAGGGTGGGATTGCGTGCACCAGTAAAGTCGGCTGCCTCAACGGACAAGGAAGCTGTGGAAGTTCAAGTGCTACTCTCCCTGCAGCGGCAGTTACAGCACTGACAGCGGAACCCACGGGGTCTTCCCTTTACGTGACCGAAATCTTCTACTCTTACAACACCGTCACGCCCATATCGGCGCTGTCAGGAAACAGCATGCCATCTCGGTTGTACAGCGTGGCTTATTACTAAGGAAGGGTATGCATATGCGCAATGCTAACATTGTAAAGAGCGACCGGGGGCAGATCGTTATTGTTCTCGCGCTGGTTCTGCCCGTCCTCTTACTGATGGCAGGGTTGGCCCTTGATGTGGGAATTCTTTACGCCACCAAAGCCAAGCTATCGACGTCTGTGGATGCCGCATGCCTCACGACCATGAAGAACTTGTCGCTAGGACAGACAACCGCTGGGCAACTGGGCACCGGTATCTTTAACGCCAATTTCGGAGCTAATCCGCCTACGCCAAGCGTCACGTTCCCAACCGATGCCCACGGCGCGCAGGAGGTCCAGGTAACGGCCACCGCTTACGTGCAAACTTTTTTCATGCGCTATCTCCCGCGATGGGCAAGCGTACCGGTGAGCGCCACCGCGGTGGCAACCCGGGGCAAGCTGGTCATGTCCATCGTGCTAGACCGATCGGGCTCCATGTGCGGGGGGACTGAGAGTTGCGATTCCGGAGTGACCGGGGATAATGGCGGACAGGCACTAAAAGCCGCGGTTCCACTCTTCATCGCTAACTTCGATAATTCGTCCACCGGCGACGAAATTGCGATGAGCAGCTTCTCTTCCAATGCGACGGTGGACTATACAATCAATTACGGCTTCAAGACGCCGATCACCACTGCGGTCAGCGCCCTGAGTTTCACCGGCGGCACATTCGGCACGGGGGCAGGAAACACACCAGCCCAAAGCAATACTGTGGGACCGCCGCTCTCGCTCGCCCAATCACAAAACGGCAGCGTTCCCATCCTATCGGGGCAGAACGTAGTCAGAGTCATCGTATATTTCACGGACGGCTTGATGAACACCGTTCAGGACTCGATTTACTGCAAGGGCAGAGGTGGTACGGGTTCGACGCTTATCAACTATGGAGGGCATGACTCAGGGTCGCAGGTTGACTTTTTCGATCCTACCAATGCAACAACTGACTGGGGTCATTACACCAGCGGGACAGGCTTCCCGTATGACTCCGGAGGCGACATTTGCAAGGATATCAACGGAAACATTGTAACCAAGTTTCCCTCTCAGCAATCAGGAACACAGGTGACATTTTCACAGTCCGCGGTTACCACGGAAGCCAAGTACCGTGCCATTCAAACTGCCATTGCTTTGCGCACCGCAACCCCTGTCCCCACCTTTATCTTTACTATCGGGTTGGGCACGGGCGTAAGCACCACCACGCAAGCTTTCCTGGCACAACTCGCAAATGACCCCTCCTATACAGCAACTTACATCAAAGGCCAGCCATCAGGGTTGTTTTTTTACATACCAAGCTGTACGGGTAGCGCTCTCACGACCTGCAAAGCTCAACTAAACACAGCCTTCCAAACCATTGCGGCCAAGGTTCTCTTGCGGCTAACGTAATTACCTTCCCGTCGGCGGTCCGATCCGGTCGGTTCGACCTCGGCGCGGGAGTCCGTCGGCGTGCTCGACGGCGGCTCGGAACCAGTCTGTGCATCGGAGACTGGGGGGCGGAATACCGACGGCGGACGCCAACGTGAACCCCGGCGCCGGCGATGTGGCCTTGCTCCCGGCGCCCGTCGGCCTCGCCGCCTGGGCGGTGGTGATCGCTTTGGGCCTCTTTCACATCTACACCATAACCAACAACCCTAGTGCCCTGTCCTCGTCCGTTTGGGGGGCGGTCACGATTCTGTGGGCAATGTTCGTCGGCGCGTACGCTCGATGGCAGAAGTACTGATCCGGTGGCTACGGTGAGGGTGCGAGCGGAAACTTTGATGCATTGGAATCCGGAAGGGCCGAACTTTCGATAAGAACGCAGCACGAGCCCGGCATCGCAAAGGACGAGTGTGAGATCTACGCTCTCTTCGGCCGCGAAATACTCGGGTGGGGGAAGGTCGAACCCGACATCTCGCAGTTCGCCGTATTCTACAGGCCACAAGGAGATGGCTTCGTCGAGCAGTGCCCGTGGGCCGATTTGGGCGTCGACCGCCTCCAGGCGGCCGAGCCCGACCTCGACAACATGCGCTTCTTCACCGCGCCAAAGTACAGCGGCGATGGGAAGGCCGCGACCGTAAGCTTCGTCACCAAGCTCGTCGGGCGCAATCCGGACGGGAGCGCGCGCCCGCCCTTCATCTCGGAAGAGGAGCTGTCGTTGGCGAAGATTGAAGGCCATTGGCGTCTCGTCGGCCGAACGCCGCTCCGCATCACCTGATGCGCACATCAAACGGCTGAGTGCCAGGTTCGAAGTCTCCCCGCCGTCTTCTTCTGACTCGACTTACCTACCTCTGCTTCAACCTGTCCAGAAGTCTGTAGACGAAGATGCCTTCTACATCGGAAACCCCGGGTTGATTGTGGAGCCCGGCGGCTCGCTGCTTTCCGAAAGCTATGAGATTGCCGCAAACCCCAAGGGCGACGGAGTGTGGTTTTCTCGCGAGGGTTACGGCGGTAAAACCAGCTTAAAGACTTGCACGTCAACTCGCCGTAGAATGTCTGCTTATGAATTACGTGCCGATTAACGGTCTGCGGATGCTGGCCGTGGAAAGCGGCATACTCTTCGCCGCATTCGTTATCGCATATATCAGCTTGCGTTTTCTGCATCCGGAACCGGACGGGCCAAGGTGGCTGGCGTGGGTACTCGGCAGCAATCTGCGCTCCGTGCTGTTGGTGATTGCCGTCGCGTTAATCGGACGGGCACTGCTGTTGCCGGCCGTCGGTATTCCCTCGCCTCGCATCAACGACGAATACAGCTATTTGCTGATGGCCGACACCTTCTCCCATCACCGGCTCACCAATCCAACCCCGCCCGCCTGGCAGCATTTCGAGACCTTCCATGTGAACATGACGCCCACCTATCACTCCAAGTATCCCGTCGCCCAAGGACCGGCGTTGGCGTTCGGGCAGGTCGTTTTCCATCAGTCGTGGATCGGCATATATCTGACTACGGCTCTACTGTGCGGGGCGATCTGCTGGTGCCTGCAGGCTTTCTTGCCGCCGGGTTGGGCGCTGCTGGGCGGGTTGCTAGCGGTGGTTCGCATCGCGCTTTTGTCCTACTGGATGAATTCCTACTGGGGCGGGTCCATGGCCGCGCTTGGCGGCGCGCTGGCTCTCGGCGCTGTTGTCCGGCTATTTCAGCCGGAGCTCACAAACCGGCGGCGGTCTGCGGTGGCATGCGTTTTTGCGATCGCACTACTCATCCTCGCTACCTCGCGTCCCTATGAAGGGCTGGCCTTCTCCATTCCTCTGCTGGTGTACTTTGGCTACAAGCTGACGCGAGCCTGGGTCCGCCGGGAGATAAAGCTCCGTTCAACCGTGCTGCCAGTCGTCGTTATCGGAACCGCGGGGCTTGCTCTGATGGGGTACTACAATCAGCGAACTACCGGCAATCCGCTCTTGCTGCCTCACATCTTGAACGAGCGGACTTATTCCCCGCTTCCCTTGTTCCTGTGGCAACGAGCAAAACCCGCTCTGACATTCCACGACCCGGTATTTGAAAAATTTTTTAGAGTCACCGAAGAGGGGTATGGATATGAGAAAACGAAATCGATTTCCGGACTCATCGGCGTGGAAAGTTCGCGATTTTTGTCGGATTGGTTTTTCTACGTGGGGCCGGCATTATCGTTCCCGGTCTTGCTCGGGTTTCTCGCAAGCGTGAGGCAGCCGCGCATGCGGATCGCGGTCTCTGCTGCACTTGCAATGGCTCTTGCACTTGCGCTCTGTATCTATACCATGGCGCACTATGCTGCGCCGGCAACCGTCGTCGTCTACCTCTTCGCAGTGGAAGGGCTGCGGTATCTGTGGCAACAGCGTGACGCTGGCGAGCGGGCCTTCGTTCTGGCCGTATGCCTGACGGTCGTGGTTAGCTCGCTAACCAGGCAAACCGGCAGCACCGCGATGAATGCCGTCTTCACCTTCCGCGACGCTCGCAAATGGGTGGCCCGGCAACTAGACACCCAGCCGGGAAAACAGTTGGTCCTGGTGTCGTACGACTTGCAACGGCACTATCCGGGAAACGAACTGGTGCACAATGGAGCGGATTTCAACTCGGAAAAAATTCTGTGGGCCCGCTCCAAAGGAAGGGACAATGACCGGGAGTTGTGCCAAACGTATTCCGACAGGACCTTCTGGAGCGTGAACACCGACGACGTGAATGTCTCGTTGACCCCTCTCGACCTCTGCAAACACCCGTAGCTAAGGCGCCTTCCGCCGGCGGTTGCGTAATCCAGATCCGACGATTCGTGCGGCGCGCCCAAACTGCCGCCGGCCCGGGCCAACCTTTCTTTCGCGCTGTCCATCACAATTACACGCTTGCCGTTTGCAGTGCGGTAAAGTTTGCGCCGCAGAGCGCCGAAGTGAATTATTGGTGGGCACTGCACAAGGGGCGCTCACCGCAAGAGCAAATCGGACATTTTATGAATCTAAATTCCAGCAACGCAAATCCCATCAACCTAAGTCCCATGAACCTAAGTCGAAAAATCGTCCCGTTCCTGGTTCTTTGCCTCCTGCAAGCGGGAGACTGGCTCTCGACGCGGGCGGCCCTGGCGACTCCCGGCATGGTGGAATTCAATCCGCTGGTGCGAGCTATGGGCGTAGGACACGCCAAATTGATACTCGTCGTCGCGGCTATTCCTCTCCTTTGGTACACGAAGAAGCCGTGGCACCTATGGGCGCTGTGCGGATTTTATGCTGTCGTCGTCGCTTCCAATGCCCTGTTATCGGTCATCCATGCCTGAGTGCCAAGCCGAGACACCGTCTGCCGCTCCGGCTCCAACTCCGATGTAAGCTTCACCAAGCCTCGCGGCGTTATTGCAACGCAAGCGATTTTTGCGCCAGGCTCGCGCCCACTTTGCGCTCGCCGGCGTCCACCTGCACTTTGCGCTGCCAGGATCCGAAGTCCTTCTTATGTAGGCTGATGGTGTGTTGACCCGGTTCGACCGCGAGGGAATACGGCGTTACTCCGACGTACGCGCCATCTACGAATATGTCAGCGCCCGCCGGGCTCGACCAAAAATCCAAGACTGCGTCTCCTTGTGAATCTCTATCTTTGGCAGCAGGTTCTGAACGTTTGGCAGCAGGTTCTGAATGTTTGGGAGCCGGTGCTGAATTCTTGGCAGCCGCTGCTGGCGGGTTGGGCGCCGGCGGAAATGCCACGTCGAGCGACTTGCGGTCCAGATAGGCGGTGATTCTACGATTGCCGGGGTTCACCTGCACGGTGCGCTGCCAGGTTGCGAAGTCTGACTTGTGCAACGTGATTGTATGTTCACCCGGTGGAACAACGAGGGAATGCGGCGTTTTCCCGATGGACATACCGTCCAGGGATATGTCAGCCCCCGCCGGACTCGACCAGATCTCCAACGGCATCGGTGGCGGCGGTGGTGGTGGCTCTTTGCGCGGCGGGCCTGCCGGCGGCGGGCCTGCCGGCGGTGGGCTGGGCGGAAGGGCCATGGCAGTCTGCACCGCTGGACTATCCACATCGCAGTTGACGTAGTAAACGGAGAGAGGCGTTGCCTTGGGCATCAGTCTGGTTGGCAACAGTACATCGCCTTGGATGGCAGCAAGGATATACTCCACAAGTTTCTCTCGGGAAGGAAACCCAGCCAGGCTGTAACGAGACACTACCCGGCCTTGCTGATTGTATGCGCGTGCATACAGCGACTTGGGTTTGTCGTCGCGCTGCAGATCCAGCGTGGCGGTTGTTTTAGGGGGCGGCACGCCGGCGTACGCGTAGCTCCAAGTCCCTCCGTAACTGCTGGTCTTGGTCACATTCCCGGCCTCCGGCGCCGTACTCGTGTAGGTGTGGGCCGAAGGGGTAAGCCCTTCGAACATCGCTTCCGAGGTCGAAAAAATCACCACGTAGTTATACGTGCTCGAGGACGGTATCTGAGAAAAGCAAAGGTTTCTATAGTCCTCCTTATGCAACTTTTTGTCGATCCATTTGGCGGCGAACTTGGGGACGGCGGGAACCGGCTGTCCACCCTCCGCCACCGCGAAGGAGACGTTCTTGGTGCATACGTCAGGAGCGGGAGCAGGCGTCTGCGCCCAGACGCCGGCGGCTGCCGCGAGCAAGCAAATCAGTACGGCGGAAACTTTCATGGTGAATCTGGAATTATAGCTGAAAAAACACGGCCGGCTAGCCTCCAAAATGAAGGGGTGCCCCTCGGCTGCACTTAGTGCACGACTGTTCATCCGAAACCTTTCGGGTAGAAGTATTATTGCACTTACAGGGATGAACAAGCAAGGAAATATTGGCCTAAAAGTGATGGATTACATTACCCATAAAGTGCTTTGTCGAGTTCCGATTCATGCCGTCCTTTTGGCGTCGCATTTCTTGGCTAGGTCCCAGTTACCGTTAGTTTGCCAGGAAGCGGCCCCTTTCAACTCGCCAAGTGAAGAGCGGACGCTTCCACGGGCCAGATACCAAGACTGCAATTGAGCATCCCCGGCCAGAGGCACAATTCCGATACGAAGAACAAACAGGCCAGAACGTGGCGTAGCGTAATAGCCGTAACATGCCCCATTTAATACCGCCATTTATAACTCTTTCGTGTCGCATTTTTTGCGCTATAAGCGCCATAGATTTCCTGGAGACAAACATACTAGACTTATTGTGTTATAAGTGTAGCCATAGGTTTACGGGAAACAGCACCCACCATGTTGGAAAAAATGGTCCGCTTTATTTTAGCGGTTGCCGTTGTGCTCTTAGCTGTGGGGGTTGTGGTGGTGGGCTACAACATACTTATTATTGGCACAGGCCTTGCCAGCGGTGTCTCGCTTCTTGGTCGCTATTGGCGGGATTTTATTTCCGAACCGGGCATTACGCAAGGCGTTCAATGGATGGCTATCATCGTGGCCGCGCTTATGCTCGCGTGGCGCGCTGGTTCCATGCGAGAACCCGGTCGCTAATGGCTATGAGGTGCGGCGATTAATCTGGTTTTATAGATTCATTCCAGCTCCGTGTAAGTGGTATTTACTGGGATCTGATTTGGCTTAATATCGCGCATTTGGTTTGCTTCCAGGACGGTCCGCCAATTGCCGTTACGTCCTCAGCAAGATTTGACAAATCGCCGGAATCATAAAGAGCATTCGCGTGCGCGGAGGTACTACTGTGACGGACCTGCTTCCAACGCGGAAACAGAATTTGAAGCGCTTCGGAAGGGCCGACGAAGGGCAAGCTCTGGTGCTAACCGGTTTGGCGCTGGTTGTCCTGATGCTGATGGCCGGCTTGGGTGTCGATGTCGGGTACTTACGCTACCAGAAGCAGCAGATGCAGAACGCGGCTGACGCCGGCGCCATCGCCGGGGCCTCCGCCCTGATCTACAGCGGATCAGCTATACAAGTTATTAACGCCGCGCAGAACGATACCTCTGCCAATGGGTTTACCAACGGGCAGAACGGCGTGACCGTTACGGTCAACAACCCTCCTCAGACTGCGGGCGACCCGTTTCTGGGTCGAGACGGCTATGTGGAAGTGATTGTTGCCCAGACCCGGCCAACTTTCTTCATGCGGGTCGGCGGCGTGGATACGGTGAACGTTCGCAGCCGGGCGGTGGCTTCCGCGCTAGCCAGCGCGTCGGGTTGCATCTATGCCTTAGCCCCCAGTGGCTCCGATACGTTTGATGCGAGGGGGGCAATTGGCATCTCGTCTGCTTGTGGCATTTACATTGAATCTAGTGACTCAGCGGCCTTGACCACAAAGGGAGGCGCCGGTAGGTTATATGCCTCCTATATTGGCATCGTTGGCGACTGCGATGACGGAAGCTGCGCCTCATGGGTTGTTAGTCAGAACTCCTCGGGACAAAAGCCGGTGAATAACATAGCCCCATTCACTGATCCGTTGGCCAATGTGTGCGCCATAGCTGGCAGCTGTCCAGAGCTAGTCCCGTCGAAGACATGCACTGTTCAAAGTGGCACCACGCTTTATCCAGGCACCTATTGTGGAGGGATCTCGATCGCGGACAGCCGCAAGTACACCTTCAATCCAGGCGTTTATATTCTGCTAGGTGGCGGCCTGAACGCCAGTAGTTCGGCCTCCTTAAACGGCACCGGAGTGACCTTTTACAATACCCGCGACGGAGCGCACCCCTACGGCGGTGTCTCGATCGGAGGCGGCGTCACAACGAATTTCTCCGCTCCCACGAGTGGCGATCTCGCAGGAATGCTCTTCTTTCAGAACCGTTCAGTGCCCGTCGGCTCTTCACCGAGCACCTTCGGTGGTAATAGCGCGCAGGTTTACACGGGGTCACTCTATTTTCCGACCACCGCTGTCGAATATAAGGGGACTCCCTCTTTATCGGCTTTTTCCATGATTCTGGTTGGGTACACATTAGAATTCCGGGGAAATGCCACGATCCAGCAGTACACTTTCCCCGGTGGCGGAGGGCCAATTACCACTGCGGTCCTGGCCGAGTGAGTGCAAGGGGTGAATCCGATGGAACATGAGACAGCACAGAGACACAAGAAAGCAGTTGGACGTTTACCTTTGCAGACTGTAAAGCAGCCCAAGAGCGCTGAGTCCGGGCAGACCTTGGTGGAGTTTGCCTTGATGCTGCCGTTCATGCTGCTGCTCTTGCTGGGCATCGCAGAAATTGGGCGGGCGGCTTTCATTACCATGAAGGTGAGCAACGCGGCTACCGCAGGCGCCCAGTATGGTTCTCAAAACTCTGCCACCGCGTCGGATTTTGTCGGCATGCAAAAGGCAGCCCTATGCGATGCCAATGGCGACGTCGCCGGCTTTTGCACGGCAGGTATTCTTACTCAAGCGCCGGGTGCGACGAATTTCTGTGAATGCGATACCGGATCGGGAACGTCCTGCTTGGCCAGCGCCGGCGACGCCGCGCCGGCTTGCTCGGGATTTGTCTGCGCCGGTACAACCGTAGAGTGCGTCCACGTTACTACCTACGCAAACTTCAGCCCGTTGTTTCACTACCCGGGTTTGCCCACGACGTATTCTGCCCACGGGGACTCGGTCCAGAGGGTGCGGAAGTAGGAATGATGATGGTGCGAAGCGCCAGACAAGAAAACGGAGAGGCCGGTAGTGCGCTGGTGGAGTTCGCACTCGCAACCGTGCTGATCCTTACCGTCCTGTTCGGAATCGTAGAGATGGGCCGGGCGCTTTACTGCTTTGATTGGGTATCGGATGCGGCACGACGAGGCTCACGCTACGCGATGGTGAGAGGACAAACGTCCTGCAATGGCTCGCCGCATTTGACGGACTGTGAAGCCACTCCAGGTACCCCTTCAACTCCCGGTACAATCGCATATTATGTCGTGAGTAATGGGTTCGGGATTGATAGGAATATGGTCACCTTGACCGCTACCTGCTGGCCAAATACCCACCCTACTCCCGCGCCTTGTCCCACTGGCACAACCGTCATAGTCACCGTGAACTATCCGTTTCAATTCATCTTACCCTTCCTGCCCCACCAGCCATGGACCATGCGGAGTAGTTCGGCTAGAGTAGTCGCACAGTAGAGCACGGCGGCAATAAGTAAAGTGCTGAGAATTTCAGGCTGGAGATAGCGACTCTCAAGAGACGGCTTACCGGCATCTGCGCATTAACGCCCCCAGCTCTGCCACACTAACGCCCCCAGGTCTGCCACACTTCCGCACACCCTCCAAGGACCGGCCCTGCCCGGAAACGGGTTTTTCCAAGTCTTTCCTTAGCATTGAGATGGCGAAATGCGACGCTCGGATATAGCACCATTGTGGCAATAGGCGTGGCGTCTTCGGGCCCTTTTTCTATTGACAAGTAGCACGAATCTGCTATAGCTTAGGCCCTAGGTGTAGTCGCCATGAAGAACCGTGGTCCGACAAGCAAGTTAAGGCACTTCAGAAGAGCGCAGGAAGGGCAAGCTCTGGTGCTGACCGCTTTGGCCTTGGTGGTTATTATGCTGATGGCTGGCCTGGGTGTCGATGTCGGATACCTGCGCTACCAGAAGCAGCAGATGCAGAAGGCGGCTGACGCCGGCGCCCTTGCCGGTGCCGCTGCACTTGTCTATCTTAGCCCGAAATGGAAGGTTTCTGCTGTGGCGGATGTCGCCGCGAATGGGTTCATTGCCACCCCGAGTAACGGGATAACGATTAGCGCTTACAACCCTCCGATTGATCCCCCGTTTAATACTGCGCCAGACAACTTCAATTATGTAGAAGTGGTGGTGTCACAGCCTCAACCGACGTTCTTCATGCGGGTCGTCGGCGGCTTCGCTGTAGTACCAGTTACTGCGCGCTCCGTAGCTTCCGCCGCAGGGAGCGCCTCGGGCTGTATCTATGTCTTGGATCCCACTCAGGCTGGCAGCTATACGATCAGTGGCGGCGCCCGCCTGACGGCAGCGTGCGGCCTCTTCATTGATTCTCGCAATCCAGCAGCTCTGGTCGAGAACGGATCGGGAACCTGCACCAAGGCCACTTACATCGGTATCGTGGGTTCGGATTCAGGATCTGAAAACGATTGCTTTCCGGGAGCACAGCCCGTGAGCGACATAGCCCCATTCGCCGATCCGTTAGCCGGACTGCAACCGCCCGCTGTTCCCGCCTGCGCTGGCGGGCCGCCAACTTGGTCCCCACCGGGAAATTGTAGTTATAACCCCAATTCCGGATTGCACTGCACCCACTCAGCGACCCTTAATTTTGGAACCTATTGCGGAGGGATCAACGCCAGCGGCAGCAACACCACAATTACATTCCTCTCGGGCACTTACGTGCTCGAAGGCGGCGGTATGCATATCGTTGGCGGAGCAACCGCCAATGGCACGGGGGTGACGTTTTACAACACTGTCAATGCTGGCGATAGTCCGGCATACGACAAGATTTTCATCAACGGCGGAAGCAACACATCACTTTCTGCCCCCACCAGCGGCCCGCTCGAGGGCATACTGTTTTTTCAAGACCGTAATCTCCCGCCAGGGTACGTCCATACGGTTAACGACACCATCTCGGGCGACAGTAACACGAATTTTGTGGGAACGCTCTACTTTCCGCTGACGAAGCAGTTGAATTACACGGGAGGGAGCTTAGCAACTGCTTACACAGTCATCGTAGCCTACGACCTTACTATCACGGGCAACAGCATGATCAATGACGACTATTCAACCATCGGCGGAATCTCGCCGATCCATAGTGCAGTGCTGGTCCAGTAAGTGGAATTGCTGGCTGGAGGTGGCTTCAAATCTAGCCGACGGCGCTCATCCGGCGACACCCCGTTGGCACAACTGAGGACGAGTTCCAAAACTGCTTTAGAAGCCTTGGGTGTATCTTTCCCGGTGGGAGGCTCGCCCGATCCATACTGCGGCCCTGGCCGAATGAGTGGATGAGGTAGATCAAATGGAACGGACAGAGTTGAGACAAACGAAAGGGGTGGGCTGTCTGCCTTTGCAGACGGCACGGCAGCCCAAGACTGCCGAGTCTGGACAGACCCTGATGGAGTTTGCCTTGCTGCTACCGTTCCTGATGTTGGTGTTGCTTGGAATCGCAGAATTGGGGCGGGCGGCGTTTATCACCATCACGGTAAGCAGGGCGGCGACGGCGGGCGCCGCGTATGGTGCCCAAAACGCTGCCACGGCGTCACAGACTGGACCCGGTACTCCCTTGGCAATGACCATGCCAGAAGCAGCCCTCTGCGACGCCAATGGCGACAACGGCCGCAGTTGCGCCAACGGTATTCTCACGCAAGTGCCCGTTGCGCAGAATGGTTGCACTTGCGATACCGGAACAGGGACATCCTGCCATCCCTTTCCCGGCCCAAATAACTGCTCGCACTATTCCTGCGCTGGCCAGATTGTGGAGTGCGTCAGAGTTACTACCCACGCAAACTTTAGTCCGTTGTTTCACTATCCGGGACTGCCTACCACGTTTCAGGCCAACGGGACTTCAATCATGCGGGTGCGGCGTTAGATCGAGCGCTATGAGATCGATTCGCCATCAACGACGCTGGCCAGCTTGATGCCGCTGTTCGTCGATGTTTATAAGCTTTGTGAAGGAGTTATGATGATGCGAAGCGTCAGCCAGAAAAACGGAGAGGCGGGTAGTGCACTCGTAGAGTTCGCACTCGCAACGATAGTAATGCTCGTCGTACTGTTCGGAATCGTAGACATGGGGCGGGCAGCTTTTGCCTATGATTGGGTGTCGAATACGGCGCGAATGGCCACGCGCTACATGATGGTGAGAGGAACCGACTGCTCGACCCTGTTGAGTGGCTGTAATGTAGGACCCCCGCAGGGAGGCTATGAAACTGACGTTCGGGCCTATGTCAATAGTCAGGCGATCGGAATCGATACAAGTAAGGTCACCGTCACGGCCAGATGCGAGCCCTGCACAGACCCTTCCTGTCCCCTACCTTGCTCTCATAACAATCAGGTCGTTGTCCACGTGAAATATGCGTTTTCGTTTGTCTCGCCGCTAGTGCCCCTTACCTGGAATATGGACAGTGAATCGGCAATGACCGTCTCACAGTAGCGCACGGCGGCATAGAACGTGCCGAGAATTTCCGGGGCGGGATCGCGCCTGTCTAACGACGGCTGGCCGGTATTGGCGCATTACATTCTGCCCCACCGTACACCCCTGGCAGAGCGGCAAAGAAAAATGGGGAACGCAAGCGCTAAGCCAACATTTGGTCGATTATTTTCTGACCTAATTGTTCCGCCGTATAATAGTCGTCGCCCATGGCCGCGAGTACGGCTCCGTCAGCCGTGAGAATCAACCGGATGGCTTGTGCAGCAGCGGGCCCCCCGGAATCCATTTTCAACCCCAGGGAACTGGTTTTTTCCTGGTAGTTCAGCTCTGCCATGCTCTCTTGGGCGCGTGTAGGTCGAGCCAGGATCTTAAGGCTACGGCGGCCATCACTTCCCACCACGCTCACGGCCAGCACATGACTGCCAAAGTTATTATTAAATTGCACTTCGATGTTTTCGAACCAAGCAAAAAGTTCTCGGCAAAATTGGCCGTTCAGCCTGCGTTTCAGCGCGTCTTCATGAGCCAGCTGTTCTTCCCGGGCTCGCTGGACCTGATACTTCTTCTTCGTCCTCTGCACGGCCTTGTCGAGCCAATCGGTCATTTCGAGAAGACTCCTGGTGGACCCCACAAGACAAATGGGGTGAACCGTCGCTTGCATTCAAGCCGCGAACCGAGGTGGAAGAAACTAATGCGGGTTTCAAGGCTGGTGATTCGCGGTGGGGGTGGAGTAGCTGACGTTTCTGACGTTTCCCCTCGCGGTTGCTCAATAGGAAGCTGGCATGCCGTTATTGCTCGTACTTAACACCAATTCCCCGAGGGCAATCGTTCAATTGTCATTTCGGAAGGGTCCGATCCAATCAGTTCGTGAACGACAATTGGTCCCCGACCACAGTTGAGGTTTCAGCGATAACACCCGCAGGCAGTTCCAGAACACAACGCGCCTTCCAATGAATCCCGGTCATGCGAAAGGGAACCATCGCAGGACATAAATGGATCACTTGCCAGTTGCGGTCCACGAAAACAACATCGATCGCGAACCGCATGGCTACCGTATGTATCGCTTGCGATGGCATGATGAGCAGACCCGTACCGGGTTCGAGTCCGCGTTTGCCCAATAATCCCACCAGCCGGCGCAGACTTGTCCCGGCGACCATAATCTGCTCGCCAAGCACGGTGTTCCTGGTCGTATTCAGAACTGCGACCGTCTCCGCTTCCATATACTACTTTCTCGGAGTCATGCGCTTGGCCGCGGACATACGTTTCCGTCTGGCCACTATGATCGCAAGCAGAACTAAGGCAAGCACTCCTGCCACAACCCGAATCATCAGAACGTTATCCATATGGTATCGCCTCTCAGTTATTTATCAGCCAAAACTTTCGAACATCTTCATCATGGTAAGTATCGCCGGTCCAAGCACCACCACAAAAAGTGCCGGAAAAATGAAGATGGCCAAGGGAAAGATTAGTTTTATGGTGGTCTTAGCTGCCTGCTCTTCCGCCAGCATCATGCGCTTGGTGCGCAAGCCGTCGGCAAACGTTGAGAGCGCGCGAGCAATCGGCGTTCCCAGCCGCTCGGTTTGTACCAGCATGGCGACGAACTGGCGAATGGTATCGAGATCCACCCGGTCGGCCATGCTCCGCCAGGCATCAAGGCGCGGTTTGCCGGCACGTTGCTCGCGGCCAATTATGATAAGTTCTTCACTCAGTGCCGGGTGAACAAGCTCCATTTCGCCGGCGATTCTGATCACAGCCTGGTCTATGCCCAAGCCTGCTTCCATACATACCACCAGCAGATCCAGCGCGTCGGGTAGGGCCTTGCCAATTTTTTCCTTGCGCTTGGCGATGGCATAAAACAGCCACAGATCGGGTACAAAAAAACCCACCACAGCTAAGAAAATAGCGTAAAGGAGGAAGTTCTGCGCTCCGCCAAAGGTGGCGAGTATTACCCCGACGATGGGAGCCAACAGCTTTACACTCAGAAAGGTATCGGCGTCTTCCGGTTTGCGATAGCCGGCAACGCTCAGACGGAATGACAACTCCTGATCATTCGATCGCAGCCAATCGCGGAAAGGCGCTAGCGGGCGCGTAACCAGCGCAAGCATATCTTGCATCTGGTAGTTAGCGGGAGACGCTGTGGCATCGTAGGCAGCACGAGATTGCGACTGCAATGCCGCAAGCCGACTCTCCGTCGCCGAAGTCCTTTCGGTGAACAGCAGGAGCACCAGCGCGCTTGCCGCAAACAGTGCAAGGGCCGCGAAAATCGCAATCAATATTGAGGTCATATCAGTACTTGATCGTAATGATCCGTCGTATAAAGAAGGCCCCAAGCGCCATGCTTACCAAGGTTCCATAAACCATTATCCGGCCAGTCTCGCTCTCGAACAACGGGGCGGTGTAGCCGGGCCTAACAAGATTCAAAAGAACGAAGGCGATGAACGGCAGCGCGAGGAGTATACCCCCGGTCATGCGGCCTTGGGCGGTATACACTTTCACTTTTTGCTGCAGATGGATCCGGGCTCGCAGCAGGGCTGCGGTCTTGTCCAGCAACTCAGCAAGATTCCCTCCGGTTTCCCTTTGCAGGAGAATCGCAGAAATAAGAAACTGCAGGTCCTGTAAAGGAAACCTCCGGAAAAGATTTAGCATGGCTTCGCGAAATGGCAACCCGAAATTCATTTCATCGGCGCAACGGCGAAATTCCGGCCCCAGGGGATCGGAAATTTCCTCGGCGACTGTGACCATGGCCATCGGCAGCGACTGTCCGGCACGAAGGGAGCGAGCGATCAAGTCGACCGCCTCGGGAAGCAGCAAATTAAACCGCCGGAAGCGGACCGAACGCCTATACCGCAACCAAAGCAGGGGTGTAAAACCCAGCAGCAGCCCTGGAATCCATCCCACAAAACCCGCAGGTATCCAATAGTGGCCGACGATCGAACCTACTAACATCATGCACGCCGAGAAGAAGAAGAAGCGGCCAACCGTCCATGACACCTTGGCCTGCTCCAGCAATAAATGCAGCTGCAGTGCGGCCTTCGTATCGCGCAGGAAACGATCAACCCACTCAATGCGGCTGAAGGTGACCTGCCTTACGATCTCCGCCTGCTCTCCATCCGCCATGATGCGGCGATCCAACCCGCTAAGCCGCTGCTGGACTCTCTTGTCGGCTGCGGAGGGCTCGGTGAAAAAAGCCACCGTAGCGAACACGGCCACCAGAACAAACAGAAAGACGGTGATCATGGACATAAGTCGCTCCGCCTATACCTCAAACGAGTGTTCAAAGACGCTGGCCGGGAGGATGATCCCAGCTTTCTTCAGCCGATCGGCGAACTTGGGAGACACACCGGTCGCCCTAAATCTTCCCATCACCCGTCCGCTGACGTCGATGCCCAGCTTTTCGAAGATAAAGATGTCTTGCATGGCCACCACGTCGCCGGTCATGCCGGTAATTTCCGAGACGTAGGTGATGCGACGCGTACCGTCGCTCATGCGAGCGATCTGCACCACCAAGGCGATCGCCGATGCGATCTGCTGCCGCATGGCTTTCTCCGGGAGATTAAGGTTGGACATCAAGGCCATGGTTTCCAAGCGGGCCACGGCATCACGGGGAGTGTTGGCGTGAATCGTGGTCAGCGAGCCGTCATGCCCGGTGTTCATCGCCTGCAACATGTCGAGAGCTTCCTCGCCACGCACTTCGCCGACGATTATCCGGTCCGGCCGCATACGCAAGGCGTTGATGACCAGTTCGCGCTGACGCACCGCTCCTTTCCCTTCCACGTTAGGGGGACGGCATTCCAGGCGAACCACGTGTTCCTGTTGCAGTTGCAGTTCGGCAGAATCTTCTATGGTTACGATGCGTTCGGATTCGCTAATGTACCCGCTCAACACGTTCAACAGCGTCGTCTTTCCGGCGCCGGTGCCGCCGGAAACGACGATGTTGAGTTTGGCTCGGACGGCGGCCTTCAAGGCCTCAAAAATCGGAGCGGTGACGGTACGATTGGCCAGGATCTGCTCGGCCCCAATGGGGATTTTGCCGAACCGGCGAATCGAGAGAATCGGGCCGTCGACCGCCAGCGGGGGGATGATGACGTTGACGCGCGAGCCATCGGCCAAGCGCGCATCGCACATGGGCGAAGATTCGTCTACGCGCCTGCCAACCTGGGACACGATCTTATCGATAATGTGGCTAAGGTGGGCGTCATCCTTAAAAACCACATTGGTCTTCTCCAGGCGTCCGGCGCGCTCGACATATACCTTTCTGTACGTGTTCACCAGGATGTCGTTGATCGTGACATCCTGAAGCAAGGGCTCAAGCGGCCCGAGGCCGAAGACTTCGTGTAACACCTCACGCGAGAGGCGGTCCCTCTCACTGGTACTAAGAGGGGTTTCCAACTCCACGATGAGGTCTTGAATCACTTGCTGTACTTGCGCGCGAGCCCGTACATCCTCGAGCGACGTGAGTTTCTCCAAGTCGATCTTGCCGAGCAACTCGCGGTGCAGCGTAGTTTTCAGTTCCTGGTACGCCTTGGCGGAAACACCAATGCTGCGCGGCCCACTCCAGGTACCACTGCCAACGCGCATATCAGGGCCAAAGGTCTTTGTGTTAGCCATTTAACTCCTTAAGTCTTAGATCCAAAGAGACTGAACAATCCACGCGACTCCTTGTCCGGTTTTTCCACACCCGGCTCATTCGCCATGAGCTGATCCGCCCAAGTATCGAAGGCCGCTGCCAGTTCCGACTTGCGATTGAGATCGATGGGGGTGCCCGCATTGATGGCGTTCACCACCAGGTCGTAATCGTTGGGTATTTTCACAGCAATCTGCCGATGCAGCGAGGATTCGATCTCCCGTTCACTCAGCGAATTCTTTCTGGAATAGCGGTTCAGCACGATATCGATACTGTCATCCGGATAGTGCAAGCTGGTCAGGTACTGGATCGTGCGAATGGCGTTATGGATGGCCGGCAGTTCGGGAGTGATCACGATGGCCAGCCGATCCGATTGCCGGATGACCGCACAGGTGTCCTCGCTCAACCCAGGGGGAGAATCGATGAGGACGAACTGATAGTTCTCTGCCAGAAACGCCAGCGTATGTTCGATGGCGTCGGAGGGAGTATTGGAAAACGCATGGATCGCTTCCGGGGAATCCAATACGTGCAATCCGCTGGGGTGCTGCAGCAAGAAGCCCTGCAGCAGGTCAGCATCCAGCCGATCCATGTTGTGGACTAGTTCATAAAAGCTGTATTGATGCCGGCCCATGCCGAGGCACAGGGCAAGATCGCCCAGCGCGGGATGTTGGTCCACCAGTAAGCACTTCTGATGGTGCCGTTGTGCCAGATTGAGCGCCAGATGCAGCCCCAGGGAGGTAACTCCCGCCCCTCCTTTGGCTCCCATCAAAGTGACCACCTGGCCTTTTTGTCCCGGCATCCGGCCATGCTGCCGGGCCTCTATATGCGACAGGGCATCCGCTATCTGTTTCGCCTGGAACGGCTTTAGCAGATACTCCGAACACCCGGAGCGCATGGCGGCGATGATCTGGTCAGGATGAGGGTCGCTGGAAGCGGCGAAAATGCTTATGCTGCTATCGCAGCCGTCGCGAATCCGCTGGCTGGTGCGGGCGCTTTCCTCACCCTCGTCAAAATTGATCACGCAGACGCGATGCTGAAATTCCTCCAGCAGCCGCATCACTTCGCGCGGGGTCACATGCCGATCGACGTTGTCCACCACGTGCGCCCCCGGCGTTTGGGCAACCAAAGTCTCCAGGGTCTCCCGCGAGACCGGATCCAGATTTATGCCGAGGATGCCGATACGCCGCTCGGAACTGCGCGAGCCTCTTATCGTTGCCTTGGAGTCAGCCATAGTTACTTGGTTCCTGGATTCTTATTAGTGGGATCCGGCAGCCCTTTATCGAACCCGCCTTTGTCAAGATTTTGAACCGGCGGATTGACCTGCAGCTCCGAAGCCGGCAGCTGCCCACTTACTGGATCCACAATGGTGGGTGTGACCAGTACCAGCAGCTCGGTGGCGGAGCGATTCGTACTTCTCGACCTGAAAAGCTGTCCCAAGATGGGGATGTCCCCGATCCCCGGAACCTTGCTGAGCAGGATGGTAGTGCGGTCGTCCAGCAGACCCGCGATGCCGAAGCTCTGGCCATCTCTGAGTTCGACCTCGGTTTCAGCGCGCCGGGTGGAGATGGATGGCAGAATAAATCCCGCAATCGTCACTGTGTTCGAGTAGTCGAGCGAGCTCACTTCGGGAGCAACTTTGAGCCGAATTACGCCGTCGTTCCCAATGGTCCCGGTAAACTCCAGCTTCACCCCATAGGGTCTGAACTGGATGGTAATGATCGGAACCGTGCCGGCGGCACCACCCTGCACCACCGGGTACGGAAACTCACCACCCGCCAGAAAACGTGCCGGCTTCCCACTGTAAGCCATCAAGTTGGGTTCAGCCAGGATTTGCAATATGTTTTTCTGTTGGAGCAGTTTGACCGTAGCGCCGAGGTTAATGTCGGGGCGGAAGATGAAAATATTCAAAAGATCCGACAGGGTAAATTGCGATATACCGGCAGTTTGCGTGGAGCCCTGCTGCTGTAGAGCAAGCGGGCCGAATTGCTGCGTGCCTAGGGTGCCAATCGTGTTGGTAGCGCCCGTGCTGAAGAGATTGAAGCCGAAAGCGGTCAGCTTGCTGCGGTCTGCTTCGGCGAAGCGCACCTTCAGCATCACCTGTTTCTCGTGCGGCGGCGGTGCGATTAGCAAGCCATTGACCACTTCCTTGCCAAAGTTGCCAGCCATCTTCAGGATTTGATCCGCAACCACCGTGTTGGGCACGGTCCCGACCAGCATTATCTTCTCTCCCTCCGCTCGCACATCCACGCCACTGTTCGGAAAGGACTGGTCCAAGGTGTTACGCAACTGAGTTACATCCAAATCGGCGTATACATCCAAGCTGCGGTTCTGTCCCGCCTCATCCCACAGCATTAGACTGCTGCCACCAGGCGCCTTGGCCGTAATTACCAGTTCCCGAGGCGACGTCAGTACCGATTCGATGGCCGCGGGATTGCCGGTAAGCACGCGCTTGATTCGAGTCGGGGTGCGGATCAACAGCGAATGACCCACCATGATATGGACGCTCTCCGGCCCGGGCTCGCCTGCGGATGCTGGAGCGGCCTGGGGCGGCGGGGTTGAGGCCGGAGCCTGCGCCATGCTGGGCGCGAACGTCGGGGGCGGCTGCTGGCTTGTCGCCGGAGCCTGCTCCGTGCTGGGCGCGGGCGACTGCTGGCTTGTCGCCGGAGCCTGCTCCGTGTAGGGCGCGGGCGTCGCGGACGGCTGTTGGCCTGTCGCCGGAGCCTGCTCCGTAGCTGGCGCTTGCTCAGCCGGCGGCTGTTGGGCTGCGGCTACCAATGTAGCGAGGCAAAGTGCCGTAGCTGTTAGCAGTACGATGGCCATGCTTTGCCATAAACGCTTTTCCTGGTTCGATCTTTTCTGGCTCACGAGATGCTCCGTTCTGGTGCCTCTCAAAACTTGACCACACCCTTTTTTGTACCATCGTATTGTTCAACCGTATATACACTCGGCGGCGGTTTGGGGGCCGCTGCCTTCTTGGCCACAACTGGAGCTGCTGGTTTACCTACGCCTTGCAAGTCTTTCATGTCCACAATGCGGGTCACTGGCTGGGCCTGATCAGAAGCATTCCGGAGAACAAACTGCACCGTGCCCTGATTGCTGGCCAGCAAAAGTTTCTCCGCATCGTCCGGCGAAAGTAATACCGTCACCACTTTCACATTTTGCGGTTTGCCCTGCGGATCCGGTTGCAGCTTCTCGCCGGTGCTCAAAACCTCGACGTTCTGCAGAACGGTCGTGGTCAGCGTGTTGTTGGTGCCCTCCGGGTGAAAGCTCACCAGCACATCCACGTGCGAACCGGGAAACAAAAATCCGGAGACATTGTTCAGCTCATTGGTGACCACAGCAACCGCACGCATACCATCCGGAATCTTCGCCGTGAGGCCGACGGTGGCTCCCGGAGCTGCCAACAACGCGTCGCGGATGGGTTCCTTCAGGGCGATGGGATACATCACAACCCTGCCGGTCACTTCTTCCGGCTTGTGGAAGGCCCCATCCAAGGGAGCGTTGCTCGGCCAGTCCATCAGCGTCAGGTCGCCTGCCGTCAACGGGGTTCCGGTGTCCAGCGGCTTGGCCGCGGCTACCACCTTGATGAGCGCTCCGCCACCATACTGCTGCTTAATGCGCTTGTATAAGAAATACGTCACCAGAACTGAAACCACCAACGCCATCAAGAGAGCGATACCTAAGCGACCAGTTTTCGTAACTCACCTCCACCACATCAACAGCAACGCATACAGCGTTCCCGCCGCTATAGCCAATCCGTACGGCATGCGTAATGCCGTAGGATTGTCCAGATTCAATTCGGGATGGGCCTGCAAGCCGGCCCAAGCATGAAACCGCAGCACTGAGGCAACGTTCCTGACGGTTGCCCACATCTGGCCGCGGTAGACCGCATAACCGATGGCCATCACTCCACCGCAAATNNAGAAGCATCACTCCGCCCGCCAGCAGCAATCCCGCAACTGCGCTACCCAAGCCATTCAATCCAAACCGCCCGCCGCGCAGCAGAATACCACGCAGCACCAAGCCCAGGACAATCCCCGGGTAGGTGAGTCGGTTCGGAATGCGACGCTGTCGAACATCAAAAACGGCGGCGATGACGGCCAGTACTAGAGCGATAAGAAGAAGAGCGACATCTCGATTCATGGCCCATCATCGAAAAGCCAACCAACGAAAAAAGCCGAAATCATGAAAGCCAACAACGAAAGTCAAAAATGGAAGCAAGCTACGAGGCTCACGATCCGCTCGTAGCCACACGCCCGGCCAGGCGCGTTCCCTGGGTCTTGCGTGCAGACGGCGCCAGTTGTTCCGGCCCCCCCTGCCTGCATAGCCTGCTTCCAACAGGCAAAATGGTTGTTAGCTGAGCTGAGCCGCGATCTTGCTGAACTCGTTGTTAATCGCTTTGCCCAAGGTACCCATGATTACGACAGCCGACAAGGCAATCAAAAGCCCGATCAGTGCGTACTCGATCAGGTCCTGGCCTGACTCTTCCTTGTGCAGATTCTTCAGCATGTTGATCATTTTGTGATCTCCTTTTTTACGATTCGGTCTGCTGCCCTGCCCCAGTGAATCGAGAGTTTCCCCGAACCGCAAGGGCTTCAGACATAGCGGCGCAACCGCAATGCAGGGTAGCAAGGACAATGTAGCAGCGAGAGCGCCGGGGAGCAAGGGAAAAATTATAAGAATCTAACCATCGTAATCTCGTTTTGGTGACTGAGTTGGTTACTTAGTGAGGAAGTAACCTGTCAGTCGCAGCGGGACGGGTTGGGGCGTGGCTGGTCAGCGACAATTTCCCAAACTCGTGATCTTTCATAGCACGTTTGCACCAGAGAGTGTGGCACGGAAGAATCAGCGTCAGCCAACCTGGGAGGGATCCTCACCATTTCACCGCAGAAATTGCGCTCTGTTGCCTAGTTGCAGAGAAGATCGCACAAAGTTGGATGGGTGTGCTGACAACAGCACCATCTTCGTGGGGGGAAGCAAGCTACGAGGCTGACGATCCGCTCGTAGCCACACGCTCGGCCAAGCGCGTTCCCTAGGTCTTGCGTGCAGACGGCGCCAGCTGATCTGGCCCCCCTGCCTGCATAGCCTGCTTCCAACAGGCAAAATGGTTGTTAGCTGAGCTGAGCCGCGATCTTGCTGAACTCGTTGTTAATCGCTTGGCCCAGGGTGCCCATGATGACGACGGCGGACAGGGCAATCAAAAGCCCGATCAGCGCGTATTCGATCAGGTCCTGGCCCGACTCTTCCTTGTGCAGATTCTTCAACATGTTGATCATTTTGTGATCTCCCTTTTTTACGATTCGGTCTGCTACCCTGCCCCAGCGAGTCAAGAGTTTCCCCGAACCGGAAGGGCTTCGGACAAAGCGGCGCAACCGCAATGTGGGCTAGCCGGCGCGAGCATAGCATATAAAGAGGCGTTTAGGTGAGAAAAAAATACGAAAATCTTAACTAAGGTAATCGCTCCAAAACGATTCTATCGCGTTACTTACTTAAGACGTAACCCATCGGCCGCAGAAGGGTCTGTTGGCCGCGAGCTTTTTCCAACCGTATCAAGAACTGATTGAGTGAAATTAAGTTGATCATGTTTGGTTGTTGCAGTGGCAATCACCATGTCTTCTGCGCTATAAATGGCATTAGCTCGGCTCGCCTAGGTCACAATGATGGCAGATTCGCTGGTTGAAACCACGGCTCCGGCTACCACATCTGCGGCCCCGCCAATGGGGAAAGCACTCGACATGCGACGCCGCAACTTCTTCCCCTTTCCCGTCCTGTGGTTTTCCCTCGTTGCACTAGAGATCTCGGTGCTCGCAAACCCGCGCATTGCGGAGGCCGATATCTGGTTTCATCTGCGCAACGCGCAGGAATTTCTGGCCAGGCACTCCTTCCTGCGTGCGGATTTGTACACCTTCACCAGTGCGGGCGCGCCGTTGCTGGATCATGAATGGCTTTCCGAACTGCCGTACTACTTTGCTTTCCAGGCCGCGGGCTTGCGTGGTTTGCTGGCGGTGTATCTGGTGCTTCTGTGGTTGATCTTCGCAGCTATCTATTACCTGGCATTGCGGCGGGGCGCAAATGCCGGCGACGCAGCCCTGGTCACCATGGCCGGAGTCGCGCTCGGCTCTTATTCTTTCGGCCCGCACGTGCACCATTTCGGCTGGCTGTGCCTGATGGTACTGTTCCTCGTGCTGGAACGTTTTCAGCGAACCGGCAAGGGTCTATGGGTACTGCCGCCGCTGTTCGCCCTGTGGATCAACTTGCATGGCTCCTGGGTATTCGGATTCGTCGTGATAGGGGCATATATCGTTTCCGGCCTGGTGGAAGGCCAGTGGAACAATGTCGTGGCCGAGCGCTGGACGCCGGCCCAGCTCAGAAAACTTCTGGTCGCCTGCGCCGCTTCTGTAGGCGCGCTCTTCGCCAATCCCTACGGCTACAAGCTGGTGTGGTATCCGTTCGATCTGTTCCTTCGCCAGAAGGCGAACCTCGATACCGTGATTGAATGGCAATCCGTGGACTTCCACAGCGGATGGGGCAAGCTGGCAATGTTCATGCTGCTCGTCTTGCTGGCGGCGGCGTGGTTCTCCCCCAAGCCCTGGAAGCTTCGCGACGTTTTGCTGGCCACATTTGCGGTATGGGCTTCGCTGAACCACCTGCGCTTTTTGCTTTTTGCTGCCATCATTCTGGTGCCAATTCTCGCTCCACGCCAGCAACTGTTTGGGCCTTACGATGCGAAAAAGGACAAGCCCTGGCTGAATCTGGCGATCACCGCTGCGATTATTGCCATGATTGTGGGATCGTATCCCAGTGCCGCCCAACTGCAGGGCATCATAGATACCCAGTTCCCCCGCGATGCCCTACGTTTTATACAACAGAGGCAGATCACTAACCGCCTGTTTAGCTGGTACGATTTCGGTGGTTATATCGAGTTTTATGCGCCTGCGATAAAAACCTTCGCCGATGGCCGCACTGATGTTTTTGTTTACAACGGGGTTCTAAACGACTACATCAAGATCAACGCGATCGAGGACCCCTTGGAGTTGCTCGATAAGTACAAAGTTGACTACGTCTTGTTCCCAGTGGATAAGCGGCTCACCTATGTGCTTGCTCACAGTCCGGGATGGCGCACGATTTATGAAGACAAAGTGGTGAAGCTTTACCAGAGAGTGCCCGAGGCGGCGACAATGTTGTCTGGCTCACTATGACGAAGGGCTCCTTGGTCGGAACCTCCGCTACCCCGTTTATCCAACCGTCACAGGCGGTCCGGCGGCGCAATTTTTTTCCCTTCCACTTCCTGTGGTTTTCCATTGTCGCTCTGGAGATCTCGGTGCTGGCAGACCCGCGCATCGCCGAGGCCGATATCTGGTTTCATTTGCGCAACGCGCAGGAGCTTCTCACCAGGCACGCCTTCTTACGTGCAGACTTGTACACCTTTACCGCCGCAGGTGTATCACTGGTGAATTACGAATGGCTTTCCGAGTTACCTTACTATCTGGCTTTTCGGGCCTGGGGTCTCGGTGGGCTGCTGGCGGTGTGCCTGGTGCTTCTGTGGCTGATCTTCGCCGCTATCTATTACCTGGCATTGCAGCGGGGCGCAAATGCCGGCGACGCCGCCCTGGTCACCATGGCCGGAGTCGCACTCGGATGCTATTCTTTTGGGCCACGAATGCTCCATTTTGGCTGGCTGTGCCTGATGGTCCTATTCCTCGTGCTGGAACGGTTTCAGCAAACCGGCAGGGGCCTATGGGTGCTGCCGCCGCTCTTCGCCCTGTGGATCAACTTGCATGGCTCCTGGGTCTTCGGATTTGTCGTAATAGGGGCATATATCGTTTCCGGCGTGGTGGAAGGGCAGTGGAACAACGTCGTGGCCGAGCGCTGGACACCGGCCCAGATCAGAAGGCTTCTGGTCGTCTCCGCCGCCTCGTTCGCCGCGCTCTTCGTCAACCCTTACGGCTACAAGTTGGTGTGGTACCCCTTTGATCTGTTGTTCCGCCAGAAGATCAACCTCGACAATATGGGGGAGTGGGTGTCGGTGAACTTCCACAGCGGATGGGGCAAGCTGGCGATGTTCATGCTGCTCACCTTGCTGGCTGCGGCGTGGTTCTCCCGCAAGCCCTGGAAGCTTCGCGACGTGTTGCTGGCCACATTTGCGGTGTGGGCGTCGCTGAACCACCTGCGCTTTTTGTTCTTTGCGGCCCTCATTCTGGTGCCGATTCTTGCTCCACGCCTGCAACTGTTTGGGCCTTACGATGCGAAGAAGGATAAGCCCTGGCTGAACCTGGCGATCACCGCCGCGATTATAGCCATGATCGTGGCGGCGTATCCCAGTGCCGCGCAACTGCAGAACAATATAGACGGCCAGTTCCCCCGAGACGCCCTGCGTTTTATCCAACAGCGGCAGATCACTCACCGCCTGTTTAGCTGGTGGGACTTTGGCGGATACATCGAGTTTTATGCGCCCGCGATAAAAACCTTCGCCGATAGTCGCAACGATATTTTTATGGATAACGGCGTCCTTAATGACTACATTAAGATCAACGCAATCGAGAGCCCCTTTGAGTTGCTCGATAAGTACAAAATTGACTACGTGCTGTTTCCGGTCGACACGCGGCTTACCTATGTGCTTGATCACAGCACGGGATGGCACGCGATTTATGAAGACAAAGTGGTGAAGCTTTTCGAGAGAGCACCTGTGGCGGCGCCTTTAAAAACACAGTTGAACTAAGGTTAGACCTAACCGCCAGTTTCAGGAGGCTAATGCGATCAGTTCCATCTGAAATCACAAGTCGATANNACCTTTGACTGGGCAGACGAGGTTTTTAACACGCTCGAACCTGCGCATCATCTTGCCTATGGTTACGGAGTCGTCGCTTGGGAGTGGAGACTAGGAGTCCGCTCTTGGGTGTTTCCTGCGTTCCTGGCGGGTGTAATGCGACTAACGGACTGGATGGGGCCCGGCTCCTTTGGATACTTAAGTGCCATCCGCTTCATCCTATCCCTGCTTTCTCTTACGACCGTCTGGTTTGGCTATGTCTGGGGCAGGCGAGCAAGCGGCGAGGCCGCCGCTGTCATTGCCGCCGTAACCTGTGCCATTTGGTACGAGCTTGTGTATTTTGCGCCCAAAGCATTGAACGACGTAGTGGCAGGCCATCTCCTCCTGCCTGGCCTATATCTCGGTATGTACGGAGAGGTACTGCCGGAAAAGAAGCGTTTGTTCCTCGCAGGCTTGTTTTTGGGCGCGGCGGTAGCAATGCGCATGCAATTAGCTCCCACTGTAGCTTTTGCCGCCATCTATTTTTGTCACAAGCGGTGGGCGAGCAGAGGTCCGTTTCTGATTTCTGGTCTTCTCGTGCCCGTTGTTATTTTCGGCTTAGTGGATGCAGCTACCTGGTCATACCCCTTCCAGTCATACTTCCGCTATATCAAAGTTGTTGTTCTCGAAGGAGAAGGACACGGGCTAATTTTCGGTACTTCGGCGTGGTATTGGTATCTTTGGATGCTGGCAGTTCATTTCTTTCCGCTATTTCTGTTTGCGCTGGTGGGTATCCGCCGGAGCCACTTCTTAGGTTGGGTGGCATTCATTATTCTCGCCTCCCATTCGCTCTTTGCTTATAAAGAATATCGATTTATTTATCCGGTGATGCCCATTCTGATTACCCTTGCCGCGCTCGGCTTTGTAGAATTTGCGGAGGACTTCAAAGCCTGGGCAAATCCGAATCTGTCTCCGAAAATGATTGAAGTCGCGGGCCTGATCTTCTGTATCTGCGCTTCCGGATTCGTCGCTTGGAAATCTCCTCGTCGGAACTCCAAGGCCACGATCGCCATGGACCAGCTCAGCATGGATTCGTCCGTTTGCGGGGTCGGACTTTACGAGGTTCCCTGGATACGCACTGGGGGCTATTCTCATTTGCACGAGAACGTCCCGATTATTCTCGTCCAGCAGGAATCGGAACTTGAGCCACAAATTCCGGGTTTCAACGCCCTTCTTACTCATGGGACATTCACCGATCCGAAAGCGCGTTTTAAGTCCGAAGGATGCTGGAACGAATTTTGTCTGTACAGAAGGCCTGGTCCCTGCATCGCCTCCTCTCAATACAATGAGGTGAATAAAGTGCTCCGGGAAACCGGGCATTAGAAAGAATCTGTGCTGACCACGTTCGATTACCCTTAAAGACAGCTAGGCTGACCGCCAGGACTGGAACTCTCAGTTGCAGAAGTCGCATAGCCGGGTCAACCGTATATGCAAATGGAACCCTGCAAAGAGAGGGGTCGTGGCGCAGTTGGCAAAGCCTTAATGGACTCTAACGCGAGGGTTCCGGACGGACCAAAGCGGCCAAAGCCTGGTCGCTTCCCTGCTAATCGGTCTAAACCTTTTGCTCGTGATTGGGCTTCAGGCGAATGATTATCGCCTCTTCAGCGGCGATTGGAAGATGCATTACACGGCTGCCATGGCGTTGCGTTCCTCGCAGTGCGCCGACCTTTAGCAACCCCCAATACTTACACTGCAACGCAGCAGCGTATGTTGCCGGACCTTCCCCCGGATGAGGTCAAAACTTAGGCCAAACTAGCTACCAACGTGTGCGAAGAAGGAAGTATTCATTAACCGGCCGGTCGTCTTTCAAGGCGGGTGCGTCGGGAGCCTGCGCGATTATCTGGTCGAGAGATACCTCACGGTTGAGGACGAGTGCGAGCTGGCGCTCCGGGCTCTGCTCGGGCCCCCACTCCATCATGTCTGTAAGTGCCGAGGTAGGCATTCGGCCCACCAACTGCTCGGCGGTGCGGTCCGATATAGGATGGGTGCAGGCTAGAAAGTGGAAACCACCCTCCCCCTCCACAGACGGGAAGACACGCACATAAGGGAATGACTCCTTTAGAGCGCGAGCGACCGAGGCACGAACGAACGCATCAGCTCGAGGCAGCCACTGCTGAAAAATGCCCCCAGTCCGCAGCCGCTGCCTCACAATTGCATAGAACTCTTCGGAATAGAGCAGACTGGAGCCCGCAGCTTCCACTGGAGGTGGCGGGTCGATGGTGATGACATCGTATTGCCGAGGTGTACGTTCGAGATAGCGCCGCCCATCATCGATGACTACGTGGGACAATGAGGAGCGCAGCAACGCGGGACCATCCGCGTGGTAATAGCCGAAAAGGCGCGGGACGTTGGGCACCAGTTCTACCGCTGTCGAAGGTATTTCCCAGGATAGCAGGGAACGGTAGGTCGTTCCCATACCGAAGCACACCACCAAAGCGTTTTGCGGTGGATGATCGAGAAATGCCAACGGCAGGTGCGCCATCATTTTGGTAATGGGAGTCAGATTCGTAATTCCCACCCCATTGACCAAAAGGAGCCTATCCTCTCCCTCGCCTGTGGCAACGATGGTCGCGGTATTGTCGCGAAGGACCTCACGGCGGACGAACTGGTCTTCAAAGGATTTGCCAGTGAAAACCAATGTCATTGCCAGAAGTACAATCGCATAATTACTTATGCGTTGCCACATTGGCGCCGCATTTACAAGCTCAGAGGTGGACGACCACTGCGGGTACATGCCAATGACGAGCCATGGGAGTGCCAGCAGAAATAACGCCCAGCGTTCGCTCATTAGGGGCAACAATACGAATCCTGACAATAGAGGACCGAGGATGCAACCTATTATGTTAATCGCATAAGCGCGTCCGGCGCGGTCAGGGTCGCCCTCGGACCAGCGGTCCACGAGCATGGGAGTCACGAATCCCAAAATTCCAGAAAACGGCATGATCCCTATAGCTAGCCGCAACAAGCCGACTAAATCTAATTCCGGGTTCGTCACCAGCAGTGGCAAAAGCGCACCTAGTCCAAGCAGGGCCCAGACCAGCATGGCTTCGTTCTGATGCCTGCGGCCCCAGAGCCGGTAGACTGTTGATCCCAGGAATGTGGCGGCCAAATACAACCCCAGAATCGATGCAAAGGAATACACCAAAGTACCCACATAGGGCGTGAACTGGCGTATCCAGACCATCTCCATGCCCATGCTGGTAAATCCGGTAGCGAACAGCAGCAGCAGCGGCTTTTTGCTTCGCAACAACCAGCGCGGCGATCTGGTGACACTCGACTCTTGCGCAAACCGGACAGACGCTTCCGTGGCAGGCGGCCTAAGTGTCAATGCCATGGCAGACAAGGCGATGAAAACATTGCAGAGCGCCCCGATCTTTAACGTCCCGTGGAAGCCAACCAGTTCGATCAGGAGCAAGGGCAGGGTTGCGCCCGCCACTGCACCCAGCACATTCGACAGGTAGAGAAAACTAAAGGAGCGCGGTGATTCGTGGCTGAAGTCGTTCCTAATAGCCAGCATGGCCACGGGAATGGTCGCCCCCATCAAGGCGCACCAGGGGACCAAGGTGAGCGCGACCCAGATTCCGGAGACCAGATAATAGGCTAAAGAAGAGGCGAGGCCGGTGCGCTCCAGCAGGCTCCTTCCCCACTGCAATTCGTGGGGCACGAGGAGCGCGGAAAAACCAATCAAGAGTTCGATCAGCGCATAGAACCTTAGAGCCGGAATGCTGAGTCTGTCTCCATACCTGTGGACCAGACGGCCGCTTCCCCACGAACCCAATCCCAGGCCGGCCATGAACATAGAAAGCACGATTGAGACGAGCGCGCTGGTGACCCCAAACTGGGCCATCGCCAGCCTTAGCCAGATAATCTCGTAAAGAATGCTGCAAAACCCCGAGATGAAAAAGAAAACGAAAAACCAACCCACGCAAAATCCCCCGCTCCGAAAGCAACCCAGTTGACAGATGGAACACGAACTTTAGTTTTAGCTCTCAACAACCCCACAAACTCATGCAGGGGCAGGCCGATACGCCAAGTCCGGCACGCGTCCGCAAAACCCAATGCGTAACCTCTTGCGGCGCGATCCTAAATTCTATTCTCCCGTCTCACGATTTGGAACAACAGACGTAAATGGATGTTGCCAATCGACCACATTTTCCCGGAGCGAGCGCTGGGAGCATAATGGCTATGTCAGGGGCATGGTTGCACAAGCATGTCCACTTGCCTTTCCGGAATGGCTTTAGCTCATGCGCATCATACATGTGGTTGGTGCTCGTCCAAATTTCATGAAAGCCGCCCCAGTCTTGCGGGCTTTCCATCCCTTTGCGCAAGTCCATCAGGTCCTCGTTCATACCGGGCAGCACTATGATTTGAACATGTCGGATGTGTTCTTCCAGGAGCTTGGCATTCCTCAACCCGATGTCAACCTGCAAGTCGGTTCCGGATCACATGCCCAGCAGACGGCGGCGATCATGACTGGCTTCGAGTCTTTCGCGCTGGAGAACAAACCGGACATGGTTCTGGTGTATGGAGATGTCAATTCCACGGTCGCAGTGGCTCTGGTTTGCGCAAAGATGTCACTTCCTGTGACGCATGTCGAAGCCGGACTCCGTTCGTTCGATCGTACAATGCCTGAGGAGATCAACCGCGTTCTCACGGACCAACTCTCCGATCTGTTGCTTACGCCCTCGATTGACGCCAATCAGAACCTGCTTCGCGAAGGTGTGCCTGAGGAGAGGATCAAGCTGGTCGGGAATGTCATGATCGATACTTTAGTACGCTTGCTACCCGAGGCCAGAGCAAAGTTACCTGCTGATCTGCCGGCACGGTATGCACTTGTCACCATGCATCGGCCAGCCAATGTGGATGATCCCGAGTTCTTGCGTGATTTTTTTCGCACGCTGGAGGAGATCAGCCAGGAACTTCCGATTGTTTTCCCGATTCACCCCCGCACAAGACAGCGTGCAACAGACTTCGGCTTCAACCTATCGCAGGACTGTCGCATGCATTTGTCTGATCCTGTTTCCTATTTAGAATTCCTCGCATTGCAAACCGGGGCGACACTGGTCATTACCGACTCCGGTGGTATTCAAGAAGAGACAACATATCTGGGCGTGCCGTGCCTGACCGTCCGAGAGAACACCGAGCGTCCGGTAACCACCGTACTAGGAACGAATGTGCTGGTGGGTCGGAGCATGCAGCGGTTGCGCATGGAGGTAAATCGCGTACTGACGGGTCCCCGAAAGTCACCAACCGTCCCGCCTCTGTGGGATGGCCACACCGCCGAGCGCATCGCAGAGGCGGTGATGAACTGGCAAAGGTAAGTGCGGCCGGAAACCACAAAAGAGGGCCGAGGTTTGCTCGTTTCCGCAGCAGTACGATTCCGTAAGGATTGACATCAGACTACCCGATTGCGGCTTCCCCGCAATCGTAGGTAGAAGGCCTCCCGGACCACGCGGCTATATCCGGAAAACGCCCTGAAGAACCGGAATTTCGACTTCCCTCGCAGCCGTCGTGTTTGCCGACCGCTAACCTCGCCCACTTTCCCGCCTGCAAGAACCACCTTAAACGTGATCTCCGGTGAAATCTCGAAGCCTCCAGATTTGAGGCCCAGCTTGCGTACGAAATGCGCGTCGAAGGCACGGAACGCATAAGTAGTATCGGGGAAAGGGATGCCCAATCCGTATCTTGTCAACAAACGGAATCCTGATTGAAAGAACTTATAAGAGAAAGGGATACTGTCAGAATCCGAGGGAGCAGTGTAGCGGGAGAGCAGCACTAAATGGCAGCCCTCGATGAGAACTTTGCTGCAGAACTGTGGGACCGCGGTTTCCAAAGGGTCCACGCCATCCGCCATGACCACTACCGCGACTTTCCCCCGAGCATGAGGAAGGGCATGTCGAATAGCGTGTCCAAGGCCGCGCGGCTGTTCTTTGTGAAGTATTCTTATCCGGGGATCTTTCCCGGCAAGCCGCAATCCGCATTCGTAGGTAGCATCAGTGCTGGCATCGTCCACAATGAGGACTTCACAGGGCCGAGACTCTTCATCGAGCGCCATAAGACGGTCGATAAGAGGAGCCAGGTTGTCTTGTTCATTCAGCGCAGGAATGATAAAAGTGACAGCGATGGGACTATCCCGACTCTCGGCCTGGTGAGCTTCCATCAGTCAGCACCAATTCCTAGCTTAGAGCTTCGGCACCCGGTCATAATGCGAGCTCTCGGCATATGTTTGCTTCATCCAGTCGATCGTTCGTGGGACACCCTGCTCCAACGTGGTTCGCGGATCATGCCCAAAGGCGAGTTTGGCCTTACTAATATCAGGGCGTTTATTTTGCACGTTGTGCTTATCTTCAGGCAGATAAGTGACATGCCGATCGTCCATGCCGATAGAGGTGAGAATCAGATCACTCAACTCGCGCACGCTTCGGAACTCCTCACCACCGATGTTGTACACTTCGCCGGGAACAAAGTTATCAACGACATTTGCCAGCGTGGGGATGAAATCGTCGATATACATGAACACCCGGTGGTAACCTTCGTACACCTGATAAGACAAGCCGTGCAGGGCACGGTAGACGAACAGGCAAACGACGCTGCGATAGTTGTGGTAGTATTCGCCAGGACCGTAGGCGTTAAAGAAACGTAGTCGTACGCACTCGTTGCCGTAGCGCTTTTCAAAATTCATGACCTGAACTTCATTCACCCATTTGGTCACAGCATAGTCGTTGTGCTGAATAATCGAGCGTTGCAGTGGTATCTCCTCGCGCAGGATGTCTGCATGCTTGTCCCCGTAGATCTCGGAGGAACTGGCAAAGGCGAGCCTAAATCCCTTCTTGCGTTGCCACTCCAGAATGTTGCGCGTGCCGATCACGTTTGTTTCCCATAACGTGTCGTAATACTCTTCCCCATTGACCCGGCCGAATTCCGCGGCGAGATGGTAAACATAGTCGTAGTCTTGTTCAAAAACTCGCTCGAGCTGCCGATAGGAGGCAACGTCGGCTCGAATAAACTTGTCATCTGCCTGATGTTGCAGGTCGATTCCCCAAACGTCGTGCCCTCGGCGCTCGAGCTCGCGCACCAGAGGTTTTCCAAGAGTTCCCTTGCTCCCCGTTACCAGAATCTTCGCCATATGTCCCCCAAGCCCTCACGTATGCGGCGTCGTGCTCACCGAATTTGTGTAATAAATGAAATGCCAGTATAAGGCAGGCTGCGCATTTATTCATAGTAATGCTATAGAACTGCCTCCCTTCTCGTGTTCAGCCCCCTTTCACGGCCTGTTACAACAGGTGTAAATCGACGCGTCACCGACCGATCGAACCAGCGTATATCCGTTGACGCTACGCGAGCTTTTGAGATCGTCTGCCATGCGTTGCAGCCTCGGAAGGTCCTCCCCAGTAACCGCCGGGAGGATTCGGCTACGCATGACGACGACCCGCGGTCTGTGAGCGGAAAAACCGGCCTCGATCTCGGCCGGCGAAAGGATATGATACTTTACCCTCTGCTCCGAAGTCAGATCCTCTGAGATAGGCAGAGAAAAATCGTTTTCCAGTCCCGGAAGAGGATCTGCTTTGGTCTGGAAGATGTCCCCGGGCCAAAAGCTGGCCACAACTTCACCTGGGCTGGCAACTTGGTCAATGGCTTGCGACACCTCGATGATTCGTTGCAACCTCCAGTCACCTTTATCGTTGGCCCTCCGTATTCCCGGAATCCCATCACCAGTAATGAGATATCTACGAAAATCACCGGCAGAAGAAGCTATATAAATCCCTAACAGGGAAACACAGGCAACGATCGCAATCAGCCTTGCTCTCCTCGATTGCAATTCTGCAAACAAGTCCTTGACAACGCATACCGCACTTACGATCAGAAAGGGAACACAGAGAGAGAAGTATTGGATAGTAACGGGTGTAGGCAGGAGAGAAAGTAAACCAACGGCAACGGCGATCTCAAAGGCGAACCGCGGAACGTATTTTCGCCCGCGCATCGAAAAAACAAATCCTAAGCTAATGAAGAACAGGACGCTCCATTGCAGGCCATTGCCTTCCGGTCCACCTAGGAATACTTGAAGAGCAGTGACTAGCTTTTCTCCCCACCATCCTAGAAGGCCCGCGCTCGATCGGATCGCGTGGTATCGCAAGTTATCAAATAGGAATGCATCTGGTGATGGTAGGAATAAAAACAGGCATGGGGCAACTCCGGCCGTCAAGCCGCCGAGGAACCAGAGAATTGATGCTACCTTGTTGCGCGTGTCAGAGTTGTTAAAGATCCACAGCAGAAACACGGGAGTAAGCAGAAGTAAGTAGGAACGAGCATCAACGCTCAAGCCAAACGATATCCCGCTGGCGGCGATGAGCCATCTCGGAGAGGTCGGGGAGATCCGGCTGACAACTACATAAGCAGCGAACAGAAACAGCTCGGCCAGAGAAAAGGTTTTTACCACCGGGAACCAGGCGAAGATAAGAGTGCTTGACGCAAACATCACCACGGCCGCGAGCCCGGCCACCCAGTTTCGCGTCTGCTCACAAACATGCTCATATAACAGAGTACCGAGGAGGGCCGTCAGCAATGCAGAAAACAGCTTTGCTGAGATCCAGGTCACTCCGGCGAACCTCATCCACAATGCATAGACGTAAGGCAAAAGCGGCGCCTGGGTATAAAAAAAGTCCAAATACGGCTTCTTATGCATGAGGACCAGTCGCGACGCCAGCAGATAGAAACCCTCGTCCCCATCGACGAATCGATGCAGGGCGACAAAGGTGAAAAACACCACCTGGAGGACAAATAGAGGAACCAGTAGCAGCTTGGCGGCGCGCGTCATAAGGTGGTCACGGTTTGGAACAGCAGACGTAAATGGATGTTTCGCCGACTGCTCGAACCACAGTATATCCGTCGGCGAGAAGCGAGCGCCTGAAAACTTCCGCCGTCCGCAACCCCTTAAGGTCGTCCCTGGTGGTAGCACGGAACGTGAAGATTTGGTTACGCAGCACAACCACTCGTGGTCTATGAGCGGCAAAATCGGCTTCAATTTCAGCCGGAGAGAGGATGTGATATCGCGCCCTCTGTTCCGAGCTGAGTTTGTCCGCGATAGGCGTGGCAAAATCATTCTCAAATCCAGGAAAGGAGTCTGTGTGTGTCTGGAAGATGTCCCCGGGCCAAAAGCTGGCGACAATTTCACCGGGACGGGCAATCTGGTCAACGGCCCGCGATACCTCCATGACTCGTTGCACCCTCCAGTCGCCCCTATCTAGAGCTCTTTCCACACCCCCGGGGACACCATCCCCGGTAAACAGAAATCTGCGGAAATCATCCACCGAGGAAGCAGAGTAGATCCCCAACAGGAAAACACAAGCGGCAGCCGCAATCAGCCTTGCTCGTCTCAATTCCAGCTCTGCAAACAAGTCGTTTACTACGCACACCGCACTTACTATAAGGAAGGGCATGCATAAACAAAAGTACTGGGGCCAAACAGGCGTGGGAAGAAGAGAAATTAAACCAATAGCGACGGCAATCTGAAAGGCGAACCTTGGGGAATATCTTCGCTTGTGAATGGAAAAGACAAATGCGACGCTGACGACGAATAGGAGGCTGGCCTGAATCGCGTTACTACCTTCCCATTTCAACAGGAACGATGCAACAATCGCCGCGAACTTTTCTTCCCAAAAACCAATCAGGCCGCTGTTCGACCGAAGCGCGTGGTATCCCATGTTATTGAACAGGAATGCATTCGGAGAGGAGAGGAACAAGTATAGCGACGGGAGAGTCCCAACGATTAAGCCGCCGAGAAACCACAGAGTGGATGCTCGCCTCGCGCCCACGTCGGAGTTGCGAAAGATCCACCACAGGAACACCGGGGTGACCAGAAGCAAATAGGAGCGAGTATCTACGCTCAAGCCAAACGACATCCCGCTGGCGGCGATGAGCCATCTCGAAGAGGTCGGGGAGATCCGGCTGACAACTACATAAGCAGCGAACAGAAACAGCTCGGCCAGAGAAAAGGTTTTTACCACCGGGAACCAGGCGAAGATAAGAGTGCTTGACGCAAACATCACCCCGGCCGCGAGCCCGGCCACCCAGTTTCGCGTCTGCTCACAAACATGCTCATATAACAGAGTACCGAGGAGGGCGGTCAACAACGCGGAGAATATCTTTGCTGAGACCCAGGATACTCCAGTGAACTTCATCCACAATGCATAGGCGTACGGCAAAAGCGGCGCCTGGGTATAAAAGAAGTCCAAATACGGTTTCTTGTGCATGAGCACCAGTCGCGACGCCAACAGGTAGAAGCCCTCGTCCCCATCGACGAATCGATGCAGGGCGACAAAGGTGAAAAACGCCACCTGAAGGGCAAGTAGAGGAACCAGTAGCAGCTTGGCGGCGCGCGTCATAAGGAAGGCTGAGCAATTATATTAGACGGGTACTGGCGACTGTGACACGGTCGAAAAAACAAGCGTGTTGAAAGGGACAATCCGTGCCCCACACGGCAAATGCAACCTCCGAAGCAGCCCCGCCGGCCGTCACACTGCTCCGGCCCGTTTGGCCTGGTGGCACATGCGCAATGCCGCCTATCCTTTGCAACATCCCACCTTCCCCAGCGTAGATATCTATTCGTTCACCGCGGCAGGGCGGCCTTGGCTTGATCACGAATGGCGGTCAGAAGTCCTTCTTTTCTAGGCTCCAAGGCCATGGGACAGCGCGGCAGCTGGCAGTATATTTCGTCGCGCTGGTACTGATCTATGCCGGCGTTTATTACCGTTCCTGCCGCGCCGGCGCCGATTGCAAAGACGCCACCATCGCCACCGTGCTGGCTATTTTGTTGGAATCGTCTCCATCCCGCTGGTCTTCCACTCCAGCACACAGAGCGTGTTGTCCAGTTCGCCCCAAAGCTTCGATGAAGCAAATCTGTTGATGATTCCACGGAAAACCTGATATCTGTTCTAGAATTAGTTCCACGAATCGAGGAGCTGAGATTGAAGGTCATTATTTTGGCAGGTGGACGAGGCACACGGCTGTCGGAGGAAACCGCCCTACGGCCCAAGCCAATGGTGGAGATCGGCGGATGGCCGATTTTGTGGCATATTATGCATATTTATTCCGCCCATAATTTCAACGAATTCGTGATTGCGGCTGGGTACAAAGGCGAAGTGATCAAGCGGTACTTCCTGGACTTTTTCCTGCACCATAGCGACTTGTCGATTGATCTTCAAGCTGGCACCTACGCGTGTAGTAATACCAACACTCCGCCGTGGCAAGTGCGCGTGGTTGATACTGGTGAAAACACTCTCACGGCTGGGCGACTTTCGCGACTGCGTCCGATCATAGGTGACAACCTATTCATGGTGACGTACGGCGACGGGGTCGCGGACATCGACATCACGGAATTGCTGAACTTCCACCGTTCACATGGGAAACTCGCGACCGTGACAGCTGTGTGTCCGGCGGCGCGTTTTGGCGCGTTGATTCTCTCTGGGAACCAGGTGATCAGGTTCAGCGAAAAACCTGGAAACGAGGCACTCATTAACGGCGGGTTCTTTGTTTTCTCGCCAAAGGCGTTCGATTATTTTGGCGACGACCACACTTCGCTGGAGGGCGAACCACTCGAGCGACTCGCGGCGGATGGCCAACTGATGGCTTATCGTCACAACGGGTTTTGGCAACCGATGGACACGTTGCGCGACAGACAGCTGTTGGAGGACCTGTGGGCGCACGGCCATGCGCCATGGAAGGTGTGGCAATGACCAGCCTCGCTGAGTTCTATCGGGGCAAGCGTGTGCTACTTACCGGCCACACAGGTTTCAAGGGCTCATGGCTTGCTCTTTGGCTGACGAGAATGGGTGCTTTGGTAACGGGTTTTGCGCTGCTGCCGGAGCACGGAGAGCGTTCTCTCTTCTACGCGGCCGGTGTGGAATCGATGACGAAATCGCATATCGGAGACATACGGGATCGTGCGGCTATATTAGCGGTGGTTCGCGAATCGGATCCGGAGATCGTTATCCACAATGCTGCTCAGGCACTCGTATGCCGTTCCTATGCCGATCCGTTCGGAACGTATGAAACAAACGTAATGGGCACGGTAAACGTGCTCGAAGCGGTTCGACAATCCAAGTCGGTTCGCTCTGCGGTGGTAGTGACGACAGACAAGTGCTACGAAAACCGCGAGTGGTATTGGGCCTATCGAGAAGTCGACCGCCTTGGGGGACACGATCCGTACAGTTCGAGCAAGGCATGTGCCGAGCTGGTTACGGCGAGTTATCGGTCTTCGTTCTTTGGAAAAGAAGATCAGCCCGCAACTTCCACGGTGCGCGCCGGAAATGCGATTGGCGGTGGCGACTGGGCGGAAGATCGGCTGGTTCCTGACATTGCTCGCGCCATCGCGTCGGGCCTTCCAGTTGCCATTCGGAACCCAACCTCGACACGTCCGTGGCAACACGTACTGGAGCCGCTGCGGGGTTACCTGATGCTCGCTCAGGCACAGTGGGGACGAAAATCACTGGCCGGGGCCTGGAATTTTGGTCCCTCAGGAGCTGGTTTGACCGTGCAAGAGCTCGCTGCAAGAATGATCTCGTACTGGGGCTCCGGAACCATGGCGGTTCTGGATGAGGAGGCGCCAGCCCCTCATGAGGCGCACACCCTTCGACTGGACAACAGCAAGGCCGGGGTGGAGCTAGGGTGGAGACCAATACTTAGTTTTGACGAAAGCGTGCGAATGACGGCCGAGTGGTATCGCGCATACCTCGCCGACCCACGTGCGGGCGCCGACCTCACATTGAATCAGATCGAAACCTATGTAAATCGGCTGGCGACAGGCGTATCCGCTGCTGGAGGGTCGGATTGAAGATTCAGCAAGAATATATTCGCGTCCCATACGGGCAAACGGTACACGGAGAGGAGGAGATCTCCGCGGTTGTTAACGTTCTGCGTACCTCAACTCAGATGGGACCTCGGGTTGCCGAATTTGAGGACAAAGTTGCAGCGCTTTTCGCGAAGCGGCACGGCATTATGGTGAACTCCGGCTCTTCGGCGAACTACCTTGCTGTCGAGATATTGGGGCTCAAGAAGGGATCGGAAGTGATTACACCGGCCTTGACCTTCTCGACCACGATTGCGCCGATCGTTCGTAACGGCCTCATCCCGGCGCTCGTCGATGTTGAGGAGGGCACATACAACATCGATGTGACGGCAATGGAGGAGGCGGTTACGGAGCATACCAGCGCGATCATGGTGCCATCCTTGATAGGAAATCTTCCGCAATGGGACGCCATCTGGGACCTGGCTAGCCGGAAGTCGCTGTTCGTCATTGAGGACTCAGCGGATACGCTTGGGGCGCGCCTGCGTGGCACGAGCACAGGCACTCGCTCCGACATCAGTACTACGAGCTTCTATGGCTCGCATGTCATCAACTGCGCCGGAAACGGCGGCATGCTTTGCCTGAATGAGGATGGATATGCGCGCCGGGCAAGATTGCTGCGGAGCTGGGGGCGAAGTTCCTCTTTGTTCGTTGATTCCGAAAAAATCGAGAACCGGTTCGAGTCGACTATCGATGGAGTTCCGTATGATGCGAAATTCGTGTTTGAAGAACTGGGCTATAACCTTGAACCGTCCGAGTTGGGAGCCGCATTCGGATTGGTGCAGCTATCGAAGCTGAAGAAGAACATTCAGGCGAGGATCGAAAACTTCGCCCGTCACCTTGCATTCTTTGCGGCGTATGAGGATTGGTTCATACTTCCACGCCAGATTGCCGATAGCTACACCGGCTGGCTCGCATTCCCACTGACAGTCCGCGATGGTGCTCCGTTCCAGCGACGCGATCTGCAGGTGTTCCTAGAAAACCGGAATATTCAGACGCGTACGGTATTCACCGGCAACGTGTTACGCCAGCCTCTCATGAAGGGCGTCAATGTCGTAATCTCCGCGAAGGGATACAAAAATGCTGATGCCGTGATGAAGGGCGGGATCCTGATTGCATGCCACCATGGTTTGCAAGAAGAACAGATTGAACACATGCACAGCTCATTCCGTGAGTTTGCAAAACAATACGGTCGTGTGTGATGCGCAGGATACTTGTAACTGGAGCGACGGGGTTCCTGGGAACCCACCTCATACGTCGGCTTGCAGAATCGGGTAGCGAAGTCTTCGCCGTCCGTCGCAGCGAGCAGCAAGACCGATACGTCAACCGGCCTGGCGACGGTGTGATGCCCGTTTACACCGACGGCACCTTCGAATCGGCGGAACGCACCATCCGCGAACTCCATCCGGATACGGTGTTCCACCTTGCCTCATGGGCTGGGGAAGCGACGACGGCTGCTGATAGTCGGCGCGTTATCGAGGCTAATTTTGTGGTCGGAGTTCAGTGGCTCGAAGCTCTGCGACACTCCGGTCACGAATGCGTCTTCGTGAACGCTGGGAGTTTCTGGCAGTTCCGGCCGGGCGATCCGCCGGTGCCGAACAGTCTGTATGCAGCCGCTAAGCAAGCGTTCCAGGCCATGTTGCCTTGGTATATGGCAAATTCGGCGATCCGCTCAACAACCCTTGTGCTTTACGATTTGTATGGCCCATTCGACTGGCGTGGCAAGCTTTGGCAGCGCTTGTTGGAAGCAACACCCGGGGAGGTGATTGCACTTTCGGAGGGCAATCAGCTCATCGAGTTGGTGTACGTGTCCGATGCCGTTCGCGCACTGATACACGCTGCTCAACTTTTACATTTGGGCACGGCCCTGGAAAGCCATTATGCTGTCGATTCCGGGAATCGACAGCCTCTTCGCGAACTAGTTCAGGAATTTCTGCGGTGTGCGGGAAAACACCTCCGCGTGGATTGGGGACGCCTTCCGCAAACGCCGCTCACGATTCTCACCCCATGGACAGGACCTCGCCTTCCGGGTTGGGCCCCGGAAACATCGTTGCAGGCGGGAGTGGCAGAAACGCTCGCCGCTCTTGGCAGAACGGTCCTCGCAGGAGTCACGAAATGAAACCTGCTCCGCTGATCTCTCTGGTCGTCCCGGCGTTCAACGAAGAAATGAACATCGGCCCATTTTACGGAGCAGTATGCAAAGTTACCGATTCACTAAGCGGCAGGTACCGATTCGAGTTTGTCTTTACAGATAACCACAGCACCGATCGCACTCCAGATATTCTGCGCGAACTCGCAAAAACCGATTCCCGGGTGCGGGCTTACCGGTTCTCGAAGAATTTCGGGTACCAGGCCTCCATCATGAGCGGCTACCTCATGACAGAGGGCGACGCGGCTATTCAACTCGATTGCGACCTGCAGGATCCTCCGGAGCTAATTCCCGTGTTCTTGAAGCACTGGGAAGAAGGCCACGACGTTGTGTTTGGAATCCGGCAAGAGCGGCAGGAAGGATTCTGGATTACCTCGGTGCGGCGATCATTTTATCGGCTCATTGGTGCGCTGAGCGAGGACAGGCTGCCAAACGACGCGGGTGATTTCCGCCTGGTCAGCCGACGCATTATCGAAGAATTGAAACGAATCGAAGATGCGCAGCCATACATCCGAGGGACGATCGCCACTCTCGGTTTTTCGCAGATCGGAATTCCGTACACCCGGAACCGGCGTGAACGTGGAGAAAGCAAGTTCTCGTTTCTCGACCTGCTCGTGCTGGCACTAGATGGAATCCTGAATCATTCGATCATCCCATTGAGAATTGCGACATTTGTTGGGCTCACTGTGTTCTGCGCCACTCTGCTTCTCATGTTTGGGTACCTGATAGGGCGAATCTTTTTTGGACAGTCTTGGCCGGCAGGATTCACTACGCTCGTCCTTTTGATACTTGCGGGAATCAGCCTGAACGCAATGTTCTTCGGAATTAGCGGCGAATATCTCGGTCGCATATATAAGCAAGTGAAGAAGCGTCCGCTCACAATTATCGAGGAGCGTATTCCCCCGTCGCCTGCAACGGCCATTGCCGCCACTGCAGCCACCACGCGCGACCAGCCCGCACCCCCGTCTTGATTTCTTTAACTAGACTGCACGATTCATTCAGGGCGTAAAAGCGTGAGGCATCTTATCCTCGCCGCCGCTGTGATTGCCCCGCGGTTGTCGCCAGACCCCCGAGCGAAGAGAGCAGCGCGGCGCTCGTTTTGAAAGATTTCCGGCCTGGCAGCCAATCTGCTCCCATAGGGTTGCGGTATCATTTGAGCGCGCTGCCGGGGAACCGGCAATGCAGTAAGTTCACGGCAATGCTTCTTGCAGTTCGAGGTTGTGAAGATTCCTGTGCCAACGACCCCCGATTCAGCCCCTGAGACAGCCACGACGGCTGCCAGCACTTCGTGGACCGGCGTGATGGCTAACGTCTTCTCATTCCCCGTCATGTGCATGTTTCTGTTGGTAGCAGCGATCTTTTGGTTTTCTGCGCGAGCCATTGCCGAACCGGACAGCTGGTGGCATCTGCGCAATGCCGCCTATCTTTTGCAATACCACTCATTCCCTCGCGTGGACACATACTCGTTCGGGGCGGCAGGTTCGCCTTGGCTTAATTTCGAGTGGCTCTCGGAGGTCCCATTTCTTCTAGGCTTCAAGACCATGGGACTGCAAGGGATTCTAGCGGTATATTTTGCGTTGCTGGTACTGATTTACGTCGGCGTGTATTACCGGTCATGCCGTGCTGGCGCCGATTGCAAGGATGCTGCCGTCGCCACTTTCCTGGCCATCCTCCTTGGAAAAGTGTCCTTCGGGCCCCGCCCCATGCTGTTCGGCTGGCTCTGCATGACGGGACTGCTGCTCATGCTCGACCACTTCCAACGGACAGAAAGGGGGCTCTGGCTGTTGCCACCGTTGTTTGCCCTGTGGATCAACCTGCACGGTTCCTGGATCTTTGGCATGGTCGTGCTGGTGATAACCATCGCCTCCGGCCTGGTGGGGGGCGAATGGGGCCTGGTGGTAGCGCGGCGCTGGTCNNCCGTTTGACCTTCTTTTCCGCCAGCAGGGGGTTTTGAAGTACATCCAAGAGTTCCAACCTGTGGACTTTAGCAAAGGGAGTGGCAAGCTGGCGATGATGGTGATTTTCGCACTGCTGGCGGCCGCGTTATTCTCCCGGCGCAGGTGGAAGCTGGAAGAGGTGCTGCTGACGGCATTTGCTCTGTGGGCCGCCCTGTCGCATGTGAGGTTCTTGTTCTTCGCGGGCCTGATCGTGACCCCAATACTTGCGCCACGGCTGAAGCTGTTTCCGCCCTACGAGCGGGAAATTGATAAACCGTGGCTCAACGCCTGCATTATGGCAGCTATGGTCGGGTCGGTGATCTTCTTCTTTCCGTCGGCGGCAAAGCTACAGCAGAATGTGGACGAGACGTATCCCACCGCTGCGCTACAGTTTATGCAGCGGCAGCACCTCAGCGGAAGAATCTTCAACGAGGACTGGTGGGGTGGATACATGGAATGGAATGCGCCGGAGTTGAAGCCTTTTACTGACGGTCGAGCCGACATATTCGTGTACAACGGAACTTTCGACGACTATATCAAGGTTGTGTTGATCCAAGCGCCATTTGAAATTTTGGACAAGTACAGAATTGACTATGTCCTCTTGGAGCCGCAGCAGCCACTGGGGTACCTTCTCCAGCACTCTCCGGCCTGGCGTCCGATCTACTCCGATAAAGTTGCGGTACTATTTGAACGCACGCCGGCAGCTGCTGCTGCTGCGGCGCCGTCGAAAGTCCAAGCAAACTAAATCAGGGGAGAGAGTATCTGCTTCCAACCACCTTGCCTTTCCCACTATCGGAAACGCCCCCGCCAACCGTCAGCGGCTCCTGGACTGCTGGCCGGGTATGCCTTTCCCTGGCCGCCTTGTTGGCCATTATTCGCGCCGCTATTCATGTGCGGGCTTTCTGGATCAGCGACGCAGGGGTTGACCACACAGCGGGCGTAATCATCGCAATGGCCGTGGATTTAACGCACGGGGTGTTTTATCGTCCCCTATTTGGGCCCGAAGGCTACGGTGGCACTCGTTATTTTCCGTTGTACTTTGTCCTGCACGCAGTCCTACTCAAGTTACATGTCCCGGTCTTGTTGGGCGCCTATTTACTTTCTCTAGTGGCTGTGCTCTTCCTAATCGTGGGTGTATTTTACCTGCTAGTAAGGATAGGTGCGGAACGGTGGTTGGCTGCTGCCTGCGCCGGAACGCTCTTGGCTTCTGTGCCCGCTCAATGGGCGGTCATAAGTCCCCATGCTGATGCTCTGGCGTGCGCTCTCAATGTTTGGGGTCTGGTAGTGATAGTGGGTTCAACGCGCAGTACGCGCAGAACTCTTCTGGCTGCAATGCTCTTCGCGCTGGCCTGGTCAGCCAAACTCACGACATGTTTTGGGCTTGCCGCCGCTGTCCTTTGGTTGGCAAATGTGGGGCTACGACGAAGAGCATTGCAACTGGCGGCCGGAACGGCCATAGGTTACTCGCTGGTTGCGGCTGTGATGGTTGTGTTCAGTCATGGACGGGTCGTGGAGATATTCAGAGCTTGTGCACTTGGGGGAATGGGCTGGAAGCAGTTTATAAGCGGCCTTCCATCCATGTGTTGGATTGCCTTTCACACTGACCTTAATATTTTTCTACTGGTTTTGTTCGCCCTAACGGCGTTAATGGAGGAGCTGCTGGAATTCCCCGCGAAATGCTTAAAGCATTTGTCGGTATTGTTCTTTATTGCGACGACAATAGCTACGGTAGTAATATTTGGGTCCCCGGGAACCACTTGGAACCATTTGCTGGATATCCAGGTAGCTGCTGTCGTCCTTCTGGGCTGGCTGGCAGCCCAGCCATCCCAGGTGCGAAGGCAGGTGGGAATCTACGCCCTAGCCATCGCCACTTTAATCCCTGCTGGCGTTGGCGCCGCGGCCGTGCTTCTAAAGCAACCTGCAGATCCAGCCCTTACGAGCAATGGGAGCCGTCTTCACCGGGTCGTGGGATTGGTTGGAAAATCGGACAGTCCGGTCCTTGCAGAAAATCCAATCATCCCGGTGCTCGCCGGGCGGACGCCCTATGTGTTGGATCCTTGGATGCTCTTGCTTCTGCGCAAACGTAGTCCTGATTTTGGAGAGCCGCTTCTGCAGCGAGTGCACAACCGAGCATTTGGGGCGGTGGTGCTGTCTATGGATCCAGAAACCGATTACGGACGAGACTGGTATGGCACACAGCACTTCGGACCGGGATTTGCAGCGGCGCTCAAGGAAAACTATCGACTTTTATCAGTTACCGACGGTCAATTTGTCTATGTTCCAATTAACGGCCCAGCTCCGCCTGTCGATGGCAGGTAATGTGGGTAATGTTGGCAGCGATCCCATAGGCAAACTTGTTTCGCCTTCGGTGGGAGCTCTGGAGGTTCGGTCCTCGTCACAGCCAACGGTGACCTAGACGGAGCGGCAGCGTGAGGATTTTTGAGCCCGTAAGACGCGGCATAATCGCCGTTCGCTCAGCTCGCAATTCCTTCTCGCTTTTCGCCAGTTGAAAGGAGGGGCCCAATCAGCAGCAGACCGTTGGTCGATGTAAGCGGCCGAATGATATGTGTCTAAGTCACACCCGGTCGGTTTTGCGCATGATTTAGGTGCTAAGCTGTGGATTCCAAAATAAGCAGGGGGAGTAGTTGCCAACCACGTCCGAATCACCGCTAAACACACCTACGCCGGCAGTTCGCGCCTCCTGGACCAGTTGGGCGGCCGATGTCTTCTCTTTCCCGGTTATGTGCATGCTCCTGCTGACGGCGGTGATCTTCGGGCTCTCTGTAAAAGGGATTGCGGAACCGGACATATGGTGGCACATGCGCAATGCCGCCTATCTTTTGCAATATCACGCCTTCCCCGGTGTAGATACCTATTCGTTCACCGCAGCAGGGTCGCCTTGGCTTGATCATGAATGGCTCTCAGAAATCCCCTTTTTTCTGGGCTTCAGAGCCATGGGACTGCAGGGCATTCTCGCGGTATATTTCGCGGTCTTGGTTTTGATTTATGCCGTTGTGTATTACCGGTCATGCCGTGCTGGCGCCGATTGCAAGGACGCTACCCTCACCACTCTGATGGCTATTTTTCTTGGAGTCGTGTCCTTCGGTCCGCGCATATTGCTGTTCGGCTGGCTCTGCATGACGGGACTACTGCTCGTGCTCGACCACTTCCAGCGGACAGAAGAGGGGCTTTGGCTGCTGCCACCGTTGTTTGCCCTGTGGATCAACCTGCACGGCTCGTGGGTCTTTGGCGTGGTCGTGCTAGTAATGATCATCGCCTCCGGCCTGGTGGAAGGCCAATGGGGCCTGGTGGTAGCCCGCCGCTGGTCCCCCTCAGAACTGAAGAAACTTCTGCTTGCGTTGGCTGCTTCCCTGACTGCGCTCTTTGTCAATCCGTTCGGCTACAAGCTGCCGCTGTACCCGTTTGACCTTCTTTTCCGCCAGCCGGGCAATATGAGGTACATCGACGAGTGGCAATCTGTCGACTTTGGCACCGGGAAAGGCAAACTGGCGCTGATCGTGATCTTCGCCTTGCTGGTGGCTGCACTGTTCTCCCGGCGCAGGTGGAAGTTGGATGAAGTGCTGCTGACGGGTTTTGCTCTATGGGCTGCGCTGTCGCATGTGCGGTTCTTGTTTTTCGCGGGCCTGATCCTGGTACCGATACTTGCGCCACGTCTGAAGCTGTTTCCGCCCTACCAGCGGGAAATTGATAAACCGTGGCTCAACGCCGGCATTATGGCTGCTGTGGTTGGGTCGTTGATCTTCTTCTTTCCGTCGTCGCCGCAACTCCAGCAGAAGGTGGACGAAGCATCTCCCAGGGCTGCGCTGGAGTTCATGCAGCGGCAGCACCTCAACGGAAGGATCTTCAATCAATACGGGTGGGGCGGCTACATGGAGTGGAATGCGCCCGAGTTGAGGCCTTTTATTGACGGTCGCGCCGACATATTCGTGTATAACGGAACCTTCGAGGACTACGCCAAGGCTACCTTGATCCAAGCACCATTTGAAGTCCTGGACAAGTATAGAATCGACTATGTTCTGCTACCGCCCGCCCAGCCTCTGACCTACCTTCTCGAGCATTCTCCGGCATGGCGTCCCATTTACACCGATAAAGTTGCCGTGCTGTTGGAACGCACACCGGCAACTGCGGCGCCGTTGAAAGCTGGGTCGAACTAAATCCAAATGGAATGACGAGGACGTCCGTTTGCCGATCACGTCACATTCGCCGTCAGAAACAGCTCCGCGGGCTCGCAGTACATCCTGGACTGGCTGGGCGGCCAATGTCTTTTCTTTCCCCGTCATGTGCATGTTCCTGTTGACGGCGGTGATCTTCGGGCTCTCTGTAAAACAGTTTGCGGAACCGGATATCTGGTGGCATCTGCGCGATGCCGCCTATCTTTTCCAAAACCACACAATTCCCCGCGTGGATACTTACTCGTTCACAGCAGCGGGTTTGCCTCGACTTGATTTCGAGTGGCTCTCGGAAGTCCCATTTTTTTTAGGGTTCAAGGCTATGGGGCTGCCGGGCATTCTGGCGCTATATTTCACGGTGCTGGTACTGATTTATGTCGGCGTATATTACCGGTCATGCCNNTGTGCATGGTGGGGCTGCTGCTCTTGCTGGACCACTTCCACCGAACCGGAAAGGGTCTGTGGCTCTTGCCGCCGTTATTCGCTTTGTGGATCAACCTTCACGGGTCCTGGATTTTTGGCATGGTTGTACTGGGGCTGACGATCGCCTCCGGCCTGGTGCAAGGGGAATGGGGTTTGGTTGTGGCGCGCCGGTGGACCCGTGCGGAACTAAAACAAATTGCGCTGGTTTTGCTGACTTCACTGGCCGTTTTGTTTGTGAACCCATTCGGCTATAAGCTGGTGCTATATCCATTCGACGTTCTTTTCCGCCAGCAGGCTGCTGTGCAGGCCGTGGAGGAGTGGCAGTCGGTCGACTTTAGCGCTGGCACTGGCAAGCTGGCGCTGATCGTGATCTTCGGCTTATTGGCCGCCGCATTGTTCTCCCGCCGCCGCTGGAGATTGGACGAGGTATTGCTGGCATCGTTTGCTATGTGGGCTGCGCTATCGCATGTGCGGTTCTTGTTCTTTGCGGGCCTGATCCTGGTGCCGATACTAGCACCGCGTCTGCAACTGTTTCCGCCCTACGAACGGGAAATCGATAAGCCATGGCTTAACGCCGGCATTATTGCGACCATCGTTGGGTTGCTGATCTTCTTCTTTCCGTCAGCGGCACAACTGCAGCACAAAGTGGATGAAGAATACCCTAGGGCTGCGCTGGAGTTTATGCAGCGGCAGCACATCAATGGAAACATTTTCAACAACTACGGATGGGGTGGGTACATGGAGTGGAACGCGCCCGAGTTGAAACCCTTTGTTGATGGCCGCGCGGATATTTTTGTGTACAACGGGGTATTGGATGACCATCGCAACGCTATGGTTCTAGAAAAACCGCTCGAGATCCTTGACAAATATCGAATCGACTATGTCCTCCTGCAGCCGAACCGGCCTCTAACGTATCTTCTCAAGCACTCTCCGGCGTGGCGACAGGTTTACGCCGATAACGTTGCCGTGCTACTGGAACGCACACCAGCACCTGTGGCGGCTGCGACACCGTTGATAGTTGGGTCGAACTAAATGGGATAGACGAGGGCATCCGTTGCCGATCACGCCGTACTTTGCGTCAGAGACATACCAGCCAACCTCAGGTCGAGCTCATTACAGGCTCGCAAGGCCTCTCCGTGCTGACGATTTTGCTGTTACTGCTGTTCTGTTCACGCAAGCGCAAGCTTTCTGATCTTGATCTATCACTGGTAATTGCGGTCAGCCTGCCGGTCAGTTACTATGTACACGACTCTGACCTGTCTCTACTGGTACTTCCCTTCTTCATCGTGGCGGACTATGTGAGCAACAGACAACTTACGAAACTGCGTCTCACAATTGTTGTTGGCGTCATTGCGCTCTTCATATCCCCGTATTTTGGGATGTCAGCAGTGACAATCTCTCTTGCGCTCCTACTCTTCGTCACAGCCCTTTTCCTGGAGTCGTTTAGAAACGATATGGGTGCGTCAGCAACTGCGGCGAGTCTCCCCAGGAACTAGAGGGATTCCAAGGCCAGCGTTCCCGGCACTCATCCAAACCTCGGCCGCCAGGAAGCAATGGCCGGTCAACTCCTTTTTCACATTTCGCTTTATCGGCTCATTTATCTCCAAACAGTTCTTCCTCAATCAGCTCGCACAGAATGTGCCCCGTTAAGATATGGGCTTCCTGAATTCGGGGAGTTTGATCGCTGGGGATGCAGATGCAGTGGTCGACCAAGTTGCGCAACCTTCCTCCGCTCTCTCCGGCGAGTCCGATAGAGATCAGTTTCTTCTCGCGGTGTCCGTGTTCATAAGCGTTCTCCGCCATGCCAGCACGATTCATGACTCATCAAAACTCTCAGCAGTTCGCACATTTAAGGAGTTACACTCCCTCGGGTTTCATTTTCACCCAGCGGTTCACCCGGGCCGTATTCGAAGTTGATCCGTTCTTGCTCGACCACCAGGGGCCGCTTCTGGACAAGGGTGTGGATGGTGCCGATATATTCGCCGACGATGCCCATAAACAGCATCTGGATCGACATAAAGAAAAACATTCCAATGACCAGAGGAGCGACGCCAACGGAAAAGCGACTCCAGAAGATAAGTTTGTAGATCAAGTACGCAAGAGAGACCAGGACCGAAAGTACCGCGCCGGCAAAACCCGAAAATGTCACCAGCCGCAAAGGCACCTTGGACAGGTTGGTAATGGCCAGCATCGCCATATCGTAGAGCGCGTAGAAATTGTTCTTGGTGATTCCGTGCTTGCGTGCCGGCTGATGATACGGAATGTCGAAATGCCGGAACCCAGCCTCCGCGATCATGCCCCGGAAGTAGGGATACGGGTCGTCGAAGCTCTTTATGACTTCCACTACCTTGCGGTCATAGAGGCCAAACCCCGTATAGTTCTCGTAGGTCTCCACTCCAGAAAGGCGGCTCACCAGCCGGTAGTACCGCTTCCGGATCCAGAACATCAGACCATTTTCTCCGCTCGTCGTCTTAACGCAGATCACGACCGGGTAGCCCTCCTCCCACTTGCGAATCATTTCAACGATCAGCTCGGGAGGATCCTGTAGGTCAGCCACAATACCGATGACGGCATCCCCACTGGTTTGGAAAAGCGCGTGATGCGGCGACCTAATATGGCCAAAATTGCGGGTGTTGCAAATTATCTTCACATTCTTGTCGGAAGCAGCGATCGCCTTCAGTTCAGCCACCGTATTGTCAGTAGAGGCATTGTCGATGAATACGTGCTCGTACTTGTAATCGCCGGCTGCCGCAATGGCCGCCCGCACTCGCTCGTAGACCTCGCGGACGTTGCCTTCCTCGTTAAAACAGGCCGTGAGAACGCTGAGAGTCTTCGACATGATTAATAGCTAAGGGCGCTTCCGGGCCCACGTCGTCATAAATCCGAATTCTTTAGAGGATTCGGCCTCATAGCCACAATCGGCGAATAACGCCTCTACCTTTGAGGAGGTGAGTGCTCCGTTAACCCAGTGGTTTGTATCGAGGGCAAACTGAATCGAGTGTTCCCTGAGAAACGCTCGTGACGATGACAACACCTCGATCTCCGAACCCTCAATGTCAATCTTTGCGAATGCGGGGACTCCGTACCGTTCGCATGCGCCCTGTAACGAGATAGTCGGGACTTCCTCCAGGTGTCCGACGGTTGCCCTGGTCATCCGGCCGGAGAGGAAGGACCCAAGAGCTCCTTCACTGCAGAGCTGGGCGCGACCGTCTGAACCCGCAACTGCAATTTGCAGAGGAACGACATTGAGCAGTGCGTGGCGTTCGATATTTCGCCGCAGGAGAAAATAATTGACTGGATCGGGTTCAAAGGCATACACCTTACCGCTCGGTGCAACACATTTCGAGAGATAGTAGGCCGAGATACCGCAGTACGCTCCCATATCAAAAACCGTATCTCCTGGCCTAGGGCGATACCAGCGAAAGTAGCTCTCGATCGTCTGTTCTTCTTCGGGAAAAGAAGAGAGTTCGAAGTCCAAGTTCGCCTTTGAATATCGCTGCAGGTGCGGGTAGGAATAATCCACGATCAGGACGCCATCGCGACTAGTTGGGACTACTTGTCCAAAGTATTGATCAAACGATCGCGCCATATCCCTTGCATACACAAAGTGCTTTGCCGAGATACGGATTACCCGATTCCCTTTGCATACGTCGAGGACGTGGTCTGAGAATCTCAATGTTGCACCGTGGCGTCGACATTCCAGTCGTAACAACCATTTGACTAACGGATTGTCAGCGCCGAGAGAGATAGCCACCCGCGTAAGTTGATAATGAAGTGGCCGTAGCCCCATGTGTCTTCTGCTCCAAGCCAAATTCAGTAGGATAACCCGTGTGGAAATCAGACCGAGTCAAACTGCAACGCAGTCGAATCCACTTGGGAAAAGTCTGCTGCGTACCAACCGTACAGCTCGGCAATAGAACTTCGCGCATCCTGGAATCGATATTCACCCAACTCGGCCAGCAAGCGCGAGTTGTCGGCCGTGTACTCGGCACCCATGCCGCCATGCATCACCGAGACACTCGGATTGCATCCCGAAACCTCCGCCACCATCCGGGCCAACTCTGTGAGCGCGACCCGGCGTCCAGTGCAGACATTGTATGCCTTGTGGCGGGCGTCATTCTCCATGAACCACCTCGTAATCTTGGGCAGGTCTTTGACGTACAGGTAGTCAAACATGACATCCTGCCGCAGCACAATTGGCAAGCCTTTCAGCACCCGGCAACAGGCGTTTGAAACGAAACGAACGGTGTAGTCCTCGTAGGGGCCGAAGACTCCGAACAGCCGTAAATCGAGGATGTGCTCGGAGCGTTCGATGTACTTGGCGCAGATGTACTTGGAAAACCCGTACGCATCGCCCGGCACTCGCGTATCGAAGTAGTCCTCCCTTACCCGCGGCGGAAGGTCTGTCCGGTCGTACTCGGCGCCGGAGCCGAAATGAATCATCTTTCCGAACCTTCCCTCATTGCGCGCGAGATTGAAAAACATGCGGCAATTGCGGTCGAGCAGGTCCGGAGGGGCGGCCAGCCGCCGATTCGAGCGGGTGGTCGCCGTGTGCACAACCACGTCGAAACGGTGTGCGGTGAGATATTCGCGCACGTCGCGTTCGTGCAGCAGATCGAGCTCGGCGGAAGATGGCGCCAACACCTCATAGATCGAGGCGAATTGTTCCGCGAGATTCCGTCCAATGAAGCCCGAACCGCCGGTGACAAGTATGCGCATCATGCAGGTGACCGGAAGGAAAACTTCTTGTGCCCGAGAAAACTGTACACCACCATAAATGCCGTCAGAATTGCGCCGGCAATGTAGGGCGCTTCGGCGACAAAGCGGGTATTGCGCCGAATGATTGCGACCATCACGGGTAAGGTGACGACTCCGAATAGAATGCCCACGCTATAGACGCTGACGCAGCGGATCCATTCCCGCAGATAGTTGCCCTTGGTCTTGAATACGAAAAATTTGTAGCCGAGGTAGGAGACCGAGATGTTCAACAGACTCGAAATCACGTAGGCAGCGATATAACTGTGCGGGATCACAGGACTGAGAATGGAGGTGAAAAACGCGAACGAGCCGTAACCGAACAAAGTATTCCAGGCCCCCACCAGCAGGTAGCGCCCGAACTGGCCGGGTGGAATGTGGCGCGTGAGTTTCGCGCTCCATTGGTTGGAAAAACCAGCGAGGCTCATCTGTTTACATCTTTCCACGGGCAAAATGCCTCAGCGGGTACACCCGATGGTACGCCGGCACTGCAGCGGCTTCCGTCTCAAGCTACGTAGCCGTCCCCAGACACCATGCCAGCCTTGCGGTTCCCGCCCTGCCATCCAGCACATAGCTACCGGCCGCGATTAGCGCACACCCACAGGAACGCATTAGCGTGGCCAAGGATTGCTCTGTAAAGTAATTGACGTGCTCGTGCATCATGTAGAAGCTGGACGGGCGCACAACCGATCGCGCCAGATTCGGCCGCGTCAGAGCCATGATCCCCACTTGGGCGACTCGCCTGATAATCCTGGACCACCCGAACGGTGACTCCCATGGCACCTCCAAAAACACGAGTCCTCCAACTGGAGCCGCCTTCAGGATGTCTTGCAGCAAGCGGCGGGGGAACGCGACGTGCTCCAGTACATTGCTATTGATAATGAGGTCGGCTTTGCAACCGCCTGGATCCGCCGTTGAGGTCACCCCTTCCACAGCAGGTATGCCAGAAATGTCGTAAACGAACGTTGCGGCCCCCTCGATCAACCCGCAAACCAAATCGCCACGGTCACCGCCGTAATCAAGGATACGCCGGATCTCGCGATTGCCTGCGTACTCACGAAGTATCCCTGCCAGTATTCGACGGCGAGCATCGTATGAGCTGGGTGAGGCTAAGTCCGCATTGAAGCTGCTGGTATACCAAGGCTCAGAGGCGTGGCGCATCTGCTGGTATTCCTCTGAACGGTACCCGGCATAGAGGCGGCCCTCCTCGGCGGCGTCGAGGCGCGGGTTGTAGAACGTGAAGCCGCAGTTCTTACAGCGGACGAGGTCGACGCAAAATGGAGTCCGGCCCCATATCCGTCTGGCCAAGAACGGGGCCACAATGGCTTGGTGCAGCCGACGGATCTCGCCCTCGCAAATCACGCATCCAGAAACGTCGATCATCTTTTTGTTCCGTGTACCGCGAACTCACGATGCCCCGCTCCCACCAGTGAGTGGACTCGCTTCACTGGCTCTCCTTTACCGGCGGGATCAGCATATTGGCCATAAACTCCTCGCGATCGAGGAATGGCCACATGTCCTCCAGCGGAGGGGAAACCATTGTCCCATCGGGCAGCCGTCGGGATACCAGTTTCGGGATCAGCGGCTGGGACGGGTCCATGTGTAGAATCGCCAGGGCGGGTCCTTCGACGTCCAACATTTGCGTGATCACCCGGTCGATCTCGCCATTCGAATGAGCGCTGAAGCATGGCAAACCGAATGCCGCCGCGACAGCCGCGAAGTTCGGGACAGTCACCCCGCTCGAAGGACCTGAACCCACATACTTGCTCGCAAAATATGTCTCCTGTGTGCGCCGAATGGACAGATAACCGTTGTTCTCGAACAGGAAGATTTTGACCGGAAAGCTATGGTGCTTGATGGTCTGCAGCTCCTGCAAGTTCAGCATGATACTGCCATCGCCGGCTAGGCAGACAATTGGTGCGCCACCCATTGCGGTCGCGGCTCCGACCGCAGCGGGGAGATCGAAGCCCATCGCCGCGCAGCCCGAGTTGAGAATCAAGCGTTGGCCCCTCTTGACACGAAAAGCCTGATACGCAGCTTCAGAGGCCAGCCCATCTCCCATCACCACCACGGCACCTTCGGCCAAGAAATCGGAAAGGCGATCCACGAAGGCATGCGAATTCACGTAATCCGGATTTTGCTGTTGAGGGACGTTCGGATACTTAGCGCGGAGGCGGCGGCAATAGCTCAGCCAAGGACCGCGCTCATCCAGCGGCTCCGGAATCATCGCGCCTAGCGTCTGCAGGAAGATCTTCGCGTCAAGCTGCAGGGCGACATCGGGAGCCACCGTTTGCTTCGCTAATTCCGCGGCATCAATGTCGACCATTACCTTGTAGGCAGCGCGCGCAAATGCCTGCCAGCGGAACGTCACCATGCGCAAGTTGAGCCGCGTTCCGACCGTCAGCAGGAAGTCCGAATTCTGCAGGATGAAGTTTGTCGAACGCTGGCCAATACTGCCGACACGCCCGAACGCATAAGGGTGATCACTCGGGATCAGGTCTAGTCCCAGGAGGGACGTGACCACTGGAATTCGCAACCGCTCCGCTAGCTCCAACAACTCGGCCGTAGCCGCTGCCAGACGCACGCCGTGCCCAACGAACAGAACGGGGCGTTCGGCCGACCGTAGCCGCATCGCAACGTCTGCGATTGCTGTGCGCTGCGCGTCCGGCAGTGCCGTCGCCGAGGGGGCTTCCCATGCCCGCAGCCGCTCGGGATCAACCATCGCGCCTTGTACGTCCAGCGGAATATCCAGCCAAACTGGGCCGGGGCGGCCGCTCCTGGCGATGTATATTGCCCTGTCCAGGTGGTATTGCACGTCCTGGGGATCATCGATCAGCACGGCATACTTGGTAATGGGACGCACGATACTGATCACGTCCGCTTCCTGGTCACCAAGCTGGCGGAGAGCACCCGTGGCCATCACCTCCCGCCGCACCTGCCCGGAGATAATCAGCACCGGAATCGAATCGAGCCATGCTCCAAGAACACCGGTGAGAGTATTTGTTGCGCCGGGTCCGGTGGTGACCTGGCACACCGCAATGGACCCCTTTACGCGCGCATACACATCTGCAGCCATGGCGCAAGCCTGCTCATGATGACAGCAGATGTAACGGATATCTTCATTGCGGCCAATCGCATCGTTCAAATGCATCGCACCGCCGCCGGTTATCAGAAAGATGTCCTTGAGCCCGTACTCCCGGCTTAGCCTGCGTATGAGAAAGTCCGCAACTCGAATCATGTCTGGCCAGCCGCGCCCTTCTTTTGTACCGGCAAGCCGCGGCGGTAAATGAGATCGCGAAGCGAAGGGATGGTGGAGTAGGGGCTCTCGATATCGTCGATCATCAGCGGTGCGTCTTTCGTGACCTGTCTTAACAAGACTTCTCCGCGCATGAGTTCGCGGCAGGAGATCTGCCCCTGCAGCAGCGGGACTGCCAAGTAGACGTCGTCATCGCTAAGAGTGTGCCCCTCCGGAAGGTCGCGCTGCGCATAAACACCTCGCACCAGAGAGTCTAGATATTCAATTTCCTGTTGCGGGGGCATGCGCTTCTGGGTTCCCGGCGCGCCGCACATCTCCTTAGCCTTATGGAATGCCTTGAACCATGTGTCCGTCTGCTGGGGAGTCGAGCAGTAGGGCGAAACTGTCACGCCATCCTCCTCGATATCAACGTGCCGTTCGAAGGTACGGGCTCCTTTGGCGTAGGCGATCAGCATCGACGAAGACCAGTCGGTGCATTCGTGCGACGAAAATCCGACGGTGAGCGTCGGGTAGCGGTTTCGCAGAAAATCGATCTGGTTCATCTCTAGCTCCCGGTCTTCGGAAGGGTAGATGGAGACGCAGTGGTTGATCGCAAGAGGAATGTTGCGGTTCTGAAAAAAGGTGACCAGGTCGTCGATATCCTTAATCGAGCTGCCGCCGGTCGAAACGATCACAGGCTTCTTGGTCTTGGCGATCTTCTCTATCAGAAACCAATCGTTCAGGTCAGAGCTGGCGATCTTAATAATCGGGAGGCCCAGTTCGTAGCACAAGTCCACCGACTTCTCATCAAAAGGCGTCGCCATAGGAATGCAGGAACCCTGCCGGATGGCTTTCACCAGAGTCGCGTATTCCTCGTCCGACAGACGCGTGTCCCGGGTCTTCTTGATATACCGGACGTCCGAGCAATCCGCGAAGTCTTTGTGAATGAAGTGACTCACATCGCGAAGCTGGAGCTTGATTGCGGCCCGCACATTGTTGAATCGGACCACCTGCGCAAACGTGCTGATAATCTTCAGGCCGCGCCCTACGCGTCCCAGATGGTTATTTGCCATCTCGAGGACAAAAAGATCTTCAAAAATATCGCGATCGATCATTGCTAATTCCTCAATTCCGCTGACCAGAGGCAGAGCACGCCACCACTCCATCAGGAGTGTCTCTCTAGGCTCGATCAACGGCGGCCTTATGTGAACATCGTATCGCTTGAATACTTCGGCTACAACCCAATTCCGCTTCTGCCTTAGGGGTTTTGAATTGTGGCAGGAAACCCCTCAAATTCTGCATAGCGTCGTAATCACTTAAAGTGAACTATCGGGTATTTTGAATGGATACGCGCGTGGCATTCAGCGCAGAGTGTGATCAAGTTCTGTTCCTCGTCGCCACCCGACTGGCTGCGGAATTTTTGATGGTGTACCTGCAGATGCTGCATGCTGCCGCAGACCTGGCATCGCCAGCCGTCACGTTCCAATACCTGCCGTTGCAGTTCGCCATAGCTCGTCGAATCGAGTCTCAGCCGCGGGTTCTTGGATGGGATTTTCTTCACGAGGCCTGCCCGGCGACCTCAGATCGAAATGCCTCCTGTTGTTCGCCGGGCAGAAACTTGTAGTAGCGGGAGATGGACTGCAGCAGGAGCTCTGGGTTGCTGCCATCGATCGAAGCTCCCGCGAGGAAGTCCGCACAGATCATCTCCAGGCAGTAGCCCCGAGACTTGTCCGTCCCTAGCATTAAGGCCGCAGCCTCGATCGCCCGCTCGATAACCGGCATCTGGCTCTTATAGACCTTGAAATAGATCAGCTCAGAGGGCTCGCTGTCCTTGCCCGTCAGTTCCCTTTCCACTTCCCGCTGGAACTCCGCCTTGGGCATCTGCCGGGCTTTGTGCAGCCAGGTTGCACAATCGAAGCGCTGCCCGTCCCGGCGTGCCAGCTTGGCCAACTCTAAGCCTTTGGTCCATCCCACCTGTTTTAGCTCCTTCCTTACCTGGGGTGGAAGATGTTCATGTATCGACATCAGGTAGTAAGCCTTCCTTCTGGACTCTGGGAACCGGCGCTCCAGAAACTCATCGAACGACTTCAGCTTCTCCAGCCGCCAGTACTGACCGGCACGCACCTCACAGAGATACTTGCCCAGTTCCACGAACCTGGTATCGCGGTCGTTCTCATGTCGTGCCTCCCAGGCCAGGATCGCGTCGATCTTGCTCAGCACCTCCTGGGCCCGGCGGCGATTCAGCTTGGGCGGCATAGGCGGATACCTAGTAACCAAGTTCGTCAAACAGACCAAGATCGACTCCCGGCTTGCGGATTAGCCCAGTCTCCACCAGATCACGCTGGTCGAGACAGAGACCGAGAAAGGGACAGGTGGTACACGGATTCTGGGGGAAGCGGATGCCGCTGTGCGGCAGGAACAGTCCCGACTCAATCCGACGGACCGTGTCGTCGACCAGGGTTTCGAACTCCTGCCGCTGTTGGTCGGTGATGGTGGCCCGCAGGTACTGGACTTCTACGGTGCGCTTACGAACGAAGACGACCTGGGCGACTTCCTTGATCCCAGCCATCCAGGAATAGCAAACCA
>PLYW01000018.1 GCA_003151875.1 Acidobacteriaceae bacterium
CCGGCTCCTGTTCCCCTTGCCGAATGGAGGGGCGAGCGGGGATAACGGAATCGTGCGTTGCAAGGAACGACTCGGTGGCCTGCTGAAGTACTATGAGCGGGAAACGGCATGAGCCTTCGGTCGGGGGAACTTCCCTTCCTTGGAAGCAAAGATGAGTTTCTTGACCATAAGAGATCCCCGCGAGGGTAAGAGTACCGATGCGGGGCACAGGGACGGAGCAGTCCGTAGTAGGGATGAAGGCTCTGTAATGGAGCTGGACCGAAGGGGCTGCGGTATCCCGCCAAGGGCAGGTGGCCAACCGGTGACGGGAGGAGCCGCATGACCAAGGCAAAGCCGTTGGACAACTGAGCCAACAGCCGGATACTGGGAGCCGGATGAGCCGAGAGGTTCACGTCCGGTTCTGAGAGAGCGCGGTGGTGAAACTCCGCCGCGCCACTCGCCCGAAATCAGGGTGACCAGGGCATGAGGGCAGGAGAGGTGTTTGTGAAATGCACTGAAAAGACAGGATTTCCCGGTTTTGGATTTTCCTGGCAGGGCGACAACCCCGATTTGCGGGACCGAAGACGGCTCCCGGAGGAAAGAATGCAACTTGCAGGACCAGAGGATCGCGGCTGGAGATATACTGAATCGAATCCGGGAGTCCAAAATGGAAATCCCGGTTTATACAACGATGAAACAGAATCGCAATCGCATTGTGATATTCCTTCTTATTCTGCAGCTTATGCTGATTTGCGTGATAACCAGGAAGTGGCTGCTTGTAAGTACGCAGAGGTTATATTTGGAAGACCGGAAGGATGACGGCAGACAGGGAGTAGCCTGGCAACGGTTCGTAGTGGAGAACGGGTCCGTATTGCCACAGATTATTACTCGCAACAATGCCCATACCATCTTCGAAATCAATCCCTGGACGAGGTCCACCCTTCAGTTCCGAGCCACACCAACCGGCCCTGCGGCGTATGAAATCTATTTGCTGAGGAATGGCGCCAGGCAGCTGCTTCAGAAGAACGAATTGTCCGGTCCGACTTCGGGGTCAGTGTCACTGCCGGTAGGCCGGGAAAGCCTCGCGATTGAAAATCGCGGCGCGGTAACCTGGTCCGACCCGCGAGTGGTTTCAGAGCTTCACCTCGTTCCTTACTTCGCCGCGCTCGCCGTCTTATTTCTGCTGACCTGTTCGATTAAACGCAGCAGTGCGCTCCCCACGGCAGCGAAACAAGCAAGCTTAGTGGCCGGTTCGGTTTTAGTAACCTTACTGCTTGTCGAGTTCACCGCCCATCTTCTGAGCGGTGTGTTGCCTTATTCGGTTATCGATAGTCGCCACAACCTCGGAGCGTTCCGTATGGATCCAAGATGGCAGCTATCTGCCCGATACGGAAAAAGACTGCAGCCGAACTCGAATTCATTGACCGAACGCGAATATGGCGACTTGGTGGAAATGGCGGTAATTCCCGCTGATGTGAGTCAGGCCACCCGAGTCCGCTATCCTGTGCAAACAGATCGCGAAGGATTCCGCAACCCATTTACGCGAGAGCATATTGTAGTCGCCGCCTTGGGCGACTCTTTCACGGATGCCCTGCAGCTTCCGGTCGAACAGGCCTGGCCTGCACAGCTAGAGCGGATACTCGGCACGCCGGTCCAAAATTACGGCACCGCGGGCTTTGGGCCGCAGCAGGAACTGTATGTTATGCAGGATTATGCTATCCATCACGGGGCTCGCGTTGTGGTGGTGGCGTATTTCGCGGGTAACGATATTTTCGATGCGGAATCGTTCGCGCGGTTCGAGCAGTCAGGGGCCGAAGCCGCTGAAATCCCCGGCTGGAAGATCCGGAAGTTCGTAGAGCGTTATGAGACGCTCTACACCTATACGCTAACACGCATTGCCTTGAAGCGGATGGGATGGTCCGATGTGAGAACGGCCAGACTCCCCAATCTGACGGCGCGGAACGCTCTCCAGGTAGTCGCGGCAGCCGCCGATCCCGCTGTGCCGCCGCGCGCCTACTTTGATCGTGGGATGTTCCACGTGCCCATCCATGGGCACGACATGTCTTTTGCGTTAATGCCAGCTTACCTGCGCACGCTGAACTACTCGAAAGGCTGGTTGGAGACAACCCCCGGTTGGGACTTGACGCGACGGACGTACAAGGAAATGAAACGCCTCGCGGACCAAAATGGCGCCACCCTCGTAGTCATGTTTATCCCTTTTAAGAGCCAGATTTATTTGCCGATGTTGCAGGGTGTTTTCTCAGATGAAGACCTGAACCGCAATTTTGGTTTTTATTTTCAAGAGAACAAAACCGATGCGGATGTAAGAACTATGACCAAAAACCGGCTGGCCCAAAACGAAATGATGCGAGGCTTGTGTAAAGAAGCCGGCATACCTTTTCTGGACTTAACCCCGGCCCTTCAGCATGAGACCGAGCAGGGCAATAGCGTATACTTCCCCGACGATGCTCACTGGAATGCCGCGGGCCAGGAATTGGCAGGTCGCGAATTAGCCAGGTTCCTGAGACAACACAACCTCGATTTCCGTTAAGTAAGCGGACATAACGACTGTCCTTTCAGCCTGACAATGCGAGTTGAGCATGTATTCGTATTCGAGGTCGGGCGGTTCAAAGCTTGCCAGTCGACTTGAGAATTGGGATGATCCACTCTAATTATAAGATCTTGCGCACAGTTCATCCTCTGACAGAAAAGGGATCTCAATGGGCTTTTTGAAGACGATCGGCCACCGTTTCGGGATTGCGGGGGAATTGTTCGCTTTCTTTTGGAGCAACAAGCGCTGGTGGATGACGCCAATTCTCATCACGCTCGGCCTGTTCGCGATCCTGTTGATCCTGGCGCAGAGCTCCGCGATTGCTCCGTTCATCTACTCATTCTTCTAGGGGTGCCATGCAACAGTTGAAGAGGTTATGGGCTGCCTGGAAGCGGATCGCCCATGCGATTGGCAATTTTCAAGCCCGTATCCTGCTAACGATCATCTATGCCGTTTTGATATTGCCTTTCGGCCTAGCTGTTCGTTTCTTTTCCGATTCCTTGAGCACCAAGAAACGCCCCGTCAAGTGGTTGGACCACCCCAAGGTGGCGAACAACTTGGAACAGGCCCGTCACCAAGGCTGACATGAATATCCTGGGAATTTCCTGCTACTACCATGATGCTGCGGCTGCCCTGCTGCAGGATGGACAATTGATCGCTGCCGCCGAAGAGGAGCGCTTCACCCGCATCAAGCACGACTTCAACTTCCCCAACCAGGCAATCAAGTTCTGCCTGGAGAGCGGAGGAATCAAGGGTGAGAACGTGGATTACGCGGTCTTCTATGAGAAGCCGTTCCGCAAGTTTGACCGCATCTTGATGACCGTCCTGCAAACCTATCCCCAGTCCTACAAGGTCTTCCGCGAGTCCATGATCACGTGGATGATCGACAAGCTGTGGGTGGGCTCCAAGATTGCCGAGAAGTTGGGAATACCGCGGGACCGGGTGCTGTATTGCGACCATCACCTGTCCCATGCCGCCAGCGCGTTCTTATGTTCGCCGTATCAGGAAGCGGCCATCCTCACTGTGGATGGAGTGGGCGAGTGGGTGACGGGCACCTGGGGCGTCGGACGCGGCAACCAGATTGAGATGCGCAAGCAGATGCTTTTCCCCCATTCTTTGGGACTGCTCTACAGCGCATTCACCGCATTCCTGGGATTCGAAGTCAATGAGGGAGAATATAAAGTCATGGGGATGGCGCCCTACGGCCAACCCCGCTATGTCGAAAAGGTCTGGAAACTGATCCGGCAGGAGTCTGACGGCTCTTTCTCCCTGGACATGGATTATTTCTGCTTCCCTCATTCTACAAGCCGGACCTTCAACGGTCGATTCACCCAGTTGTTCGGCGAACCTCGTCCCCCGAAGATGCTGTTCTTCACCGCCGCCTCCGGATTTCCCACCTACTTTGGCGATCCTCCGGCGAACTTCAACGAGCTCTGTAAGCTGAACCAGCATTACGCCGACATCGCCTCCAGCATTCAGCAGGTCACCGAAGAGGTTTTGCTGGGAATGGCGCGAAATCTCCAGCGAGAGACAGGATTGAAGAGACTCTGCATGGCGGGAGGAGTGGCCCTGAATAGTGTTGCCAACCAGCGCCTCATGCGAGAGGCCGGCTTTGAGGAACTGTTCATTCAGCCTGCCGCCGGCGATGGTGGCGGCGCTCTGGGCGCCGCCTTGTGGGCCGACAACATGTTGCTGGGGAATCCGCGGCGTTTTCGCATGGACCATGCTTACTGGGGAAAAGCCTATAGTCCGTCGGAAGTGCGGGACTTTCTCGATAAAAATGCGATCCCTTATCAAAATATTATGGATGACGATCGGCTCCTCGATATGGTGGTTGAGCGTTTGCAACAGGGGAAGGTGATTGGGTGGTTCCAGGGCCGCTTCGAGTGGGGCCCGCGCGCCTTGGGGAACCGCAGCATTCTCGCTGATCCTCGTAATCCTGCGATGAAGGACATCGTCAACACCAAAATTAAATTTCGCGAGCCTTACCGTCCTTTTGCCCCGTCGGTACTGGCCGAGTGCGCCGAGCGGTTCTTTGATCTGCCAAACGCAATCGAGCATTATCCAGCGCGCTACATGCTCTATGTCGTTCCAGTGCGTCCCAGCAAGCAGAGCTTGTTACCGGCAATCACTCACGTGGATGGCACGGGGCGTTTGCAGACCGTCTTTCGCGATGTCAGCCCGCGCTATTCGGGATTGATCGAACGCTTTGGGCAAGCCACCGGTGTGCCAGCCGTGCTCAACACCTCCTTTAACCTCAAGGGTGAGCCGATCGTGAACACGCCCGCCAACGCCTTCAATACCTTCACCAAGAGCGAAATGGACACCCTGGTTCTCGGAAATTTCCTTGTCGAGAAGGAATAACGGCTAATACCTCAAATCGGCACATCGTGTGAAGCGCTTTCAGCGGTCGACCGGCGGCGTTTGTCGTAAATCTGGGTTGATTGCCCTCAGTGCCGTCGTCTCTCTTGCTACGCGTTATGCCGGAGCAGCAGACATCGCGTATGGTCAAAAATCTCAAACACTTTGAAAAGGCTTGGTTTCCAGTCTCATAATTTCCTCGCACAGCTG
>PLYW01000308.1:0-1974 GCA_003151875.1 Acidobacteriaceae bacterium
ACGGCTTTAATCATGAGAATCAGTTGCCAGTAGCCAGTTGCCAGTTGTCAGAAGCATTCAGCACTCAGCACTCAGCCAATCGACTTGCAAGGGCTGAATGCTGACGGCTGAGTGCTGAGGGCTAAACTACTTCTTCCTCTCCGCCAGATAATTTTCCTTGTAGCCCAAATAATTCCGCGCGTAACGCAGGATCGTCTCCTGGTCCGCCTCGCTCAAGCGCTTGCGCACCTTGCCGGGAACTCCCATCACCAGCGAGCCGGGCTCAATCACCGTGCCCTCCGGAATCACCGTCCCTGCCGCAATGATCGATCCTGCACCGATGCGCGCTCCATTCAAAATGACGACTCCCATCCCGATCAGGCAGCGATCTTCGACGACGCAGCCGTGCAGCGTGACCGAATGGCCCACGGTCACCCAATCGCCGACCACCACTGGCCACTGCTTCAACATGCCGTGCAGCACGCTGCAATCCTGGATGTTGCTGTTGGCACCCACCCGGATGAAGTGCACGTCGCCGCGCAGCACGGCGTTCATCCAGACGCTGGCGTTTTCGCCCAGCACCACATCGCCAATCAACTGCGCCGATTCGTCAACGTAGCACGACGGCGGGACGGTCGGGCCAATTCCTTGGTAAGAGCGGATCATTGCGTTCGCCGGTAAGTCTTTGAAAATACCATGCCAGAAGCGCGAAGCGAAATGAAGACAGCCGCGTCTGCTGCCCGTCAGGCGGAGCTTATTGAGGGAACAGGCTTTGCGATGGTTTTTCTGTGGGGTCGAAGGCTCATTTTCCGGTGCACGAGAAAGAGTCTCGGGAATGCCTGGACCGTAGAAGTAGCCTCAAAAGAGTAATGCCGGAGATCCGATAAACCCTTATATATCAGCTGCCTGAAAGCCATCTACGACGTTTTCGGCATGGGCAAACCCGCGATCTTCGGATACAAGAGCAATAGCGCCGCGTTCGCCGTAAACGCGGCAACAATTTTAATCCCTAGGCGCACTTTGATACCGAACAGTAGCACCGACGCCAGTTCGCACTTAAGAATCAAATCCGCAGTCGAAGAATCGGGGAATTGGATGGATGCAGTTCGCCAGAAGACGGTGCTCTGTGTTGACGATGAGGCCATTGGTCTGCGAGTGCGAAAGATCATGTTGGAGAACCATGGGTTCCGGGTACTTACCGCTAGCGATGGGCAGCAAGGGATAGCTCTCTTCGAGCAGAACAAAGTTGACCTGGTGGTGCTCGACTTCTACATGCCGGGCCTCAACGGGGGACAGGTAGCGGCCGAACTGCGCCGCCGCCAGCCCAGCGTTCCCATCATTTTCTTGTCGGCATACTTCTCCTTGCCGTCCGACGCGCTGGAGATTGCCGACGCCTTCATTACCAAGGGCGAGCCGCCCGAAGTGCTTATCGAAAAGATTGAGCAGCTCATGTGAAGGGAAGGCGGGCGGTCCCCTAACTGCCTGCCAGCCTGCAACTCACCCTCACTCGTCCTTCCACTGATACGCGTCGGGTTGCGGCAGTCCCACATGCGCCAGCACGCGGTTGACGAACTCGCGCGCGATCCCGTCGGTCGAGACCGGACGGAAGTAGAACGCCGGGATCACCGGAAAGATGGTGGCGCCGGCTTCGGCGGCCAGCGTCATGTTGCGCAGGTGGATAAGGTTGAACGGGGTTTCGCGCACACACAGGATCAGCGGCCGGCGCTCCTTCAGGCAGACGTCGGCGGCGCGCTCGATGAGCTGGATCGCCATTCCATGCGCGATGCGCGCCAGCGTCCCCACACTGCAAGGCAGCACGATCATGGCGTCGGTCCCATAGGAACCGCTGGCCACGTTGGCCCCGATGTCTGAATTGTTCTGCTGGCAGATTTTCTGTGAAGACCGTCCCAACAGTTTCTGGATCAACTCATTGCGGCCCGATATCTGAAGTTCTTCGGCCATCACCCGCAGGCCGCTGTCGGAGAGAATAAGGTT
>PLYW01000308.1:2002-4008 GCA_003151875.1 Acidobacteriaceae bacterium
ACTGGAAACTGGAAACTGGAAACTAATCACTAACCCCTAACCACTAGCCCCTGACTTCCATGACTTCCGACGCCCTCAAGAAACTCTTCGAGCAAGTGAAGCGAGGCAAGCTCTCTGCCGAAGAAGCGGTGCAGCGGCTGAGGCATCTTCCCTTCGAGGACCTTGGCTTCGCCAACGTGGACCATCATCGGACGTTGCGAGTTGGCATGCCAGAAGTCATCTTCGGACCGGGAAAGACGCCACGGCAGTTCGCGGAGATATTCGCACGACTGGCGGAGCCGGGCCACAACGTGCTGGCGACGCGGGTTTCACCCGAGCAGTTTCGCGCCGTGAAACGCAAGTTTCGCAAAGCCGAATTCCACGAGCTGGCGCGCGCCATCACGCTCACGCAGGACGAGACGGTTTACGGCAAAGGAAAGATCGTCGTGGTGTCCGCCGGGACCAGCGATATTCCGGTCGCCGAAGAAGCGGTGGTCACCGCGCAGGCGATGGGCAACGAGGTGCAGCACGTGTACGACGTGGGAGTGGCCGGCATCCATCGGCTGCTGGCCCGTCGCGAGGCTCTCACCCAGGCGCGCGTGGTGGTCGTCTGCGCCGGGATGGAGGGCGCGCTGCCTAGTGTGGTCGGCGGCCTGGTTGGCGTGCCGGTGATTGCGGTGCCTACCAGCGTCGGCTATGGCGCTTCGTATGAGGGAATCGCAGCCCTGCTCGGCATGTTGAACTCCTGCGCCTCGAACGTCAGCGTGGTAAACATCGACAATGGCTTCGGCGCAGGCTACGTCGCCTCCATCATCAATCGCCTGGAATAGCTCGGTTGCCATTAGGCAATTGCCGGCTAATCCCTGACCCCCAACCCCTAGCCCCTAGTCTCTGCCTTCCTCGAACACCCGCTGAAAGATTTTGTCCACATTCCTTAGCGGCCGCTGTAAATCGAAGGCGTGCTCCAGCGTCTCGCGCTTTACCTTCGAGGTTATCTCCGGATCGCTCAGGATCAGCTCGCGAAAGTTAAGGTCTTCCTTCCACGCCTTCATCGCATTCGACTGCACCAGGCGATACGCGTCCTCGCGCAGCACCCCGGCTTCGACCAGGTCAAGCAGCAACTGCCCGCTGAACACCAGTCCGCCCGTGGACTCCAGATTCTTCAACATGCGCTTGGGGTAAACCAGCAGCGTGTCGATCAGCGTTGTCGTCTTGCTCAGCAGGTAATCGGCCAGGATGGTCGAGTCGGGCAGGATGATGCGCTCGACCGACGAGTGCGAGATGTCGCGCTCGTGCCAGAGCGCAACGTTCTCCAGCGCGGCCTGCGCATTGGCCCGCATCACCCGCGCCAGGCCGCTGATCTGCTCGCAGGTGACCGGGTTGCGCTTGTGCGGCATGGCCGACGAGCCCTTCTGCTTCTCGCTGAAATATTCTTCCGCCTCGCGCACTTCGGTGCGTTGCAAATGGCGAATCTCGGTGGCGATCTTGTCCAGCGTCGAGGCAATGACGGCGAGGGTTGCAACGTAAAACGCATGGCGATCGCGCTGGATGACCTGCGACGAAACCGCCGCCACGTTCAGTCCCAGGCGCTGGCAAATCTTCTCCTCGTACTCCGGCTCGAGGTGCGCCGCATTTCCCACCGCTCCCGAGAGTTTGCCCACGCGCATCTGTTCGGCCGCCATCTCGAAGCGTTCGATGTTGCGCTGCATCTCCGAGTACCAGTTCGCCAGCTTCAGGCCGAAGGTAATCGGCTCGGCGTGAATGCCGTGGGTACGGCCAATGGCCGGCGTGTCCTTGAACTCCCAGGCGCGCCGCTTCAGCACCCCGCGCAACTTCTTCAGGTCCTCGCGGATAATGCCGGACGCCTGCTTCACCACCAGCGCTTGTGCGGTGTCCACCACATCGTTGGAGGTCAGCCCGTAGTGCAGCCAGCGCGACTCCGGACCCACCTTTTCCGCGACGGCGGTGGTAAAGGCAATGACGTCGTGCTTCACCTCGGCTTCGATCTGGTTGATGCGCGCCAGGTC
>PLYW01000380.1 GCA_003151875.1 Acidobacteriaceae bacterium
CCTGGTTCCTGCCCAAACATCTGCACCAGCATTTCTACAACATTTACGCCTACTGCCGGATCTCCGACGATCTGGGCGACGAGGTTGGCGATCCGCAACAGTCGCTGGCGCTGCTCGATCAATGGGAAGCCGAACTGGAGCAGTGTTACTCCGGAGAGCCCAGGCATCCAGTTTTTGTCGCGCTGCGGCCGACCGTGCGCGAACTGGAAATTCCGCAGCACGAGTTATCCGATCTGCTCCGCGCCTTTCGCCAGGACCAGACGACCACACGATATCCCACCTTCGATGACGTACTCGGCTACTGTCACTATTCAGCTAATCCCGTCGGACATCTGGTGCTGTACGTGTGCGGGTATCGCGACGCCGAGCGGCAAAAGCTTTCCGACTACACTTGCACCGCGCTGCAGCTAGCGAATTTCTGGCAGGATGTCGCCGTCGATTATGCCAAAGGCAGGATATATCTTCCGCTGGAAGATCTCGCGAAGTATGGCGTGACGGAAGATGACATCGCGCAGCGCCGAGCGACGCCCGCATTTCTGGAGATGATGAAGTTTGAAGTCGCCCGCGCCCGCGAGTGGTTTCAGATGGGACTGCCGCTGGCGAAGATGGTGGATAAACATCTGGCGCTCGACATCGAATTGTTCAGCCGCGGCGGGTTGGAGATACTGAATGCCATCGAGCGCCAGGGATACGACGTGTTGACACGGCGGCCGGTCATCTCCAAGCCGCGCAAGTTGTGGCTGCTGGCACGCGCAGCCGCGGGAAAGCTGTTGTGAACAAACACCCGCTCCAGTTGCGGGCCGCCTACGGAGTTTGTCGTCACATCGCGCGCTCCGCCGCCAAGAATTTCTACTACGGCTTCCTGGTCCTGCCTGCTCCCAAGCGCAATGCCGTGTCGGCGGTGTATGCCTTCATGCGCCATGCCGACGACATCTCTGACGATCCTTCCATTCCGGCTCAGCAGCGCCGCGAAAAATTGGACGAATGGATCAACGCGCTGCGTCGCGTCGTGGCCGGCGAGCCCACCGACGATCCGGTGTTATTCGCCCTGGCGGATTCGCAGAAGGTGTACAAAATCCCCATGGAGCTGCTGGAAAAGCTGGTCCACGGCACGGCCATGGATCTCCCCCAGCCGGGGCTTGCCCCGAAACCCGCGCCGGACGCGACATCTGCGCAACTGCAATATGAAACCTTCGACCAGCTTTACGATTACTGCTATCACGTTGCGTCGGTCGTCGGGTTGATCTGCATTCGCATCTTCGGCTATCGCGATCCGCGCGCCGAGAAGCTGGCAGAGCAAACCGGGGTCGCCTTTCAGCTCACCAACATCATTCGCGACGTAAAAGAAGACGCCGAAATGGGGCGCGTCTATCTGCCCAGGGAAGATTTGGCACGCTTCGGGGTCGAGCCCCGCTCGCTGATGAAGGGCACTGAATTCGTGTCGTTGCGCCCGGTGTTGGAGTTCGAAGCCGAGCGCGCGCGCGAATTCTATCGCGCGGCCGACGAACTGCTGCCGCTGGTGGACGAGGAGAGCCAGCCCGCCTTGTGGACGCTGGTCGAGATCTACCGGCGACTGCTGGAGAAGATCGCAGCCCGCAACTATGACGTCTTCTCGCAGCGGGTCCGGTTGAGCACAGCCGAAAAGCTGGCCGTGCTGGGCAAGGGATTCTGGAAGCGCCTGACATGAGCGCTCCGCAGCCCAACCCGCAGCGTTCGTCGGTCGCCATTGTCGGCGGCGGACTCGCCGGTCTGGCCGCAGGCAGCGCGCTGGCCGAGGCCGGATATCAGGTTGAATTGTTTGAGCGGCGTCCCTACTTGGGTGGGCGCGCATCCTCGTATGAGCTGCCCGGCACCGCGGAAGTTGTGGACAACTGCCAGCATGTACTGCTGGGCTGTTGTACCAATCTCATCGAGTTCTATCGCCGCCTCGGTGTGGAGCAGCAGATCCGCTGGTATGACGAGATCACGTTCATCCTTCCCGGCGGGCGCTCCTCGACACTGAAGCCGGGAGCGCTGCCGCCGCCCTTTCATGCCGCGCCATCGTTCCTCGACTCGTCCGTGCTCGATCTCAAAGACAAGTTGGCCATAGCCCGCGCGATGATGGCGCTTGTGCCCAAGCTTCCCAAGGATGACGGCGAAAACTTCCTGTCATGGCTGTTGCGTCACGGCCAGCCGCAACAGGCCATCAATCGTTTTTGGATGCCGGTGCTGGTCAGCGCCCTCAACGAAGATCTGGACCGAATGTCGGTGCGCTACGCGGCGCAAGTGTTTCGCGAATCGTTCCTGAAGTCGGCCGAAGCCGGACGTATGGGAGTTCCGTCTGTCCCCCTGTCGCAGCTTTACGGCACGGCGGCGGACTACATCGAAGCGCGCGGCGGCAAGGTGCACACGCGCGCCGCTGTCGATTCGGTCCGCGCCGATGCCGAGGGCGTGCAGCTTTGTGTCGGCGGCGAGGATGTGCGCGCCGACTACGCGATCCTGGCGACGCCGTTCAACGGAGTCGAAAAGCTGCTGCCAGATGCTCCGGAACTCGGACCGCTACGCGATCAGTTGCGCAACCTGACCTCCTCGCCGATCACCGGGATACACCTGTGGTTCGACCGCGAGGTCACGCCGCTGGAGCACGCGGTGCTGCTGGAGCGGACCATTCAATGGATGTTCCAGAAGTCGAAGATACTGGCGACCCGGAGGGATTCGGCGCAGGGCGGCAGCTACCTGGAACTGGTGGTGAGCGCGTCGAAAACGCTGGTGGAGAAATCGCGGGCTGAGATTATCGAGATGGCGGTCATGGAACTGGGAGAATTTTTTCCTGCCGCGCGTGAGGCTAAGCTGACGAAAGCGACGGTCATCAAAGAAGTCCATGCCACGTTCTCGCCCGCTCCCGGCAGCGACGCGTTTCGTCCTTCACACATTAGTCCGTGGCCGAGGCTGTTCCTCGCGGGAGATTGGACAGCGACAGGATGGCCCTCAACCATGGAAGGCGCGGTGCGCAGCGGCTACGGCGCCGCAGAAGCGCTGAGCAGTGGGAAGTTTCTCGTGCCCGATCTGCCGGCGAAGGGATTGATGCGGCTGTTTGAGTGAAGAAAAGGACCGCGCGGCTGCCGGTTTTAACCCGTCGGGCCGACGCGTCCCGGGCGGAACGCCGGCTCAGCCTGGTGTAGGATTAGCGCGTATCTTAGGCAGGCGCGGATGATGTGCTGTCCGGCGTGCCGGGAGGTAATTGTGGCGAAGCCTAAAGCTGAGGACAACCGGCGTAAAAGGATGGAAGACTTGAAACGCCACGCGGAAGAGCTTTGTGGTAGTCAAATGAAGATTGACAGCCTGGACGACTGCCCAGCTGAGGTGGAAGAGGCATTCTGGAAAGAGCTGGCGGACTACGAGGAGGCTCCGTGGGCGACCAACTTCCACCAACTGGAGAGGGCGGGCGTGTCACTGCCCCCGCCGGATTCGCTTGAGGATAAGGAGCTGACCGTAAAACTCTGGGAGGTGATCCACAAGCTCGCCTTGCTTGGAGTGTTTATCGAAGAGACAGATCATCTCAGCGACCGCGAGCTCTATACGCATCTCTGGACCGATTCCCTGCGGGAGGAAACCAAGGCGTTGCCGCCGGCTTCGAATTCTGAGTGCCACATCCAAATGCTCGGCGGCGGCAGCGAGGAAGATAACCGCCTCTACCTCAAGTATTACGCGGACGACGCCTCGCGCCAGCTTTGGCAGGAAGAATTTTCCAACGATCCCATTCCCAGGCACGAAGATCCGCCTTACGAGCGCGACCGTGTGCTGCCCAAGCCGGATTACGGCCCGCCCATTGACCGAAAGCCCAACTGAAGCTTTGACGCGTGGCACAAACCGGCAACCGAAAAACCGTTTCGGGTCCTCCGACGTTCCCCTCTTGAGAATGGAGGCCTGGACGTACGAACACCATTTCAATGTCATGCGTTCCGAAGTCTGGCACCCATAAATAGCACCTCCCTCACCACACCTTGCATACCTTGTCCGCGGGCTTGGCCATCGGTTGGCCAGGTTTACATGAGAAGGCCGCACCGAATTCCGGCATATTCACCACCACGCCGTTGATGCGGTACTTCGCCGGAGAGTGCGGATCGGTGATGGCGCGCGCCCGCAAGTCTTCGGGCCGATCGTTGGCGCAGGCCCATTGCGCGAAGCCCACAAAGAACCGCTGGTCCGGAGTCAATCCGTCGCGGTCGGTCAACTGCTTGCCCTTGTCTGCGTCCTTCCACGCGATGTAAGCCAGAATCGTGCCGCCCAGGTCGGCCACATCTTCGCCTTCCGTCAGCTTGGAGTTGATGTGGACGTCGTCCACCACCACGTACTTCGCATACTGGTCCACCACACAGTCCGCGTGCTTGACGAACTGCTCGGCGTCCTGCGTGGTCCACCAATCCTTCAGATTGCCCTTGGCGTCGAACTGGCGGCCTTCATCGTCGAAGCCGTGGGTCAGCTCATGCCCAATGGTCGAGCCGGTGTTGCCGAAGTTGGGAGCATCGTCGAGCTTGGCGTCGTAGAGCGGCGGTTGCAGCACACCGGCAGGGAAGTTGATGTCGTTCATCTGCGGGTTGAAGTAGGCGTTCACGGTGGGTGGGGACATGTCCCACTCAGTGCGGTCCACGGGCTTGCCCACCTTGTTGAACTCGCGATGGTTCTCGAATTCTTCGGCGCGCTCGGCGTTGCCATAGAAATCATTGCGCACGATCACCACCGAGCTATAGTCGCGCCACTTGTCGGGATAGCCGATCTTGTTGCGAATGGCATGGAGCTTGTTGAGCGCCTGCTGCTTGGTCTGCGGGCTCATCCAATCCAATTGCTGGACGCGCAAGGCCATGGCATCTTCAATTTCCTTCGTCATATCAAGGGTTGCGGCCTTCAGTTCGGGCGGAAACGTCTTGCGCACGTAGGCTTGGCCCAGCGCCTCGCCCAGTTGCCGGTCGACATACTGCACGCAACGCTTCCAGCGGGGCTGAAGCTCCTTGGCCCCGCGCAGGTATTGGCGATAGAAGGCGAAGTTTTCGTTGACGAAAGCGGAAGAAAGAAATGGCGAGCGCGAATTCGCCACGTGGAAGCGCAGATAACTCTTCCAGTCGGCCAGCGAAGTGGAAGTCAATTGCGCATTGACCTCCTTCACGAATGCCGGTGACTCCACATTCAGAATCTCGAACGGGGGAACCTGCGCGGCAGAAAAATACACGCTCCAATCGAAGTTCGGCGCCAGCGTGTTCAGTTCGGCCGCCTTCATCTTGTGCATCACTTTGTAGGGATCGCGCCGGTCGACCCGGGTCAGCGAGGCCTTGGCCAGGTTGGTCTCGATCCGCATGACGGTGTCGGCTTCTTTTTTCGCCGTGGCCGGCGAGTCGCCGAGCAGTTCGAACACCTTCTGCACGTGCAGCAGATAGCGGGCGCGAATTTCCTTCGACTTGGCATCGTCCTTGGTGTAGTAATCGCGATCCGGAAGGCCCAACCCGCCTTGCCCCACACCCACAATCATGGCATCGGAGTTATCGGGATCCTGCTGGGCGCCGCTGTCGAAGAGCAGGGTATCGCCGGCAAGATGCAAACGAGCTACCAGCGGCGCAAGATCGTGAACGCTTTTGACCGCCTGCACCTGGTCGAGCGCAGACTGCATGGGTTTGGCGCCAAGCTTCTCCACCGCCGATTCGTCCATACATGCGGCGTAATAATCGCCAATCTTTTGGGTCACGGCATCGCGGTCCTTGGCGGTGGATGCCTCGTCGAGAATTCCCCGCAAATAATTGAGATTATCTTCGTACAGCTTGGAATAGACGTCCCAACGGACCTGGTCGGCGGGAATGGGATTCTTCTTCTGCCAGCCCCCGCAGGAGTAATGGTAGAAATCCACGCACGGGTCCGCCGAGCGGTCCATGGCCGAAACGTCGAGGCTGGGGATATAAGGCAAGGTCGGCTCGACTCGAGCTTGGGCCGTAGCGGGCGCATTGCCGGGATTGGTTCCCGCCGCGGCGGTCGGACTGGTGGTTTGCTGAGCGAATGTCGTTAGGGCGACAAAACAGAATGAAAGCAGGAAAATCTTGCAGCTCACGGCTCTCCTCCAAAGGAAGGGCAAGGATAGCAGAGCTGTTGGCGGGCGGCCATTCCCAGTTTGGCCCTTGAAAGATCGCCTGACCCTCTTTTTGGCGAAGAAGGTCGCCGGTCTGCGGTATCCTGTGAGAAAATCAAGAGGCATTTGGGTGCGCCAGGTCGGCGTGCTCAGGGCAAAAAAAGCTTGCATTTAGGCACAGGTGAATTACCCTGCTAGGTAACCGGGCCTCTTCCATTGTTCCGTCGTGCCGCACGACAGGGTCAGGCTGTGCCGCAAGAAAGTCGGCCAGTCTCTCGGGAGTGGCCGTCCACAGAACCAATTTTCAGAATACATTGAGGAGTTGCATGAAAGGGTTTAAGCCGCTTCCGTTTCTCGCCTTGTCACTCTGCTTGGGAATGCTGACCGCGTGCGGCAGCGGCCACCCGGCCAACGGCCCAGGGGCATTGAACATTAGCAATAAACCCCCCAATGGGGTGGTGCTGTCTCCGTACAGCGTCCAGATGAGCGTCACTGGAGGACAAGCTCCGTTCGCCTGGCAGCTCACCTCCGGGACCCTGCCTCCGGGTTTGAGCCTGAGCCCGCAAGGCGTGATCAGCGGCGCGCCGCTGATCACCGATCTGAATTCCGACGGCACCGCCAAAATCTATAGCTTTATGCTCAAGGTGACGGATTCGCAGATACCGACCTCGGCCTATCAGACGGGCAGCTTCACCGTCACCATCAATCCGCTTCCGGTGGTGACTACGACCTCGCTGCCTAACGGAACCATCGGCTTGCCTTACAATGCCACGCTGACGAACTCGGGCGGACTTGCTCCCTTTACGTGGAGCGTCACGACCGGGACCCTGCCTGCGGGATTGGTCCTGGCCGCAAGCACCGGAATAATCGGTGGGAGTCCCACCGGGCCGTCCGGGGGTTTCCCGATTACGGTGCAGGTGACCGACGCCGACTCCAATACCGCCACCGCGCCCCTCACGATCACAATTGTGGGAAGACTCCAGGGGAACTTTGCCTTCTCGTTTAACGGCTTCCACCAGGGGCAACCGTTCTACACCGCGGGCAGCTTTTTCGGCGATGGCAATGGAACCATCAGCAGCGGCGTTCTCGACCAGAACGGTCTGGCGGCGGGGGACATCATCAGCGACGCGCCCTTGACGGGAACCTACAACATTGGCACCAACGGTCAGGGAACCATGACCTTGACCTTTGGCGGCACCACCTACAACTATGACTTGGCCCCGGCCCTGAAGGGGGACCTAAAATTCATCCTGAACGATTCCGCCCATCCGCAAATTTACGGTTCCGGCGTGATCAAGGCACAGATCCTCCCGACGCTGGGGATAGCGCAACTGAAGGGTAATTACGCCATGGGGTTCTTCGGAGTCGATAACATAGGCAATCGTTCTGCGGGCGCCGGTGCTTTCGCGGCGGATGTCTCCGGAAACCTGACCAGCGGAATCGAAGACACCAATGATAACGGAACTGTGCAGAGCCAAGTCCCGTTCACGGGTACCTGGGTGCCGGACACCGATTTCGCCACCACCGGCCGTGGGACGGTAACCCTGACCGTGGGCCCGAACACGCTTGACTACGCTTTCTATGTTGTGAACCCCAAGGGTGAATTGATCGCAGTGCAGACGGATGCAGTCTCCGGTGGCGCTTCCTTGAGTTTGCTCTCCGTGCTCACGCAATGCGCGGGATCAACCGGCAACTGCGTTTTCAGCGACTCGTCGTTGAGTATTTCCACCGTGATGGAGCTCAACGGGATGTCCTCCGCCGGACCCGACGTGCAGCTCGGCGTCGGTCAGTTCGATGGCCAGGGTAACATCACTCTCTTTCAGACCGACGAGAATAAAGCTGGGACGCACACGGTAAATACCTTCACCGGCACTTACAACATACCTATCGGTTCGACCAATGGACGGGTCACCGTTGCCGGCCTGGGCGGCGGCGCACAGCCCATTTTCTACCTGGCGAACGCGAACCGGGGGTTTTACATTGGAGCCGACGCCTCGGCCACGGAGGGGACCTTCGAGGCGCAAGTGAATGGACCGTTCAGCCTGCCATCGTTCTTGATAGCCTACGCGGGCGGTACGATCCAACCGGTGTCAAGCAGCGTGACCAACGAAGTTGATTTCACCACCATCCCGCCACCCGGCGGGACCATGGTGGCGACCTACGACGCCAGTGGGCCGGCGGGGCAGTTCACCGATCAGATGTTGTCGTCACCCTATGTACTGGGGGATGATCCGGGCGGTACGGGCAAGAATACCACCGGCAAATTGATCCTGACGGCGGTCGGAAGTCCTAGTCCCACGGCGATCGTCTACATGATTACTGGGCCACCGGCCGCGGGCCAGGATGGCACGATCGACCGGTCCAACAACAAGTGGGCGTCGATTAATATCGCCACTCCGACCGGCGCTGCCGATCCCAATCCGCGATTGACCGTGGTGCAGAGTACGAGTAAATAACCAAGGAACGAGCCGGTGCCTGTCCGGGCACCGGCAATTTTCTTGCCTGCGCTTTCCTTAAGTGTCCGCTACCAGACTTGCGTTTTTATTGGCGTTATGCTGCGGTTTGGTGTATCCTAATACTGCGTATGTACGAGCGGCGCGTCTAGCAGCCATCCCTCCTCTCAGTTGAGCGATTTCTGCCTGCAACCTTCCGATCCTTCAGCGCAACATCAACAACAAGGATATACAAAGAAACAAATGGAACAAGGAACAGTTAAGTGGTTTAACGATGCCAAGGGCTTTGGTTTTATTTCACGTCAAAATGGCGAAGATGTATTCGTCCACTTCTCGGCCATCCAGTCGAACGGTTTCCGTTCGCTGCAGGAAGGTCAGGCCGTCAGCTTCGACGTGAAGCGTGGAGCCAAGGGTTGGCAGGCTGAAAACGTTCAGGTCCTGTAAACGAAACGACGACAGAAGGGCGGCAGGTGCTGCCCTTCCGTTTTTACGCGCTCGAAGTCAGTTGAGTCTTTGGTCGTGAACCCCCAAACCGGAGCCCGCCCGCGCGATCGATGTTCGGTCCAGCCAGCGGCAATACGAAAAGTGAGGATCCAATGAAGAACATCTACGTGGGGAATTTAACTTTTGACGCGACTGAAGACCAGGTGCGCGGGCTGTTCGAAGCCTATGGCCCAGTCGATAAGGTCAGCATTGTTACGGACCGCGATACGGGGCAGCCACGCGGCTTCGCCTTCGTCGAAATGGCCGATGATGACTCCGCCGGCAAGGCGATGGAAGCCTTGAACGGCACCAATCTCGGAGGCCGCAATTTGACCGTGAACGAAGCGCGCCCCAAGACCGATCGCCCGCGCGGCGGTGGTGGCGGTGGCGGCGGCCGTGGTGGCTTTGGCGGCGGTGGCGGACGCGGCGGCGGCGGCGGTGGCCGCGGGCGTTCGGGCGGCGGCGGTGGCGGCGGCGGCGGCTGGGGACGCTAGTAGTCCTCTTGCTTGTCGGCTGATCGGCCTAAGCTAGAGCTGTGCAAATTTGACAATCGTGCCGGAGCTTGCCCTGTTGGGTGGCTCCGGCATTGTTTTTGTTAAGAGCTTGCCGGAGAGGCTCGGGAGTGCAGATTATTTTGCCGGCAGAAACTCTACCTTGATAGCTGTCCCAGCGCTCTTAAAGTCATAGTCGGCAGTCACCAGGGTCACATTCTCGCGGCGAGCCAGCGCTCCGGCAAAGGCGTCGGCGTAGGGAATTTTGAACTGCTCCTTGAACCAGGCAGCTTCTTCGGCGTGTGCGGCGGTAGCGCTCACAATTTTCAAAGGAAGGCTGGCCAGGCCATCCACCACGGGGCGAGCTTTTGCCGGACCGTGCGTGCGAACCAGAACGTAGACGACCTCGCCCCAATTGATCGCCGAAAGCAGCAGTTCATTTCCGCCCGTCCTGGCTTTGTTGAGCAGATCCTCGATCCGACCGGCCCCCGCCTCATCGTCGAGAAACCGCAGCAGACTGCTGGCATCGAGCACGTGCGTCATCGTTCGCGCCTGTGTTCCTGTTCACGGATTTGTCCCATCGATTTCCCTTTTCCGAAACAGCCGCGCAGACTGCGAATGAACGCCGCGGTCACCGGACGCAGGATAATGGCATCACCCTCGCGACGCATCGCCACCTGCGTGCCCGGCGCAATCTGCAAGGCTTCTCGGAGTTCCGCGGGAATGACAACCTGACCCTTGGTGCTAACTTGAGAGTAAGTCTGTTTCATTCTTACAATATAGCACAGGTAAGAAATAGGAGAAGGTATAGGTCATAGACCCCAAGGTAGGAATAATTCTCCAGAAGAGAGCACTGCAACCTTGCTATGGAGTCGAGCGCCTGCGGGGCGGCCTCTGGTACCCTGTAGCGGCATTCACGGGCCTGATGACATGAACGACGCGGCTGCCATTACGATCGAGTTCAAGAATGTGGAGTTTAGCGTTGCCGGGGACAAGCTGCTGCTCTTCGGCGTGAGCTTTGCTGTACGCCGGGGTGAGACCCTGACGCTGCTGGGGCGCAGCGGGTCGGGCAAGACGACTTGCCTGAAGATGATCAATCGCCTGCTGGAGCCGACGCGCGGCGAAGTTCGCGTAAACGGAATCCCGGTCGAACAGTGGGACGCGATCAGGCTGCGGCGAAGCATCGGCTACGCCATCCAGGAGGTAGGTTTGTTCCCGCATTACACGGTGCGGCAAAACGTGGCTTTGGTGCCCAAGCTGGAGCAATGGGACCGCCCCAAAATCGCCGCACGGGTTACCGAGGTGCTGGACTTGGTGGGCCTGCCGGCTGCGGAATTCGCCGACCGCTATCCCCACCAGCTTTCTGGCGGCCAGCGCCAGCGTGTGGGGCTGGCCCGTTCTCTGGCCGCCGACCCTCCCATCCTTCTGATGGACGAACCCTTCGGGGCGCTCGATCCCATCACCCGTGCCGAGCTGCAGATGGAGTTCAGGAAACTGCAGCAGAAACTGGGAAAGACCATTGTGTTTGTGACCCACGACGTGGGCGAAGCTTTGCTGCTGGGGGATCGCATCGGGTTGATGGAAAACGGCAATCTGCGCGGAATCTACACTCTGGATGAGTTTCTGCGCGCTCCCGACGCCCTCGCCAAAGCTTATGTGGATGTGTTCCGGGCCGGGCAGCAGAGGTTCCGCAGTTGAGAGGGTCGAGGCCGAGGCGGCGGAGAAAAAGGGAGCAGCGTTCGCTGC
>PLYW01000076.1 GCA_003151875.1 Acidobacteriaceae bacterium
GCCCTGAGTCGCGCATCCGGGTAGACTAGGCACTTCGGCCCAAAACCCACCCTCTTCCGCTTTGTGGACGATGGCGCGAATCTTCATATTGAAATGGTGGAGGCGGCGGGAGTTGAACCCGCGTCCGAAAATGCTGCTGGCAAAGAGCCTACATACTTAGTCACGTTCATGCGCCGGAGTTACCCGGCACTCTCGCGGGCCGCGCTCAGAGCGGACAAGAAACGCAGCCAGCCAACCTGATAATCTCGCCGCGAACTCACAGGTGGAGAGTTCGAAGCCAGCTCACTGTGCGACGCCCTTTTTCAGCCCATGAGCAAAGCCGAGGAGGACGGCAACTTAACTAATTAAGCTGCGTATGCCAGGTTTTGATTGGCAATTGTGTTTTTGCGCACGATTACGGATGCACGCACTCCGGTATGCCTCTTTACCGCAATCACTTCCGTCGAAGCCGTGACGCCCCCGAAGTGAACCGCGATCTCTTCCACTCTAACAGCAGCGAAGTCAATCGCCAACATATAGATGCCGGCGATGCGGTCAGCGACTCGGCCGGGCGAATCCTGCATCCCCTTGGCCGGGAAGTCATCCAAACCTTTTGGCTGCCTGTTAGTCTGATACGAGTGGCGCGAATGGCCAAACTGGTTCTTCGATTTATCGCAATTGACTGGCGGCAGCTTGTGCATTGCGGCCTCATGCGCCGCATCCGCTTGTGCTGGCCTTGTTATCGGGAGACGATGGCGTGATTCCCGACTGCATCTCGTTCAACTCCATCCCGCACACGACCCGCATTTTTAGCGATTTCCTTTCCTACTCGCCCGCGGTCCGCAAGTTTTTTCCAACGCAGCCCGACACCGAGCATGTTGCCGCGTTCGCCAAGTCCGTGCCCCGTGATCGCGAACGGCAGGCCCGTGTCGCCGACGCGCTGGAGAAACAGAATCGCGCCTGGGGCGCTTCGGATGCGACGCTGCGCAACATTCAGCGGCTGCGCGATGGCGCTTTCGCCGTGGTCACCGGGCAGCAGGTTGGACTGTTCGGCGGCCCGCTGATGTCGCTGTTCAAGGCCGCATCGGTGCTGGCGCTGGCCAGGCAGGTGGAACAGTCAGGCGTGGAATGTGTGCCGGTCTTCTGGATGGCCTCGGAAGACCACGACCTCGACGAAGTCAACCAGGCGCTGCTGCTGACCCACGATTTTCAACTNNCGAGATCGTCGCCCAAGCCGCCAAGCTGCTGGGCGAATCGCTGGCCGCCGATTTTCTGCGCCAGAGCTACGCCGAGGGCGAGACCTTCTCCAACGCGTTCGCTAAACTTTACACGCGCCTGTTCCGCACGCACGGGCTAATCTTCCTCGACCCGGCTGACCCGGAGCTGCATCGTATTGCCGCGCCGTTGTTCGTGGATGCGCTGCAGCGCTCCGACGAGCTCGACCAGGCCGTGCTGGCGCGCAATAAGGAATTGCGTGACGGCGGCTATCACGAACAGGTCAAAGTGACACGAGAATCCACTCCATTGTTTGCCCTGGTGGAGGGAGTGCGCGCCCCGGTGCATCGCGCCAATGGGGCCTTCACGATTGCGAAGAAGGCGGTTTCCGCCGAGGAATTGCAGAAGCGCATCGCGACGGCGCCGGAGAACTTCAGCGCCAACGTGCTGCTGCGTCCCGTGCTTCAGGATTACTGGCTCCCCACGCTGGCCTACATCGGCGGTCCGGCCGAGATTGCGTACTTCGCGCAGGCTGCGGTTGTGTACCAGAAGCTGCTGGGCCGAGTCACCCCGATACTTCCGCGCATGAGCGCTACGTTGATCGAGCCGCGCATCGAGCGGTTGCTTAATAAATACGAAGTGGAGCTGCCGGAACTGTTTCATGGCGAGTGTCAGCTTCGCGATTGTCTTGCCGCCCGGTCGTTGCCCGTCGAACTCAAGCGGGATTTCGAGCAGGCGCGCCAATCGGTTGCAGCCGTTATGGCGCGGCTCCGCGGGTCGTTAAAGACGCTGGATCCAACCTTAGTGGAAGCCGCCAGTCGGGCCGCCAGCAAAATGCACTATCAGGTAAACCGACTGGAGAAGCGGGCCGCACACGCCGAATTGCTAAGGACGGACATTTTGTCGCGACACGCCGCCCAAATCGAGAACGCTCTTTATCCCAACAAGTCGCTGCAAGAGCGTGAAATCGGCGCGCTCTATTTCTACGCGAACCACGGCCCCGAATTGATCGACCGCTTGATCGATCTGGCACAAGCCCGCTGCCCCGAGCACAAGGTCCTGACTCTAAGCTAAGTTTGCTGCTCTCCGTACAATTCCCCTCCCCCTTTTTGGCAAAGCAGTGTAAGCTCGTTAACCGCTGGAGAACCAGCTACGAGAGATCATCGTGCTAGCCAACATTCTCATCATCATCGGCTGTGTCGCTGGGGGAACGGCATTTCTTTTCCTGGTGACCCGCACCTCAACCGCGCCGTCTCGCCGGGAGTCAAACGACTTTACCGGCGCGGTGGTTGCTGTCATCGGCACCACGTATGCGGTCATTCTGGCCTTCACGCTGGCGGGTGTCTGGGCCATGTTCCAAGAGGCCCAAGCCAACGAAGAGAAGGAAGCCAACGCGCTGGTGAACGTCTTCCGCATCGCCAGCCAGTTGAAGGACCCGAACGCCAAGGCCATCCAGGAGCTGTGTGTGCGCTATGCAGACAACGCCTTGCAACGCGAGTGGCCTGCGATGGAGAAGCAACTTATGCCGCCGGAAGGCGAGGAGATGATTAACCAGCTCTGGACGCTGGCCGGACAGAGTGAGGCACATGCACAGCCCGGGGCTATCGCGGTCTACCAACTTATGGAGGAGTTGCGAGGATTGACCCAATACCGCCGCATTCGCGCCATGCAGGCACGCGAAGCCCTGCCCGGCATTCTATGGGCGGTCCTGGTTGCGGGAGGCATCATCACGGTTGCCTCATCGTGCTTCTTTGGAGTGACGAATTTCCGTTTTCATTTGATGCAGGTGCTGGTGCTGAGCTTCTTAATCG
>PLYW01000251.1 GCA_003151875.1 Acidobacteriaceae bacterium
AGACTTTTAACCGGACACTACTGACTACTGACTACTGACTACTACTGAAACATGAGATGTTTCCTCACAGGTGCGACCGGATTTCTGGGAAGCCACGTTGCCCGTCAACTGCTTTCCCGAGGCGCCCAGTTGCGCCTGCTGGTGCGCTCTACCAGCCGTCTCGACAATATCGCCGAGCTTCCGGCGGAGCGCGTTACCGGCGATCTGCGCGATCTCCAGTCGCTGAAGACCGGCATGTCGGGTTGCGAGTTTGTCTTCCACGTGGCCGCGGATTACCGGCTTTGGTCATGCAACGGTCAAGAGCTTTACGACTCCAACGTTGAAGGCACCCGCAACGTCCTGGCAGCGGCGAGAGATTCAGGCGTGCGGCGGGTTATTTATACCAGCAGCGTTGCCACCATGGGGTTCGGCAACAACGGCCGCCTTACCGACGAGAAAACGCCGGTCACGCTCTCCAACATGATTGGCGATTACAAGCGCAGCAAATTCATGGCGGAGCAACTGGTGATCGCGGCGGTACGCGGCGGGCAGAACGTCGTGATAGTGAATCCGACGACACCGATCGGCGAGCGTGATATCAAGCCGACGCCCACCGGTCGCATTGTGGTTGATTTCCTGCGGCGCAAATTTCCGGCGTATGTGGATACGGGGCTGAATCTGGTGGATGTCGCCGATTGCGCTTACGGGCACCTGCTGGCGATGGAAAAAGCGGTGCCGGGTGAGCGCTATATTCTTGGCGGCGAGAACCTGACGTTGAAGCAGATCCTGGATAAACTGGCGGCGATCACGGGTTTGCCTTCGCCCAAGGTGAAGTTGCCTTACGCGGTGGCCTACGCCACCGGCGTGGTGGACACGGTCGTATCCGGCAAGATTCTCAAGCGCGAGCCGCGGGTGACCCTGGACTCGGTCCGCATGGGGCGCAAGAAGATGTTCATCACCAGCGCCAAGGCGGAGCGCGAACTGGGCTGGAATCCTGGGCCGGTTGATGGCGCTCTGCGCCGTGCTGTGGAGTGGTTCCGGGCAAACGGCTATGCCCCATAAGCACGTCGCGATTGTGGTGGCGATGCGGGTGGAAGTGGCGCCGCTTCTTGCCAAAATGAAGACGCAGCCGCTGCATGTGGACGGCGTTGAGCTGTTCGAGCTGCCCGAGGCGATGGTGGCGGTTGGCGGTATCGGCGAAAAGTGCGCCCGTCACGCGGCAGAAGTGGTGATCGAGCACGCGCAACCGAAGCTGCTGGTTTCGGCGGGCATGGCAGGCGCACTCTCGCCGCAGCTAAAGGTCTGCGACGTTGGCCGGATGCGCGAGGTGGTCGATGTCGCAACCGGCCAACGCTACCCGACGCGCGGAGGCGAGTGGGTGCTGGCAACCTCGCCAGGCATAAGTGATGTCGCGGAGAAAGGGGCCTTGCTGACGAGATACGCAGCTGACGCGGTGGACATGGAGGCCGCGGCGGTGGCCCGGGTGGCCAAAGAGCGAGGCCTGGAGTTCGCGGCGGTGAAGGCCATTTCCGATGACTCGGCCTTCCCGATGCCGCCCCTGACTCGGTTTATTGACGGTAACGGAAGGTTCGAGACGCGGCAGTTCCTGGTGTATATAGCGCTTCACCCGAAGTGGTGGGCCACGCTGGCAAAGATAAGGAAGAACAGCAAGCTTGCTTCTGCGAACCTGTGCCGGGAGTTGCAACATCTAATTGACAGCAGTAGCCAGTAGTCAGTAGCCAGTGGGCAACTGGCATCTGAGAGCTGGCGACTGGTTCCTGACGGCGAATTGAAAACAGTGACCAGTTGTCAATCGCCAGGGCTGAACTGGCAACTGACTACTGGCTACTGACAACTGATTTCCGACATGTCGAGCGCAACCCAACTCGGTAGTTCCATCGGCCAGCAGCCGCTCCCTGCGACTATGCAGGCGGCGGTTTATCGCGGCGTGAACGACGTCCGGCTGGAGACTGTCCCGGTGCCGAAGATCGGCCCAGGAGAAATTCTGGTGCGGGTCCACACCTGCGGCATCTGCGGCACTGATCTGAAGAAGATCGCGACTGGATCGCATTCCGCCCCGCGCATCTTTGGCCATGAGACGACCGGGGTGGTTGCCGCTCTGGGCGAAGATGTTGCCGGCTACGAACTGGGCGAACGGGTGATGGTGTTCCATCACATCCCTTGCGGCGAATGCTACTACTGCCGGCATAAGGTGTTCGCCCAGTGTCCCACCTACAAGAAAGTCGGCGCCACGGCGGGCTACGAGCCCAGCGGAGGCGGTTTTGCCGAATATGTCCGGGTGATGGAGTGGATTGTTGGGAAGGGAGTCATCCGTATTCCGGATGGCGTTTCTTTCGAGCGAGCGTCTTTTATCGAACCCATCAACACTTGCATGAAAGGCATTGAAACGCTGAGGCTTATGCCTGGGGAATCAGTGCTGGTCATCGGCCAGGGGCCGATCGGCATCATCCTGGCGGCGCTGGCCCGCCGTTGTGGGACAAGGGTAATAACTTCCGATTTGTTTCCGCAGAGGCATACAATAGCTCAGACGTTCGGTCTGAACGAAAACATCGACGCTTCTACCTCCAAAACCGTAAGAGCCATTAAAGAACTGACGGAGGGCCGGGGGGCGGATGCAGTCATACTTGCGGTAGCCGGCAACGCTTTAATTCATACCGCCATGGACGCCACGCGTCCGGGGGGCCGGGTATTGTTGTTTGCGCAAACGCAGCACGGGGAGGCAACTCTCGATCCGGCAGCGGTTTGCGTCGATGAAAAGAGTCTCTTGGGGTCATACAGCGCTTCGGTGGACTTGCAGGAAGAGTCCGTGCGGTTCGTGTTCAGCGGCGAAATGGAATTGGAGCGGCTCATCAGTCACCGCTTTCCGCTGGGCGAGTCCGTTGCAGCGCTGCATTTGGCTGCCCATCCCAAGCCGGACTCCATGAAGGTGGTCATTCAACCGGGCAGTTTATGGAAGGGCCAATAAGTGAACGGACACATGACAGCGGCGGTCCTCTATGGCAAAGAGGACGTCAAGATCGAGCAGGTGCCGATTCCCACGCTGGATGAAGGGGAAGTGCTGGTCAAGGTGCAAGTGGCCCTGACCTGCGGCACCGATCTCAAGGTGTATCAGCGCGGCTATCACGCGCGCATGATTGTGCCTCCGGCCCTGTTTGGACATGAATTGGCGGGTGTGGTTGAAGAGGTGGGGCCAAACGTTCGGGGTTTCCGCAAAGGCATGCGGGTGGTGGCGCTGAATTCCGCCCCGTGTGGCACCTGCTTCTATTGTTCCAAGCACCAGGAAAACCTCTGTTCGGACCTGCTCTTCAACAACGGCGCCTATGCCGAATACATTCGCATTCCCCGGCGCATCGTGGAGACCAACATGCTGGCCATCCCGAAGCACGTCAGCTACGAAGAGGCGGCCATGGTTGAGCCGCTGGCCTGCGTGTTGCGCGGCTTGCATGAGACCAAATTGGAGATTGGCGACTCGGTGGCCGTCATCGGCGCCGGTCCCATCGGCTTGATGTTCGTGCAGGTGGCAAAGCTGGCCGGTTGCAACGTGATCTCGGTGGTCAAGCGTGAGTCGCAAGTAAGCGCCGCCCGCCGCTTGGGCGCTAACAGCACGGTCGAGATTAGTTCCGTGGACGATCCGGTGAAGGCGGTGCGCAGGCTTACTCCCGAGGCGCGCGGTTGCGACGTGGTCATCGAGGCGGTAGGCCGCCCGCAAGCCTGGGAGTGGACCATTGACATGGTGCGCAAAGGCGGCACCGTCAACTTCTTTGGCGGTTGCGCCAGCGGGACCACCGTCGCGCTTGATACGCAGCGCCTGCACTATAACGAGCTGACGCTGAAGGCCACCTTCCATCACACGCCGGAAACGGTGCGCAAAGCGTTCTCGCTGATCTGCGAGAACAAGATCAAGGGCACCGACTACATCACCGGCGAAGCGCCTCTGTCGCGCTTGCAGCAGGTGTTGCGGCACATGCTCAATCGCAACG
>PLYW01000067.1 GCA_003151875.1 Acidobacteriaceae bacterium
GCGTCCGGTCCGTCGGCCCCCACCACGTATCGGTCAGCCTCGACCTCGGGCCACTCGCCATAAAGATGGACGATGTATACAACTTTGCCCTCCGGATGGCGCTCATGGAAGAGCCGGATCACTTTTCTTGCGGTAGCGTCGGGCAGCCGGTGACAGATCACAATCACATCGGCGTGGTCTGGATTGTCCGGCGCCTCCAGCGCCTCTTTTTCCGTCATGAGCGCAACCACTTCGTGGCCGGCGGTTTCCAGGGCGCGCTGGCGTAAGAGCGCCAACTCCTGGTCCGTAGTGAGGATAAGAATTTTCATCGCGAGTCTTCCCTGGCAGTGATGAAGTCGTCCTTGCGGAGGATATCAAAACCAACGCGGGTTGGCAGCGCAATTTCTGATGGTTTTAATGCAGCCCTGCACCGGCGTCATTGCTGCGAGCCATTAAGTTCCGCAGCACCGCGACCTCCGACTCGATGGCCGTCTTCAAGCTGGGCTCCATGTCGGGCGCAAAAAACGGCGAATGGTTCGACGGCAGGTGAGTTCCGCTGGCCTTCGCTTCTTTGAACTTTTCGGGATCGGCAACCCCCAGCCAGAAATAAAACGACGGCACTCCGGCCTCGACGAAATAGGAATAGTCTTCTGAAGCCATAATGGGCGGCTCTTTCCGCACTCGTCCGGCTCCCAGCGCCTGAGTGAGCGCCTGGCTAAGCCGCTCGGCCAGCTTGGGATCGTTGTAGAGCGCGTCCGTGGATTCCACGACTTGCACCAGCGGCGCTTTGGGAGCATCCGCCGCCTGCGCTTCTGCCTTGGCGACGCGCTCGATTGCCGCCAGCAGACGCTTGCGCACTTCCGGAGTGTACGAGCGGACGGTCAGTCCAAGGTGGACCTCATCGGGAATGATGTTGTTCTTGGTGCCTCCCTGAATGTAGCCGACGGTGATGACGGCGGGATCGCCCGGCTTGATTTCGCGCGACACGATGGTCTGCAACGTCAGGACCACGCGAGCGGCGATGACGATCGGGTCCACGGTGGATTCAGGGCTGGCTCCGTGGCCGCCTTTGCCGTAAATCGTGATGCTTACAGAATCGGCATTCGACGCCGCGTATTCCGGCGTGAAGCCGACCTCGCCGGCCGGCAGGGTGTTGGTGGTGTGCAACGCCACCCCAACATCAGGCTTGGGAAAGCGTGTGAACAGGCCATCAGCAATCATGCCGGTGGCGCCGCCAACGGTTTCCTCGGCGGGTTGGCCGATCAGCACCAGCGTGCCGTGCCATTGATCTTTGGTCTTCGCCATGATCTCCGCCGTACCCACCAGTGCCGCCATGTGGATGTCGTGCCCACAGGCGTGCATTACCGACACGTCATGACCTGCATTGTCCTTGGTGCGGACCGTGCTCGCATACGGCAGGCCGGTTTTCTCCGCCACCGGAAGCGCATCCAGTTCAGTGCGCAGCATGACCGTCGGTCCGCTGCCACTGTGAAGAACTGCCACCACGCCGGTCCCGCCGACGTGCTCGGTCACCTCGTAACCCAGCGCGCGCAGTTTAGCGGCAACTTTGGCGGCGGTATTGACCTCATGCCCCGAGAGCTCAGGATGCTCGTGCAGGTCCATATACAGCGTCTTCACCTGCGGGTAAACCGAATCGACCTGGGCGGAAAGTGGGGTCCCTCCCGCTGACTGCGCCCAGCCGCTCGCTGCCAAAATCAAGCACGCCGCTGCCAACCACAAAGTCTTCATGATTTCCCTTCTCGTAGTGTTATTTCCGCCAATTCTTCGCTCTTGGGAGTCGCGTATCTTACTACAAACAAGCTCGATAGCCGCTATCGAGAGAATCTACCGCAATTTCATCAACTCTCAACCCGACCGGGGAATCTAATACGCATCCCATACCTACATTACTAGAGAGGAGCTGGGTTTGAATTTATACCAGCAAAACCATCAACCCGAACCAGAAAGCATGATAGAGAAAATACATCCTAAGAAGCGATATATATTTGCCAGCGATTTTGACCAGACCCTCAGCTTTAACGACTCGGGGTACGTTTTGGCCGAGCTATTGGGCATTTCCGAGGCTGAGTTCGAGCGCAAAGCCACCGGAATGGCGAAGTTGAACCTCGTCCAGCAGGGAGGCGAGCTCGCCTATCTGCTGCTGCACGATCCTGAGTTCCGCTCCAAAGTCCGTCCTGAGCATCTCTACAAAGCGGGCAAGCTGGTACGCCTGAAGCCGAATATTGACTTGCTCTACCGCTTCCTTTCCGAGGAAGTCGAGGGCTACCACTTCGATTTCTACGTGATCTCGGCCGGCCCGGTGGAAGTGATCCGCTCGGCCCTGGAGGGCGTCATCCCCGCCGATCATATCTACGGCACGGAGTTTGAATACAACAAGCACGGCGAAATCGAACGCATCCTTCAGGTCACGGCCGGCTACGGCAAGGTTGCCGTTATCGACCAATTGCTCGAAAATCTCAGGACCGGGCCCGATCGCATCGTCTATGTGGGCGATGGCAGCTCCGACATCCACGTTATGTTGCACGTGAATCGGCGCGATGGTTTCACCATTGCCGTTTCCGAGAACAAGTACCTGGCGCCCATCGCCAAGCGTTCCGTGATCAGCGACAGCGCACTGGCCATCCTCGTTCCCATCCTGGAAGAGGTAGTGGGCTGGGACTCGCATTCGATTCGCAATCTGTTCGAAGCCAAGGGTCTGCTCATTCAGCAGTGGGACAAGGTGCAAACTGATGTCCTGACCATCGTTCCCAGCTTCGCTCCGGCGGAAGAGCGGGCGGACGCCGCCATCGTCGATTGAAAGAGCGCAGCGTAAATCCGCGATCAGGCGCTGCGAAAACCGACTCTCGGATTTCGCAGCCGCTTTAGGTCCAGCGGAACCAACGTAGTGCGAGCAAGAAGGATACCCCACCCCAGATCGCCAAGATGATGATTCTGCTGGCTTGCGAGCCAAAGGTCGC
>PLYW01000120.1 GCA_003151875.1 Acidobacteriaceae bacterium
CACAGAACGGCTCTACGGACCAGTCGCAGCCGTCATCGCCTGGTCCCCAGGTGGCTTACACTCATCCGGAGCAGTTGCCCCCATTGACGTTGCTGAACGAAGTCACGGCGAACACTGGCATCCGGCTCAGCCTGATGACCGGAATTTTATTGAATTACAACTCGTATGGCGGCTCAGCCGGCAGTTATTGGCAGAACATGGGGTTGCTGGGAGGCGGCCTCGACATAACGCAGTTTCGTCCCACTTTGATGTGGGACTTCAACTACAATGGCGGAATTTCGTCAAGCAGCCTGACGTTGCCGAGTAGTTCGACTTACTTAAGCCTGCATCAGAACGCGCGCGCCAGTGTCCTCTGGCAATTGTCCCCGCACTGGCAGTTGGCGGCGAACGATGCCTACGTTTACACCAACGACCCGTTCGAGCCGTACCTGACCATTGAGGGTGTGCCCACTTTTAACAATCCCAATCCCGTCACCTACATACCTCAGGCCGTCAACGAGACGAACGTGGGTTCGATGACTCTGACCTACCAGATGGGCGCACGCGATAGCCTTAATTTTACGGGGGGAGAAAGCTTTCAACGCTTTTTCAACAGTACCTTGTCGGCCAACAACTCGTATACGTACTCCAGCGGAGCCAACTATCAACATGAATTCTCGGCGAGATTCTCCGCCGGCGGAGGCTACAGCTTTACCGCTCTGGATTACGGACATGGATTATCGCGCTCCGGGATTCAGGGGATGGTCGGGTTCGTCACCTATCAGTTGAACCCCAGCATGTCCATAAGCGGGTTTGCCGGTCCGGAGTACACCGCAAGCAAAAGCATCGTTCCCACTTTCTGTTTCCCGGGTTATGGTTGCTTTGGTTATCACGTGGTGCATCAAGCCCAGTGGAGTGCCGCAGAAGGAGCGACTTTCGCCTGGTCGCGGACGCGTAACGCGGTGCGCGTAGGATTCAGGCATCAAAATTCAGATGGCGGTGGCCTCCTCGGTACGGTGCGGCTCTACCAGATTACCGGCGCCTACCGGCGTTCCCTGGCCCCGCGCTGGAATTTCACTGCCGGCATCTCCTACAACAACAGCCTGTCGATATCGCAATACCGCCCCAACGGGTTTAATCGAGCGCTGCAAGGCATGGTGAATCTTAACCGGAATATCTCTGAGGCGTGGAATGCAACCGTGTCTTACGCCGTGATTCACAGCTATCAGAACTACTACACACCCGTGCCAGTAGCCTTACTCGCGAATGGCGTGGGAATTACGCTCCGGTACTCCTGGGGCCACTCACTGGGAAGGTGATTCATGATGGAAGAACTTGATGATCAGAAATCAATGCAGGGTGTCGATGAATACTGGGCGATGGTTGTCCGCCGCAAGTGGTGGATTCTGGGACCGCTTTTTTTCGGATGGCTCCTGGTCTTTGCGTCAGCTTGGGTGCTTCCCGCCAAGTACTCCTCGGAAAGCGTGGTGCTGATTGAGCCCCCTAAAGTTCCGAGTAGCCTGGTGGCGCCCAACGTTCAGGTTGACTTGGCGGACCGGGTGCAAAGTGAGGAGGCGCAGGTGCTAAGCCGCACCCGCCTGCTCGATCTCATCAAGAAACTTAATCTCTATCCCAGCTCTGCCAATTCGCCTGATGACCAGGTGGAAAAGATGCGCGACGATGTCAAGTTCGAGTTGGTGCAAGCTCCTTCGCCGAACGGAAACCAGGAACTGGTGGCGTTTAAGATGTCCTATAAAGCCCCCGACCCCGCGAAGGCCCAACAAGTGAACGCCGCCTTGACTTCGTTCTTCGTTGACGAGAACGTGCGGGCCAGCCAGGAGCAGTCGCAAGCGACCACGCATTTCCTGGATTCCCAAGTGCGGGCGCTGGGGCAGACGCTGGCCGACGACGAAGCCAGGCTGCACGCCTATGAGTCCCAGCACGAGGGATCATTGCCCCAGCAATTACAAAGCAATCTCCAGATCCTCAATGGCATTCAATCGCAGCTACAGGCCGCGCACAACGCCCATGAGAGGGCCTTGCAGCAGCAAACGTATCTCGCCTCGCTGCAGAAACAATATGAAACGATGGGCGATTCGGTCGACATTCCCACCAGCCTGGAGAACCAACTGGAAGGCGCGCGCGCTCAATTGGCCGACCTGCGGGCCCGCTACACCGACGACCATCCCGATATCAAGAAACTGAAGGAAACCATCGCTGGTCTGGAGAAACTGAAGCAGGACTTGGGCGCCGAGGCCAAGGAGAAACTGGAGACGAATACCGCTACTGCGGCCCAGGTGCAGGCCATGACGCCGCGGGTACAACTGCAGAACCAGATCAAGGTCAACAAAATGGAGCTGCAAACGTCCACCGAGCAAATCCAGCGTCTCGAGCAGGCTGGTCAGATGTATCAGGCCCGCCTGAATGCGACCCCGGCGGTGGAGGCCGAGATGAGCGACATGATGCGCGATTACGGCAACTTGAAAAAGGAATATCTCGATCTGCTGGCCAAGAAGCAGACCTCCGCGCTGGCCACCAGTCTGGAGACGCAGCAACAGGGCGCACAGTTCCGCGTCATCGATCCGCCCAGTTTCCCCGACAAGGCGGTGTTTCCCGATCGCTTCAAGTTTTCCCTGGCGGCCATCGGCGCCGGCTTGGTCCTGGCCGTGTTGTTCGGCTTCGGCTCGGAAGTTCTCGATGATCGAATCCGCAACGAGCAGGCCCTCACCGACACCATCAATTTGCCAATCCTGGTGGACATTCCGGCGCTGGCGACGCCGGCGGAAATTCGCGCGGCCCGCTGGCGACCGTGGTTGGCGGTGGCGGCCACCGTGGCGGTGGTCATTCTGCTTCCGTCCGCCGTTGCTTACACCTATTTCTGGGGATCGTGAATGTATAAACAATTTTTCGGGTTGACACGCAATCCCTTTGAGATTAGCCCCGACCCGTTCTTCTACCATCCGACGCCGCGCCACAATGAAGCCTTGGCCAACCTGCACTATGGGGTCGGTCGCAGGAAGGGCTTTATCGTGATCACCGGTGAGGTGGGCACGGGCAAGACATTGCTGGTCCGTTGCCTGCTAACGGAGCTGCGCAAGAACAACATCGCTTTCGGCTACGTTTTCAATCCCCTGCTGCCGGTGGTGGAGTTCTTCCAGTACATCATGGCCGACTTGGGCCTGCCCTATGCCGGGCGCACCAAGACGGAGATGCTGCTGGACCTGAACCGCTACCTTATCCAGCGCCACGCCCGCGGCCTGATCACCGCCCTGGTGGTGGATGAGGCGCAGGCTTTGCGGCACGAACTGCTGGAGGAGATCCGGCTGTTGACCAATCTGGAGACTTCGCAGCAGAAGCTGTTGCAGATTGTTCTCCTGGGTCAGCCGGAGCTGGAAATAATGCTGGACTCTCCCGAGTTGCGGCAACTGAAGCAGCGCGTCTCGCTGCGCTGTCAACTGCAGCCGCTGGACGAAGCCCAGACCCGGGCCTATGTGCTGTCCCGCCTGGAGCGGGCTGGCGCGCTGGCGGAACCGCCGATTTTCGCCGGCCCGGCCTTGAGCAAGCTCTATGAGTATTCCGGCGGGATTCCGCGCATCATCAACAATCTTTGCGAGAACTCCATGGTAAACGCCTTTGCCCGTGAACAGCGGACGGTGACGCCCGAGATGATCACGGAAGTGGCCGCGGATTTCCGTTTGACGGGCCCGTCCCTGCCGGAGGAGGTCCCGCTGCCCGTGGCCGCGCGTGAGGACAACGGCGAAAGCTTGCTGCGCTCGTTGTTCCGCCTGTTGCGCACCATGGACCACCAGACGTTAGAAACTGAAAAAGCCATACCCACCACTGTCGGGAGGAGAAACTAGCCATGAGTCGAGTGTACGAAGCGTTACAGAAGTCCCAAGGTGAAAATCCGAGCGCCTCGCCCTTGGTTGCAGGCCGGCCGGAAGCTTCGCCCGGCGAAGCCACGGCCACGGCTGTTGCGGCCGGCGTGCCGGTCGGCACACCTATGGATGCGACTTGGTTGAAGGTCCCTGCCGACCGTATCCTGCGCCCCACGCCAACTCCCGAACAGCGCCTGGTGGCGCTGGCGGAACCCAATAGCCAGGGAGCAGAGATGTTCCGGGTATTGGCGACCCGTCTGGCGCACATGCAGAACAAGCGGCGGCTGCAGAAGTTGCTCATCACCAGCTCCGTGGGCGACGAGGGCAAGTCGGTGGTGGCGGTCAACCTGGCTCTGACCTTGGCGCGGCGTCACGAGGCGCGCACCCTGCTGATCGAAGCCGATCTCCGCCGGCCCAGCGCCAGTCATTTGCTAACGAGTTCGTCCTTGCGCGGCATTTCGGATTGGGCTGCGGGCAAACTCTCGCTCGAAGATTCGTTGTACCAGGTCAACGATCTGCCGCTGTGGTTTCTTTCGGCCGGCCACGGCATGGAAGAACCGCTGCCGCTTCTGGAATCGGACCGTTTCGCCAAGATGTTGGACACCATCTCGTCGACCTTCGACTGGGTGTTGCTGGATGCCACACCCATGTTGCCCATGGCCGACGCTACTTCGCTTTCACGCCTGTGTGATGGGGTACTGGTGGTGGTGCGCGAAGGGTTTACCCGGCGCAGGGTCCTGGATAAGGCGCTGGAATCCATCGAGAAGCCCAAACTCCTGGGCGTGGTCTTCAACCAAGCCTCCATGTTGAACATTGATTACGACCGCTACTACGGCGGCAACCACTCATCCGGAAAGTCGAAGAAGGAACCCAACAAGGAAACGGACAAGGTAACCGCGGCGACGGCATGATTCGTTTGTTCAATGCCTATTTTCCCACCCGCACACTGTTGCTTACGGTGACCGAGGTTCTACTGGTTACTTTGGGCTTTGTGCTGGCCGTGGAATTTTGGGCGGGGACGGCCTCCGACGCCAGTATTTACCTGCTGTACGAAAACGGCCTGGGGCGGATCGGCCTGGTGGTCGCCGTCTTCCTCATCCTGATGTACTACTTCGATCTCTACGATTCGTTTGTGCTCGCCAACCGGCGAGAGGTGATCACCCGATTGGTGGGCGTTCTGGGCTGCGCCTTCGTCGCATTGGCAGTACTTTATTACGTGTTTCCCGAGGTTAGCCTGGGTGGCAGCACCCTGTGGGTCGGGGTGGGCATTGTCGGCGTCGCGGTTCCCGCCTGGCGGCGGCTTTTTTTTGTGCTCAATCGCTCCGCTCGTTTTTCCGAGAGGGCTATCGTTTACGGCGACGGGCCCCTGGCAGAGCCGCTGATGGCGGAGATCGCCCACCGTTCCGAACTCGGTATTCGGGTCGTGGGTTTCGTCGGTCAGCAGGCGCCCACGGTCCCCGGCGTTCCCCTGTGTAATGGCAACATTGAGGAGTTGGTCCTGGAGCGGAACGTGCAACGCGTCCTGGTGACCATGGGGGACCGCCGCGGCAAACTGCAAGTGGAAGCGTTGCTCAATCTGAAAGCCCGGGGTGTGTATATCCAGGATGGGCCCGAGTACTACGAGAGCGTTACCGGCAAGATTCCGCTAGAGTCGCTGCGTCTCAGTTGGCTGCTGTTTTCGCCCGGCTTTCACGTGCGCGCCGCCCTCCGCATCTACAAACGACTGTTCTCGATCGCTCTTGGCTCGGTCGCCATCCTGTTGACTTCCCCGCTGATGCTACTGGCCGTCATCGCGATTCGTCTCGACTCGCCGGGTCCGGCGATGTTTCGCCAGAAGCGGGTTGGCGAACACGGACGTCTTTTCACCGTGTACAAGTTCCGCTCCATGTACGACGGGTCGGACAAGAAGAAGTGGAAACCGGCGGAGCACGGAGATGCGCGCGTCACGCCGGTAGGCAAGTGGCTGCGTCGCGCCCGCATCGACGAATTGCCGCAATTGTTCAATATCGTCAAAGGCGATATGGCATTCGTCGGACCGCGGCCTTTCGTTCCCGAGCAGGAAGAAGAGTGCGCACAGAAGATCCCGTTCTACAAAGAGCGTTGGCTGGTGAAGCCGGGCGCTACCGGGTGGGCGCAGATCAACCGCGGCTACAACGCGACCCTGGAAGACAACCGCGAGAAACTGGCCTACGACCTGTTCTACATCAAGAACGTCTCCTTTGGACTCGACCTCTATATCATGTTTGCGACCGTCAAAATCCTGCTGCTGGGGAGGGGAGGACGGTAGTTTCCTCCACGGGGCCAGACCATCCCTGCCCGGGTGCGATATCCTTGAGCAACGGCCAAGCAAGAACGCGGATGCGCACGATCGCGGATTTATACCTGCTCAATCCGCGCTGCGGTGCGCGAATTTAAGGAGAGGGTTGTTCTATGAAGAAGGCCTTAATCACCGGCATTTCCGGCCAGGACGGCAGCTACCTTGCCGAATACCTGCTTGAGCTCGGATACAGCGTTTACGGCATGGTGCGCCGCGAGACGGCAACCATGCGCTGGCTCAACCCCATCCAGGACAAGATTGAGGTCCTCTATGGCGACATGCGCGACCTCGCCTCCCTGGAAGTCGCCTTTGCCAAGGCCTCCCCGGACGAAGTTTATAACCTTGCGGGTCAGGTTTTCGTCCCTACCAGTTGGCAAATTCCTGCCGAGACCTTCGATATCAATGTAGGCGGCCTGGCGCGCTTGCTGAACATCATCGAGCGCCAGAGGCCGGATACGCGCATCTATCAGGCGTCCAGTTCGGAAATGTATGGTAATCAGCACGGCTTGCGCGATGAGCAAACGGGGCTGGCTCCCACCTCCCCTTATGGAGTCTCCAAGACCGCCGCTCACCGTTTGTGTGGCGTTTACCGCGAGCGTGGAATTTTCGCGGTCGGCGGCATTCTGTTTAATCATGAGTCCCCGCGCCGCGGCCCCGAGATGGTGACCCGCAAGATCACCCTGGCGGCGGCTGATTGGGCGCAGGGCAAGAAGAGCAAGCTGAAGCTGGGCAACATGCAGGCGCGTCGCGATTGGGGATACGCCGGCGATTACGTCCGTGCCATGCACGCCATGCTGCAGCAGGAGAAGCCCAACGATTACGTGATCGCCACCGGCGAATCGCACAGCGTTTACGAATTTGTCGTCGAAGTGCTGCGATGCCTGGATTTGGTGCCTTCCGGCCGCAACGTTGCCGAGGTGGTGAATGAATACGTCGAAGTGGATCCCAAGCTGTTTCGCACCGGCGAGATTCATGACCTGCGGGGCGACGCCAGCCTGGCCCGGCGCTCGTTGAACTGGAACCCCGACGTGGATTTCAAAGGCCTGGTGCGCATGATGGTTGAGTCGGACACCACAAGAACAGTTCAGGACAAAAAACCGCAGTTCGCCCAAAGCGGTGTGTGAGATCAACTGGTCGCGCGGGTTTTTCGAGTTTCGATTTGACGATTGGGGATCAGGGCCCGCTACTGTGCAGACAGCCTGAGCTCTCTACATGGTGAAGTACCGATATCCGCAATGGATCGAGCAGCACCACCGGTAAGGTTTAACGGCTAACCAAAATAAATAATAGCGCCTGCAACGGAAATTCTGGATAAATGAACTATGGAAGGCGCGTTAAACGGAGCTATGCGCCCAACAACAACTTATAAGATCATTCACTCGCCAGTGGGGATGGTGCTGCTCGGGCTGGTGGCGCGGGTACTCTACATTGCGCTCGCGCACCTGTACCGCTTTGACACCTCCCACTGGCATGTCTTCGAGATGGCCAATCTCGGCTATTCGCTGGCCACTGGCCACGGATTTGGCTCTCCCTTCGGGGGTGACACGGGCCCTTCCGCCTGGACCGCTCCGCTCTATCCATGGGTCATCTCTCTGGCGTTTCGCGCTTTTGGGATCTACTCGCATTCCGCTGCGTTCGCGATTCTGCTATTCAACAGTGTCTTCTCGGCGCTTACCAGTTGGACCATCTATCGCATCGCCCGCCGCGTCTTCAACGAGACCGTTGCCGTCTGGTCGGGATGGATTTGGGCGGTGTTGCCCACCAGCATCTATTTCTCCGTCATCTGGATTTGGGAGACCAGCTTGTCGGCATTTTTGCTGAGCCTGCTGTTTCTGCTCACCTTGGAGATGCAAGACGACGACCGCCTCCGGTCGTGGATCGGCTATGGACTGCTATGGGGGATTGTTGCGCTGACCAATACCTCGATAGTTGCCTGGCTGCCCTTTTCAGGATGCTGGCTCGCCTACCAATTGCATCGTCGCGGCAAACGGTTCGTGATGCCTGTGCTGGCCGGTGCGGTGATTTTCTGGGCGACGCTAACGCCGTGGCTCATGCGTAATTACTTCGTGTTCGACAAACCGCTTTTGGTCCGTGGCGATCTTGGTGTGGAGCTCCACATCGGCAACAATCCCCAGGCCGAGGGCTGGGGGGTCCTGACGTACCACCCCGGCAGTTATGGACGTCTCTACGAACAATACAAGCAGATGGGCGAAGTGGCGTATAACGCCGAACAGGCTGATGAGGCAAAAGAATGGATCGTCCAAAACCCGAAGTCGTTTCTGCAGCTAAGCTTCCGCAGATTTCTCTTCTTTTGGGCTGGTATTCCGCAGGAAGGGCAGTCGCGATCGAAAAACCTGTTCCTTCTGGCATCTTCCATGCTCGCAATCGGCGGACTTCTGCTGGCTGCTAAACGGCGCATCCACGGGGTTTTTCTGTTCGCCACACTGCTCGTATTCTACCCGTTGATTTACTATTTCACTTTTCCGACACCACGGTACCGCCATGCCATCGATCCGGAACTGGCCATCCTTGCGGTGTTTTTGATTTCGTCTTTTCCAGCTTTGCGGCGTCATCGCCAACCGGCAGTGATGTCGGGCCATGATGCAACCGCCTCGGAAGCGCCGTCCATGGCCCTCCGCCTTCTGCACTGGATGGCAAACCACGTTGCCATCCTTGTCCTCCCGGTGGCCGCCCTCCTGGCCATGGTGGCGCTGACGGTATTCAACAACAACTATTCCCTCCGTCGAATGTCTCGCGCCGACTTTTCCGCTCAACTGGACCATGCGATTGAAAGCTCTACGCAGTGGATGGTCCAACACCCTGAAATTCAGGGCAATCCGCCCTTAATGTTCATGGTGGGAGACATGGCGGAGATGTCGGGCGATCCGCGCCTCCACAGCTTTGTGGAGAGCTATCTGGCCAGCAAGCGGGTGCGGGTCCCAGGTGACCCCATCACTTGGTACTATGCCCGCATGGTTGACCCGGGCGCGCCAGTACCGTTCCTGACAGCGACGGGCCCAGACAGCGGTAGTCACCGGGGCTTCTGGATCTATTACGCCATAGCTCCGATGCGAGTGGAATTGAGTGCGGCGGATCGTGCCGACATGTTTTCGCCTACCAAATACAGTTGGGGAACCAGACTGCATATGCAGCTGCTGGCATTGGACATGTATCGTCACTTCAACGGACCGTCGCCAGAACTCGATCAGGCGATAAATCCTGTCACCGAGGGTGTCGCACATGACGGGTATTGGGACTTCCGCGTCAGCGATTCCTACCATCAGCGCAGCGCCTTTATCCTTGGAGCCGACCGGCCAGACCTGGTCCAAGGCCGGTGGATCGAACGTATCCTGGACAACCAGCGCCCGGACGGCTCGTGGGGATATTGCTGGTATGGCTGGTGTCGCGGAATTTTCGAATTCAGACTTGGGGATTATGACCCAGGACACACTACGGTGCAGGCAGCCTGGGCCCTGTACATGCTGAAGTATCGATATCCGCAGTGGATCGAGCAGCATTACCGGTAGTTACTAACGTTCAGCCAAACAAAACGTTGCCGCAGCACCGGCGTCCCATTCGATCCAGAGCTCGTAATCCTTGCGGTGTTTTTGATTTTATCCCTTACGTCTCTCTTGCGGCGCGGGAGCAACCGGACACACTAATCCCCTCCGTCCAGTCAAAGAAAGAATAGTACCTTTCGACTGCCTCGCAGAGTATATAGTGTGGGGTATTGGGAGGTAAGACGGAAATCTGGGTAGAGCCTCTCGGTTGGATTCACTCTGTACATTTGGCTCGAGACGGTGAAAGTCTGCTGCTGGGCAGAGTTGGACGGTAAGCGAGTCCGCGAATGAAGGTCTAATGGGGGAGGGCATTTTGGTGGTTCTCCCGGGCCGGAGGAGAGTCAGAGAGATTCTTTTGACTCTCCGCAGTCCTTGCTCATTCACTTCTGACTGCACCGCAATGGAGTCTGAATTTGATGCCCGTACTCATACTTGCGTTCACTGCGATGGTTGGCCTCTACATCGTCGCTGTGTATCCGATCCTGCTCAGTTGCTGGCGGCGTGCAGCTCCGCCAGTGAAAAAAGATCGGGACTTCCGTCCCACGGTTTCGGTCCTACTGGCGGTCTATAACGGCGAAGACTTCATCCAAAAAAAACTGGAATCGCTGTTCGCACTGAAATATCCGGCGCATTTGCTGGACGTCGTGGTGGTGTCAGACGGATCAACCGACGCCACCGATGAAATCGTGGCAAAGTTTGCCGATTGCCGGGTTCGCCTGGTAAAGGTGCCGCACGGTGGCAAAGCAGCGGCCCTCAACGCCGGCATGATTCACGCCTCGAGCGAGATCGTCTTCTTTACCGATGTTCGCCAGACGCTGGATCCCGATGCGCTTTCCCATCTGGTGGCCAATTTCGCGGATCCGTCGGTCGGAGCCGTTACCGGTGCGCCGCGTTTTCTCCATGCCAATCGCGTGGGGGAACAGGCGGACATGGATTTGTACTGGCGCTACGAACTGTGGACCCGAGAGCGGCATTCGCAAATCGATTCCGTTCTGGCCACCACAGGCTGGATCTATGCGCTTCGCCGCACCTTGGACGAGCCGGTCCCTCCGGACACGCTTACCGATGACCTAATCATCCCGCTGCGGGTCCTCTTGCAGGGCTACCGAGTGATCTTTGACCCGACGGCGGTGGCGTTTGATTATGCGGACATCCAGGGCGGAGAATTCCGGCGCAAACTCAGGACGCTGGCTGGTCTCTGGCAAGTATGTGTCCGTGTGCCCGGGTTGTTCACCCGTGCCAATCGAATGCGATTTCATTTCGTCTCCAACAAGGTTGGGCGCCTGGTGCTCCCCTGGGCAATCCTGTGCTTTTCTGCGGCTACATTGGCGCTCCCGGCAGGACCATTCCGTCTGGTTCTTCTGCTCGCCGAACTGACCGTGCTCGCCTTGGCCCTGCTCGACGGATTTCTGCCCCGGCACTTTTTCCTCCGCCGCATATCCTCTCCGGCGCGAAGTTTTCTCATTCTGAATGCAGCATCGCTCTTGTCTGTAATGGTATTTTTTGTTCGGCCAGAGACGCTGTGGCGGCCGACGCGGGTAAAAGCTGGCACTTCCCAACGGCTCCTCAACAAGCAGGCGGAACGCGGGTCGTAAGCCCACGCCTCTGCTCCCGATGCGGGCTCGGCACTCATGGCTGAATCTTGGGTTTGCGGACCCGCACGATGCCGCCCTCGACCGTGCCCACCGAGCGAAAGAACTCCAGAGTTTCATCGTCATACCATTGACGAGGACCATAGCGATCGGGATTGGCGTTGAGTTCCAGGTGCAGGGTCCCGCCATCCCGCAGATGGGACAAAGCATCGGTCACGAAGAACCGCCACTCTGCGACGCCCCACTCGTCCGGTTGACAATGACGGTTGAAGCAAATCCAAAACGCTGTAATGAGATCGAGGTCGCGCAGGGGAAGATTCATGGCAACGTAGCGCTCAATGAGGAGTGGTGAAACCTGAGCATCACAACCGAGCGCGCCCAGCAATTCGCTGTAGACGCGCTTCTCCACATCGCTGAGGATGCTGGGCGGAGCGTCAATACCATAACATTCATGGCCGCACGCCCGGGCAGCCGCGAGAAAATATCCCGGACCGCAGCCAATATCCAGCACTCGCAAGGGAGGAGTCTTATGCAGCGACAGCCTTCCGATGCGCGCGACATTGAAAGGCATCCAGAAAGTATAATCGGTATATTTAGCGGCGCAGGCGGGGTCGCGCCTCAGTATCTCCTCCATTTCGCGTCCCAGCCTGTGGATACGCTTCAAGTCAGTATTGGCGCCGACCCGTCTCGCCAGAGCGCTCAACTTGAGCGACCGATACTGGTAGATGCGAGCCCACATTCGGGCAATCTCGAGAGTACGGTTGAGAGATAGCGACGATGTCATAGGGCTTCAGAAGTCTGGGGGCGAGGGTACACGTTACGACTTCCAAACTTAGTTCAAGTCTAACCAGTATCATAGCAATTCCGCATATTTAGGAGATGCAGGAGAAGACACCAAATCCGCCGATGATTCTCAAACGCCTGGTGGTACTAACAATCGTTATCGTGATTGCCGTTTGGCTGCTGTCGCATGCCGCGTCCTTCTTGGTGCTGAATGACCCGCGGCCCGCAGACGTCATACTGGTCCTGGCCGGCGGCACCGATGCGCGTTACGAACATGCGGTGGCGTTACAGAAAGCGGGATTTGCGGAAAGAATCATCTTGGATGCGGATGCTAGTCGAGACCGGTTTGGGAAGTCTGATGCGGACATGGCGGCTGACTTTCTGCGCGCCTACGGGCCGCTGGGTTCGGAGGTCTGCCCGATTCGCGAAGATTCGACGTTTGGTGAGACCGTCGATGTTAAGCGATGCCTGGAGCGCCAAAACGTGCATTCTGCGTTGATTGTTACTTCCGACTTTCACACCCGCAGGGCCATCTCGATTTTTCACAAGAGACTGCCGCAATATGAGTGGTCGGTGGCCGCTGAGTCGGCCCCTTATCATAATTCTGAACAATGGTGGAGACACCGCCGTTGGGCGAAAGCTGCCCTCGACGAATGGGAAAAGTATTTGTGGTGGAAGCTCGTGGACCAGTGGGGCTCGAACGTCGTATTGAATTGAGCTCAAGCCGGCAGAGCAACGGGCTGCGCCGCATCCGACAGCCGATGCAAGCGACGTCGGAGATCCTCAATGGTCAGGTCCGCGGCCTAGGTCACTCAGCGCGTGAGCGCCTTCGCAGCCCGTTTTGAAGCCCGGATCACACAAAAGCGCGACTGAGAAGCACCAAAACGATTAACAGCACAATTCCAGTGCCGAACGTGTACCAGATCAACTTCCGTTCGATCGGAAGCAGCGGCTCGTATTCACCTTCCATCTTGCGCAGTTCATCACCCAAGCGAGGTTCATTCATATCTCACCCCTTCACGATCGGCGGCAGCATGCCGTGGAAAAACAACCAGGAGATCAGCAGCCCGACCCAAATGATGTATCCGAACAGGCACAGGACATAAACGGCAATGAGCTTGGCGATGCCTTCCTGCCACAGTTTTCGAAAGTTGGACACCACCCCGATCGAGAAAAAGGTCATAACGAAGAAAATCGACCGGAACACATTGGCCTGGGCCATGGACGCCTTCACCTTGGGCACCAGGGTTGGAACGGCAATGCCGATGGCCAGCACCAGCAAGAACGTGGCCACATAGCCGAGGATAAACTTGGGGAAGCGCTGCCAGATTTGCCCGGCATTGACCTGCTCGTCCTGACGGCGCTCGATTTTCGCCGACCATATCCAAGCCAGAAGAAATGCCCAGATGCCAATGAAGATGTCGATGAATACCTTCACGGTGGTGCTGACGCCCAAAATCCAACCCGGCTCATAGTTCACACCCGAGGCACTCAAGGCTTTGGCTCGTATGAGTGCGTCGGCAATGGCGCCGCTGGCCACTGCGGCTCCGTCCGTCTTGACCGCCAGTCCCATCCAGGCCCCGGCCACCATGGGTTGGTGATACAGGAAGTGCTGTGCCGCGAAGGGCAGGATGAGCAACTCCACCACGGAAAACACTACGACCAGCGAAGAGACCATCACGGGCACTACCGCGCGCGCTCGGATGGCGCTCCCGGTTGCAATGGCCGCCGACACTCCGCAAATGGATATACCCGAGGCCAGCGGCGCCGCCCATTCCCGGCTAAATCCGAAAT
>PLYW01000312.1:0-1637 GCA_003151875.1 Acidobacteriaceae bacterium
TTTTCGCTTCGTTGACGTTTTCGCCATACTCGCCGGACCAATGAAAGGTCTTGCCTTTCGCGTGCTGGATTCCGCGCGTATCGACTCCGCGGCTGGTCATCACGGCTTCGTTCTCGGCGGTAAAATCTTCGCCCACCACCGCGATCACCCGCACATCGGTGAAGTAGCTGGCCGAAAGCGAGAAATAGGTCGCCGCACCACCAAGAATTTTCTGGCGCTCGCCGTAAGGAGTTTTGAGAGTGTCGAATGCAACAGAACCGACGACAAGAATGGACAAGTCCTATGCTCCCGCTTTCTCTTCGGAGTTGAAATACTTGCCTACGAGCAGNNGCTTCTCGTACCACGTTGCAAGCATGTTCGGCGTTCTTCAGCAGCACGGCTATGATTTGGTCCACGCTAACGTGATCGTGTTCCTCGTGCCAGCAATCGTAATCCGTAACCATGGCGACGGTGACATAGCACAACTCGGCTTCACGGGCCAGTCTGGCCTCCGTGAGGTTGGTCATGCCAATCACATCCATGCCCCAACTGCGATACAGATTGGACTCCGCTTTGGTCGAGAACTGCGGCCCTTCCATATTGAGGTACGCGCCGCCCCGTTTCACATTCACGCCGGCACGACGGCAAGCACCCTCGAGGACTAGCGCCTCTTCCTCGCAAATTGGATGCCCAAACCCAACGTGCGCGACAAGTCCATCGCCGAAGAAGGTGTCGATACGGTGGCGCGTGCGATCGACAAACTGATCGGGAATGACAAAGTCGAGCGGCCGATGCTCTTCTTTCAACGAGCCGACGGCAGACAGCGAAATGATCCGCGAGACCCCAAGCTGCTTCAATCCGTGAATGTTGGCGCGGTAATTTATTTCCGTCGGCATGAAGCGATGTCCGCGACCATGGCGCGCTAAGAAAGCTACATTTCGACCCGCCAGGGTGCCCAGCACGTAGGCATCGGAAGGCGCTCCAAACGGCGTTTCCAGCGCCACCTCGCGAATGTCGGTTAGCCCCGGCATGGAGTACAGACCGCTCCCGCCGATGATGCCAATTTCCGCTTGCGGCAACAGATTCTCCTGAAGGATGAAGTGCAAACCCACGATTATACAAAACNNACCCGCAGATATTCGTTTTGCTCGATGCTGTTGCTTCCCCACACGGCATTCAGGATTGCGCGATGGGTCAAGACCTTGCGCGGATGTTGCGCCATGTACACCAGCACATCGAACTCCTTGGGCGTCAGCCGCACTTCCCTGGCGGCNNACCGCGATGGCATGTGCGTCGAGATCAATGTGGAAATCACCCAGGTCGATCCTGGTTTGCACGGCGCTGTCGCTGGGCGGGGAACGCCGAAGGGCGGCGCGAATTCGCGCCAACAGCTCACCCGTGCTGAAGGGTTTGGTCACGTAGTCATCGGCGCCGGAGTCGAGCGCTTCGATCTTGCTGCGCTCTTCGCCGCGCACCGAAAGGACCAGAATGGGGACCTGCGATATTTTGCGCAATCGGCGGCATAGTTCGATGCCGTTCATGTTGGGCATGGCCAGATCGGTGATCACCAGGTCGGGAGCGAAGTCTTTCACAATCTCCAGCGCGGTTTCACCGTCGTTGGCCACGCGGATCTCGTAGCCTTGCGCATTGAGACTGGT
>PLYW01000312.1:1706-3565 GCA_003151875.1 Acidobacteriaceae bacterium
AAACTCTAGTTCGGCTGCTGCTTCACGATGTGCACATCCACCGCCGGCGCGTCGCGGAGGAAACGGTGCACGGCCGACATGAACAGGTACTTGCGCCAGCCACTGGTTGCAGAATGCCCGAAAATCATCTGCGTGATGTGTTTCTCGCGGACGAACTCGGCCATAGCCTGGGCCACGTCCTTACCCTTGAGCCGCACAATGGTTGCGCCCAGGTTTTCCGCAAAGTGAAGATTCGCCTGCAGCGAACGCTGCCTCTCCGGATCGTCGCCATCCACCCCCGTATCGACATACAAGACGTACAGCTCGCCGTTGATGGCCTGCGCCATGCGGGAAGCCCGGGCCACCAGGTACTGCGCCGCCGGATTGGAGCTGACTCCGACCCCAATGCGCTCCGCCACATTCAAGTCGCGGCCGGGCGCTTCCGTGTCGAGATATGGTTCCAGGCTGCGATCCACCACCTGCGCTACATGGCGGAGGGCGACTTCGCGCAAGGCGATTAGATTGCTGGGACGAAAAAAGTTCCCCAGCGCGCGGTCCACACGTTCCAGGGGATAGATATCGCCCCGGCGCATCCGCGTTTGCAGCGCTTCTGGCGTAACATCCGACATTACGATCTCATCGACCCGCTTCAACACCCAGTCGGGCACCGTTTCGCGCACCAGCACCCCGGTGATTTTGTGCACCATGGGCGTGACACTTTCCAGATGCTGCACGTTCATGGTGGAAACCACGTCGATCTTGTTGTCGAGCAACTCGAATATGTCTTCGTAGCGCTTGTGGTGCTTGCTGCCCTCAATATTGGTATGCGCCAGTTCATCCACCAACGCGACCTGCGGATGGCGCGCCAGAATGGCGTCCACATCCATCTCTTCGAAGAGCGTACCTTTGTAATCGATCTTCTTGCGCGGCACGGATTCCAAGCGCGAGGCAATTTCCTGCGTCGCCTTGCGCCCGTGCGTCTCGATTACTCCGATCACGACATCTTCGCCGCGGCTTTTACGCCGAATGGCTTCGCTCAGCATGGCGTAGGTCTTGCCGACCCCCGGCGCATACCCCAGGAACAGCTTGAAGACGCCGCTCTTTTTTGTCGGAGCTGTCTCCTCTAACCATTCCTCGGGGGTTTTTTGCATCGCGCCACTATTCTGCGGCAGGAGGCCGAAAAAGTCGATTCGATACAATCATGGCGTGAATCCACGACGATCGGAAGGCGGGCAGACCGGGCGGCGTTCCTTTGCCGTCTCTCCGCAGCGCCTAAAAGCTGCCTTCTACCACTACGCGGTGGCGATGGGAACTATTGCTATCGTGGTGATTGCGTACCATCGCCTGCCGGATGTGAATCCCACCACCGTCGCCCTGACATTCTTGCTGGTGGTGCTGTTGCTAGCCAGCCGCTGGGGATTGACCATTGCAATCACTACCGCTGTCGTGGCTACGCTGGCATTCAACTATTTCTTCCTGCCGCCGGTCCACACTTTCACCATCTCCGAACCGCAGAACTGGATTGCATTGCTTGCGTTCCTGACCAGCGCCATTGTGGCCAGCCGGCTCTCCGAGCGGGCCCGGCGCGAGGCGCTAAATGCAACCCGCCGCCGCAAAGAGGTGGAGCGGCTTTACTCGCTGAGCCAGCAGTTGCTGGCCACCGATAATGTGATGGAGTTGCTCAATTCCATACCTCACTACGTGTGCGATGCCTTCGGACTGAAGGCGGCAGCCATGTATCTGCCCAAACGCAAGGAGGTCTATCGCACGGGCGTTGACCACCCCGAACTCAGCCAGGAGCAACTCGAGTCGGTAAGCGGACGCGGCGAATTGGTGATGGATGAGAAACAGCAGTTGTGCTTCGTGCCCTTGCGCATCGG
>PLYW01000132.1 GCA_003151875.1 Acidobacteriaceae bacterium
GCCGAGTTACATCAGCGGGACCAGACTCTGCGCTACGTGGAGGCGGCGGAACGGCAGGGCGGCGAGCAGTCGGCCATCCTGCTGGATACCGGCGACGCCTTGTTGACCTTGGGCGATAGGAAGGCGGCCATGGACCGCTTCAGCCGCGCCCTCGACGCTCCTGATGCGAACCGGGTTGACGCGCGTCTCGCTATCGCGCGCCTGTTCGTGCGTTATGGCCAGAACGAAGATGGCAGGCAGCAAATCAGTCTTGCCTTTGCCGAGAGCCGCATTGGCGAAGCCCCGCCGGTGACCGCAGAAAATCTGATCGAGGCGGCGAACCTGCTGCTGGCCATGCATGACTTTGATCTTGCCACCAATTATTTTCAGAAGGCGCAGCAAGCCGGGGCCGCCGATCAAGTCGTGGCCATCGGTCTGGCCAACACCTTCCTGGCGCAAGGGAAAACCAAGCAGGCTGATGCCGAGCTGGCGGTGCTGGGCGCCGATCCGGGAGCGAACCAGAACTACGACTACCTGCTGGCGCAAGGTGAGGTGTACCGGCAGCGTCATCAGGGCTGGAACGCGCTGCTGGCACTCTCGCAGGCCGATCAACTTGGGGGCAGTGAGATCGCCGAGTTGGAAGGCCTGCAGGTGGCCGGTGAAGAGGGCCTGCGCGTCACCGACCATCTCAGCCTGCTGACCGACTTCACTACCGGTGGACTCTATGACGACTGGACGATCTACATGCTCGACCGGTCGATCCTCGGCATCACCAACAACGCGAATTTGCCGCCGCCGCGCTCGCAACAAGAATCGCTTTGGACCACCGCGTATCGCTACCACTTCGACAACAACTTTCCCATGTTGAGCGGTTTCTTCCAGGTCCGCAACTCTACCGGCGAGGAATCGCTCCCGCAAGAGGCGCTGATCATCAATCGCAACACCTTTGACTACAACTTCAACACCGCGTTGAATCCGGTGGTTCACCTGGGAAATGCCTGGCTGGCATTCAATACCGGCGTCCAGTTCACCTTGCGCCGGGACTCGCAGGCGCCGCAGTACATGAATCAGAACTTGTTTCGCCAGTTCATGTACGTCAGCAGCAGCTCGTTCGCCAATTGGCTTTCTTTCAACGGCAGCTTGTATCACGAATCCGGGCCCTTTACCGCGACCGGGTACAAGCAGAGTTCTAACGATGTCGGGGGCACGCTGCAGTTCAAGGTGGGACGGCCGTGGGGCAAGACTGCGTTCATCACGGGCTACACGCGCCGGGACTTGACCTTCCATCCGCTGGTGCGGGAGTTCTTCACCACCTCGAGCTACGCGGGAATTCAGCGCAAGTTCGGGCAAAAACTTACCGCGAGTCTTCTGGAAGAGTACATCCGCTCGTGGCGCGTGCAGGACACGCAGTGGGCCGCCGCCAACGTTTGGCGCCCGGGCGGCACCATCCAGTACAAGGTAAATCCATCCTGGAGTACCGATGGCCAATTCGCCTACACCCGCGGAGGGTCGTTCCACGAGTATGACAACGCGTACAGCAGTTTCTTCATCACTTATGTGAGGCCGCTACACCGGACAATGAGCGATGCCGCCGGAGAGTTTCCGGTTGAGTATCCCCTGCGGTTCTCAGTCGGCCTTCAGGCGGAGCAATTTCCATCGTTCACCGGAACCGCCCAGAGCGGGACGCTAATCCGTCCAGTATTTCGTTTGACGATCTTCTAATCGGGGAGTCCATGAAGATTTGCCTGGTAAGTGCGTTCCCGCCGAGCCGACGAGGGCTGAACGAATACGGCTTCCATATTGCGCGTGAGCTGCAGCGCGATCCATTGCTGAGCCTCACCATCCTGGCGGATGAGCTTGCCGGGCCGGTCGAGGAGTTGTCCGACTACGACGTGGTTCGCTGCTGGCGCTTCGATTCCATCGCCAATCCGGCACGCTTATTGCAAGCCATCTATGACCTCAAGCCGGATGTGGTTTGGTTCAACCTGCTGTTTTCGACCTTCGGCAACAATCCCGTGGCGGCCTTCTCGGGATTGACCCAGCCGGTGTTGTCGCGACTGAGCGGACGCTACACCCACGTTACCCTGCATCATCTGATGGACAACATCAGCCTGGTTGACTCGGGTGTCCGTTTTCCGCGGCTTTATCGAGTGGCCGGGTCCGCCGCCACGCGCATATTGCTGATGGCGAATTCCATCTCGGTCCTGCTGCCCGCCTATCGCCGCACGCTCATTGACAAGTACCGTGGCGAAAATGTGCACTTTCGCGCCCACGGAATTCTGGGAGGCAGACCGGAGCCTCCCGACTTCAGCCAGCGCGGCAATCCCGAGCGCCGCATACTCGCTTTCGGAAAGTGGGGCACCTACAAACGCGTGGAACTGCTGATCGCGGCGTTCGACCGCCTACGCGCTCAGCTCCCGAATCTTCGCTTGATTGTGGCGGGATCAAACCACCCTATGACTCCTGGTTACATCGAAACAATAGCGGAAGAGATGAAGGACGATCCCCATATTGAATTCACCGGCTATGTGCAGGAAGACGACATTGCGGAATTGTTCCGCAAGGCCAGCGTGTTAGTGCTGCCATATTCTTCTGCCGCCGGCGCCAGCGGTGTGGCGCACCTGGCGTGCGAATTCGGCGTCCCCATCGTATCGGCGGGCATCGACGACTTTCGCGATATGGCGCGCGATGAAGGCATCGCAATCGAATTCTATGAAACCGGCAGCGCAGCAAGCCTGGCGATCCAATTGAACCAGCTTCTCAGCCATCCCGAACGCCTGCAGGAAATGTCGGAGCAGAATTTCTCCGCGGCCTTGCGCATGACCATGCCCCAGATTATTCGCCAATATTTGCGCTCGTTCGATCTTCACCAGCGCGCTCGCGCCTTGGAGCCGATATCGCGCTTCCGCAGAATTCCTTCGTGGGTCCCTTCGCGCTCGGCAATCTTCCGCGCGGCTGCACCGAGGTGGCAACCATGGACGTAAGGGCCATTCTCATGGTCGGCAGGACCCAGCCGGGCCCGGAGGAGAACATTGCCGGCATTCCCATCGCTTACCTCGATGTGCTTGGCCTGCCGCTGGTGGAAAGGGTGTGGCAGCGCTTGCGGCACTTCGGAGTCTGCGGGGCCACGCTGATCAGCGCGGCTGCGCCCGAGGCGGAGTCGTTCGCGCGGCGCACCCGCCTACGTGCCGATATGCCGTGGATACAAGCCCCACCAGGAGAGTTCTGGCAAACAGCGGAGAACACTTTCAGTAAGTACGCGGAGGAGGGCGCCGAACTGGTGATCGCAGTTCGCGTTGGCCCCTACGCCGAGGTGGATTACGAGGAGCTGATTCAGCATCATCTCGACCACCATTGCCCCGTAACGATGGCCGTGGATCCCGCAGGCGCTTCGCTCGACATCTTTGTGCTGAATGCCTCGCGGCGAAATGACGCGGCGTCGCTGTTTCGCAGTGAGCTGCGAAAACTGCGCACCGAGTGTAAGGGTTTTCGCGTTGCCGGCTACGTCAATCGGTTAAAGACCGCGGCCGACTTGCGTCGCCTGGCGCTCGACGGACTGCTCCGCAGGAATTCGATCGCTCCCGTGGGAACAGAAACCAGGCCTGGCGTGTGGATCGCAGAATCGGCCCGCATACACCGCAAGGCACGCGTATTGGCTCCAGCATTCATCGGGGAATATGCCAGGATCCGCGCTTCGGCATTGATCACCCGCAGCGCCGTCGTCGAGCACCATGCCGAAATTGACTGTGGCACCGTGGTGGAGGACTCCACCGTGCTGCCCTACACCTACGTGGGAGCGGGCCTCGACGTGATGCATTCCGTGGTCGGGTTCCGTCGCCTGTCCCATCTGGCGCGCAACGTCGACGTCGAAATCAGCGACCGTAAACTGGTGGGAATGTCGGCGGTGAGCGTGGTTTCTCGTTTGGCAGGCAGCACCGCTGCGCTTCTTGCCTTCTTACCTAAACAGATTTATCGCGGATTTCCTGCGCCTCATGGTGAGCACACCGCGGACGTCCCGGAGTCTTTGGAGCAGCAGGCAGCTGCCTTGAAGACCCCGGCAACAGAAGCCCAGGGTCCCGTCCCGGAGGCTTCGGAGTTCCCCTCCAACCTGGCCGTCGTGAGGAGATATGGAGAGCAGTAAAAGGCCCGTAGTTGTCAAACGAATGCCCGAAAAAATGAATCTCAAACAGGCCCGCAGTTTTTTCCAGGAAGTGCAGCCTTTTGTGAATTCGGACCGGCCGCAGATGGTATTCGATATGTCGCGGGTGCGACACATTGATGCCGCCGGCGTCGATGTTTTATTGACGTGCATGCGGGACATTGTCCGTCGCGACGGCGACCTGAAACTCGCCGCGCTCTCACCGCAGGCGGCGGTAGTGCTGGAGTTAACGCGCACCGGCCGGCTCTTTGAAATCTACGACACCTGCAGTACGGCGGTGAAAAGCTTCAGCAGCTTCCTGCCGAACGCGATCAAACATTTCTATCCTCACCCGGCTCATGAGGCCACATCCATGGTTTCCCCGGAGGCATTCGTAGGCCACGAGGGCGATCAAGAGGGACCTGACCTGGCGGCATGAGCGCGAATCCAGACACGCTGGTGGTATGCGAGCCGGACGAAAGTCTGCGCGCCGGGACGGCCGCGTCGCGTCGCGGTCCCGCTTCGCATGCCAAGTTCCTGGGCGGAAGCATCATTCTGCTCATCGGCTCGGTCTTTGTCAGCCTGGCGAATTTCGGCTACAACATCGGCGTAGCCCGGATGCTGGGCCCCGCGGATTTTAGCCATGCCGCGGCTGCGGTCACCATCCTCATGCTGGTTTCCGCCATCACCCTGGCCTTCCAGTTGGTGTGCACCAAGCTGCTTGCCAAGGAAGAAACCGTGGCGGGCAAAGCGGCGGTGTACCAGCGGCTGCGCAAGCGGGCCTGGGCCATGGGAATCGGTCTGGGCGTCTTCATGGTGCTGGCCAGTTCTGTTCTGACTGCCTACCTGCGGCTGTCGAGCCCGTGGATCATTATTCTGCTGGCTGTCGGACTGACGATTTACGTTCCTCTCGGCGTGAAACGAGGAGGTCTGCAAGGGACGTGCCGCTTCCGGGCCTTCAGTTGGAACATGGCGGTCGAGGCCATCCTTAAGTTCGTGGGGGCGATGGTACTCATTGAACTGGGCTTCGGCGTGCTGGGCGCAGTGGCTGCGATTTCCGTTTCGGTGGCGCTCGCCTATTGCCTTCCTGACGGGGCCGGCGAACTTCGCGGCCCAGTTGTGCCGGCCCAACCCGCGCCCGTGGGCGAGGCCATGCAGGCCATCGTCTTCTTTGTGGGCCAAGTCATCATCAGCAATATTGACATTTTGATGGTGAAGCACTTCTTCCGCCCCGAAGTCGCTGGGCTTTACGCTGCCATCGCGCTGGTGGGGCGTCTGCTGTACTTCGGCGCCTGGTCCATCGTGAGTGCGATGTTCCCCGTGTCCGCTGAAGCGAAAGACGAAGGCGGAGGAGGAGGACGGCCGCTGCTCGCTTTGCCGTTGCTGATGGTTACGGCGATGTCGGTGGTCTTTGTCCTGTTTCTCGCGGCATTTCCTGAAGTTGTTTTCCGGTCTTTGTTCGGCACGCATTTTCCGGCGGCGATTGGCGGGTTGAACCTGCTGCTGAGCATGAACGCAGCCGCCACCGGCACCTACGCCATCGCGGTGGTGCTCATCACCTACGAAATGTCACGGCGCATCGCGAATACGGGTTGGCTACAACTGGTGGTCAGCGGCCTGATCGCCGCGGGAATTTCATGGTTTCACTCAACCTTACTGGAGGTAATCATCGTCCAGCAGGTACTTAGGCTTTTACTGTTGCTCGCGGTTTCCTATCCCTTCATCAAGACGTGGGCAACATCTGGCAGGAGGCTGCATGAAGCGGCTACGGCACGTTACTGAAGCAGAGGTGATCGCGGAGTTCCTGAAGAACGAGTTCTATCAGGAGGAATTCCACCATGACCGCGACCAGTTCGAACAATTGGTCCTGGGAGCGGACATAACGGATGAACGGGCCAATGCATTGCGCCGGGCCCTGCTCTTCCGTCGCCGGGGACATTTGTGGAGAGAGTTGCCCGCCGACACCGCGTGGTGGGAAGTGCAAATCGAAGCGCAAGACCTGGAGCGAATTCGGGTGTTTCCCCGGGCGCAGTGGCGCAAGATGGCCAACGGAAGCTTTCTGTTGCGCGACATCGTGAGGCAAATCAGGAACACGCCTTTTCGCGGCCGGACCCGCGACTTCATTGCCAAAGTCCAGGCCTTCAGCTACCGCTTGCGCACCACGACCGACGATAGCGCGGTGCTGCTGATCGGCGTGAATGACCGGCAGCCGGTTACGGTGCTGGAAGGCAATCACCGCCTGGCCGCAGCCTTACTGGCATCACCCGAGGTCATGCAAGAGCGCTTCCGTGTGTTCTGCGGGTTGTCGGCGCACATGCCGGAATGTTGCTGGTATCAGACGAACGTCGCAAATTTGTGGCGTTATGGCCGCAACCGGGCGCGGAATTTGTTTTACGACCGCGATGCCGATGTCGAGCGCCTGATGGATGCGGCGGCTCCGCGCAGTTCTACCGCGCAGCCGGCTTTGACGTCAGTTGCTGCGGACAAAGTGGTGACGCAGTCGAAATAAGCAATTGGGCCCAGGAACCAAAATTCTAGTCGGGGGAGGATCTCGCAGATGAAAGCTCGTCGTCCATTAGTTGCCAAATTTATGACGCTGGTTGTGGGACTGGCGCTGTGCGGAATACCGGAGTGCGCCCAGGCATGGCCGCAAGACGGCGGAGCGTCTCCGCAGAATGGTCAGCAGCAACAGCAGAATGGCACCACCGTTGATCCGTCGCAGGGTCCGCTGCAGCCGGTTCCGAGCCAGAATCAGCCGAATCCGCTTGCGGCTCAGCCGAACCAGAACACCGAAACCGCTCCGGAGCCGCTTCCTGCTACGCCTGCTCCGCAGCCCAAGCCTGAGCAGCAGATGCAACAGCCTTTGGGCGCGGCAACGGCCGAGGGCGTGCCGGTGGTTGGCGGGGGAGCTTCGCGTCCAGCCGGAGCGGCGATTGCGCCAGCAAAGCAGAGTCAACGCCGGTCGCTGCTCATAAAGTTGGGCGTGATCGCCGCGGTCGGCGTCGCCGGTGGCACGGTCTATGCGCTCACCAAGGGCACGCCGAGCCATCCCTAAGGGCGGCGCTCGAACCGCGGGCCGTTCACGCGATGGTAGTGGATGCGACGCCGTGAACTCTTGCGCCGCGAGATTTTGAATGCTTCACAATGCTTCGTCAATTCGACATGGCAAGCCCCTGCTGGTGTCGTTTTCTGGGCTGGATGGCTCGGGCAAGAGCACCCAGATCGAAAATCTGCGGCACGTCCTGCACGGCCGCGGGCTGGCGACGAAAAGGCTGGCATTCTGGGACGATGTGGTCGTGCTCAGCCGGTATCGCGAAAGCTTCGTGCATCGCGTATATGGAAGCGAGAGAGGCATCGGCGCGCCGGATCGCCCGGTCAATCGCCGCGACAAGAATGTTCGCAAGTGGTATTTGAGCGCCATTCGTCATGCCTTGTACTTCCTCGACGCCGTTCACCTTGTGATCGTCGTTCGGCGAGCGCGCTCCGGGGACGCCGCTGTCGTCATTCTGGATCGCTACATTTACGACGAGTTGGCCAACCTGCCGCTGTCGAATTCGCTGAGCAGGATTTTCGTTCGCCTGGTGGCGGCGTTTGTCCCGAGACCCGATGTGGCTTACCTGCTGGACGCCGATCCGGAGGTCGCTCGCGCCCGCAAACCCGAATATCCAATCGACTTTCTGCATGAGTGCCGAAGTAGTTATTTTGCGTTGGCTGGCATTTTGGGAGGCATGACGACCATCCCACCGCTGCCGCTCTCCGACGCACAGAGCGAGGTGGAAAACGCCATGAGTCGCGCGCTTGCCAGGTGGCAGAGCGGGATCCAGGCTAACCTAGACACCGCTTCCGCCTCGTAGAGGCGTACCGCTCCTGTGCAGTTCTGATTATCTGTAACAATTACCTATCGCCTCCCCTTCCTACCCGACCGGCGCTGAAACAGGGAATTAGGCGACCAGCTATGTAGATGAAAACAAATAGCTTATAGTCAAGACTCCCGACTGTCAAGTTTGGCAACCAACCTGTAATAGAAACAGTGCTAGCGCGGCTCGATTGTGTTTAGGCGAACCGCCGCAGGACAGCGGAAATTACCGCGACCAGCACGTCTGGCACTCTTGCCCAAGGATTCTGGAGGAACTCTCTATGAAATATCGCATTCTGTTTACCTTGCCGTTGGTGGCCAGCCTGATGCTGCCGGCAATGGCCCAGCAAGCGCCTGCCGACAATCAGCAGCCTGCTATGTCGCAGAGCAGCTCGCAGTCCTCGTCATCTTCAACTTCGAGCCAGACCGTCAGCTCGGATGAAAACATGACGGCGCACCAGCCACTGCAACCCGAACTGCGGCAGGGATTCTGGGGCAAGGTCAATCCCTTCGCCCGCAAGAAATACGTGCAGCGCCAGCTTAGCCCGATTCGTAACCGGGTCAATGAGCTCGACGACCTCACCGCCGCCAATGCCAGGAACATCAAAGACGTGGATGCCCGGGCACAGGAAGGTATCCGCCAGGCTTCCGCCAAAGCCAACGAAGCCGACCAGCATGCCACCGACGCCGGCAACCGTGCCCAACAGGCCAACCAGACCGCACTACAGGCCAGCAACCGCCTGAATACCGTGGAGCAGGTGGTGGGCAACATCGATCAGTACCAGCCCACTTCGCAAACTGAGATCCGCTTCCGGTCGGGCCAGACGGCGTTGAGCAGTAAAGCCAAGGAAGCCCTTGACGGCATGACCACCAACCTTAAGGACCAGAAGGGTTACATCATCGAGATCCAGGGCTTCTCCACCAGCGGCGGACAGTCTGGTATCCAGAGTTCGCAGGCCCTGGCAAATTCCGTGGTGCGCTACCTGGTGGAGAAGAATGAGGTTCCCGTGTACCGCGTCTTCGTCATGGGGATGGGCGATGCGCGCGTTGCCGTGTCCGACGAAACCGGCGCCAAGCGGGCTCACGGCAATCGCGTCGAGGTCAGCCTGCTGAGGAACAGTGTGGATCAGTTGGCCTCGGCGAACCAGACCTCCGGCGAGATGAACCCGAATATGCAGGAACCCCGCAGCAACTACTCAGCTCCGTCCAGTTACCAGTCCGCTCCGGCGCAGCCGCAATCGAACAACATGAATTCGGCTCCCGCAACCACCAACCCTCCGCAGTCGCAGTAATAGCAGTAGTAGCAGACGCCACCGCTGAAGCCCCTCGCGCAAGCGAGGGGCTTTATTCTTTGGGCCCTTTCTGTGAGGCGAGCGCGGTTTCCAGCCGGAAGCGCACCTACTTCCAAGAAGCCAAAGTTCAACTTGCACAGGTCGTGTGACTTTCCCCGATCAAGAAATGCGCTCCCATTCGGTCTAGCTCTAGTCCTGAGATTTCATCGGTGCGCGAGCGCCCTTGGCGAAGTCCGCTTGCATCGTTTGCCGTATGCTTTGGAAGCGGCGGCTGAGTTCCGCAGGATTCGGCCTAAACGTCGGGAGTGCCGACAGCATCATATCCAACGCGCAAAGCAAGCCTACGCTTGCTGCAACCTTGCCTCCGCTCGCCCGGATGCCGTCGGTTATGGCGGTCTGGTCATCGTCGGTGGGATGCCGCCCCAGTAAGCATTGCAGCATTACTACGCCCAGGGAAAAAACGTCGGAAGCGCACGACAATGCCTTGGTCCCTCGGAGCTGCTCCGGCGAAAAGTAACCCAACGTTCCGAGAGGCCTACCTGCGGAACGGCGACGGTCGCGTCGATCTAAAGGCTTGAGTGTACTAATATTGCCTTGATCTAAATATTTGGCCACGCCGAGGTCGATGAGGACAGCGCTGTCCACTGAGCCCAACATCATGTGACCGCCGGAGTTTCTAAGCATGATGTTCGAGGGCTTTATGTCCCCATGAACAAGGCGTCGCGACCAAATTTCCGCAATTGCAGCCGAGACATCGCGCCCTATCGCCAGCACTTCGGATTCCAGCAGCCGTCCGCTTGTCAACTGAGCGCTCAGGGGTTGTCCCTCTATGAATTCCGACGCGACGTATCGCGTGTTTCTACCGGCCACGTCACAATAGCCATGCTCAATCAACCGAGCCAAGTTTGGATGCGAGACGTTCTCCATCGCGGCGATCTCGGGCTGTACGCGAAAGTTCCGTCTGCGATCGAAGTGCAACTTCAGCGCCACAGCGTCATTTGCCGCGGTGCCGTCTGGCTGAGAAGTTCTGGTCGCCCTGAAAACTGCTCCCTGGCCGCCAACGGCAATTTCGGAACCAATGATGTAGCGCCGACCCAGCGCAGCTTCTATATCTGCAGGGACAAACTTACAGATATAATTGTGGATAGCCATACGATCTACCACCTAAGCGTCTGGTCCACTTACGTTTCCCTTTCCACCGGATCTGAGAAAGTCACAATCGAGTATACCCGCGAATAGCAACATGCGGAGACGCTTCTTCGGCGTGAAACCACATTTAACTGACCATTCACTTCGTGTGCAGTTGCAAACGCAATCGTGTGGACCCAATCTTGACCACGTCGCCATCCTTAAGACGCACGGGGGTTGCCTCCACGCGATTGTGGTTCACCCAAGTGCCATTCTTCGCACCCAGATCCTCGACGAATACGTGCGCACTATCTGAAGAGATTGCGGCGTGTCTCATAGAGGCACATTCATCCCCCACCGAGATGTCCGCGGGAGGAGCACTCCTGCCCAACACAAGGCGACAATTGGGAGGAATAGGGACTTTCCTCGGTCCCTCCGCGCTTACAGGAACACCTTCCGGCTCGTTGATAACCAGATAGCCGACCGCAGCCGGTTTTGCCAAATTCTGAGCAAACGCAGGATTGGTATTTACTACTCTTGCATACTTAAGGGCAAGCTCTCTGTTCCACTTCTTGTGTTCCTCGGAAATCTTGAGTTTCGAGGTGAGGTATGCCGTCACGGCACTTGTCATGACTGCGACACCCGCACTCAGCAAAACTGTCCCAATGTCCATCGCGCTTGAACGCTCCAGCGTTGTGCAAAGTAATCAGTTGCAAAAAAGCTGCACATACTGATGAATGCTCTGGATTGCACCCGCATTGATTTTCCCGACGACGTTTCGCTGTACATCATTGTTAATCATAAGGCTTAGGCATCGCACACTCAAGAACCGTGAGACGGTTGGTGATAACACAGCCCATCTCACAAGGAATCCGCACTTCGATGCGAAAACTGCCTTGTCGCCCGCTTTGTCGCCTGGTGTGCTCATTCAGTATGATCGGAAAGTCAACTTTCCCGTGGAGACAAACCGGTGCACCGAATCACGCTGGGCGACTTTGAACTCACCATCCTTTCCGACGGCACCTATCGCATGGACGGCGGCGCCATGTTCGGCGTCATTCCCAAGATCATGTGGGAAAAGCGCATCCAGCCGGACGAGCGCAACACCATTCCGCTGGCGCTCAATTCGCTGCTAGTTCGCACCGGCGAGCAGAACATCCTCATCGAGACCGGCATCGGCAGCAAGCTCAGCGAGAAAAGCCAGTCCATCTACAAGAATGAAGCGCTCCTGCTGAAGAGTTTCGAGGAGGCCGGGGTTTCGCCTGACGAGATTGACATCGTCGTTAATACTCACCTGCACTTCGACCACTGCGGCTGGAACACCTATTACAAAGACGGCAAGGCGGTGCCTACGTTTCCCAGGGCCAGGTATTACGTGCAGGAGGGCGAGTGGCGCCACGCCCGTGAACAACACGAGCGCGACCGCGTCAGCTACATGACCGACAACTACGATCCGCTGGTCGCGAGCGGACAGATGCAGTTGCTCAAGGGCGACGCCGGGATTGCTCCTGGGATCTCGGTGAAGGTTTATCCCGGCCACACCCGCGACTTGCAGGCGGTGGTGGTGCGCAGCGGCGGCCGGGTGGCTTGCTATCCCAGCGACCTGGTGTCGGACGCCAAGCACCTCGATCCGGTTTGGACACTAGGTTACGACCTTTATCCGCTGGACAGTATCGCCAACAAACATCGGTTCTATGACGTGGCCATTCCGGAGCAGTGGCTGGTGGTTTTTACCCACGACCACGAGACGCCGTGGGCCTACCTGGAAATGGGCGACA
>PLYW01000053.1 GCA_003151875.1 Acidobacteriaceae bacterium
AGGCCCTGGTGACCACCGCTATCGGGCTGTTCGTCGCCATTCCGGCCGTCATGATGTTCAACTACTTCACCAACAAGGTGGAAGCCTTCGACGTGGAAATGGACAACAGCTCCAGCGAGTTGATCGACTATTTCCTCAAGCGTCGCACGGTCCGCCGGTAACTGGAAACTCAGCGTCATCGGTTGGCGCTGAGGCCAGACTGAAGGAGGTTGAATTTTATGGCAATATCAGTGCGCGCCGAAGGCAAGAAGGTCAACTCCAACATCAACGTCACCCCCATGGTGGACGTGATGCTGGTGTTGCTCATCATTTTCATGGTCATCACGCCCATGTTGCAGAAGGGCGTGAGCGTGGACATGGCCAAGGTGAATAGCCCAACGCCCATGCCCGACGCGGACAAGGAAGATTCCTTGCTGGTGGCCATCATGCGCGACGGGCAGATTTTCTTTGGCACCGATAAGGTCAACGCCGACCAGCTCACCGGCAAAGTGAAGGACCGGCTGGCCAATAAAGTGGACAAGCGGGTCTTCATCAAGGCCGATGCGCGCGCCAAATACGGCGCGGTAGTCGATGTGGTGGACAACGTGCGCTCCGCGGGAGTGGATGATGTCGGCCTGCTGACCGAACAGGTACAAACCGGCCCCGCCGGGAAAAAGCCGCCCAGCACGGGTGCTGGCACGCAGTAAAGGGAGTTCCTTATGAGTATGGCAATGGGGGGGCCCGGCGAAGGTCCCAGAGCCGACATCAACGTAACGCCAATGATTGACGTCTTGCTGGTGTTGCTCATCATCTTCATGGTGATCACGCCGCTGACTCCGAAAGGTCTGGACGCGCTGGTTCCCCAGCCGCCCAAGGACCAGCAGAAGCAACCGCCCAACAACGACCGTACCATCGTGGTGCAGGTGCTGAGAGGCGGCGGCGATAAGCCGGCGCTGAAGATCAACCAGGACGACGTCACGTGGGAGAATCTGGGAGGTCGTCTCAACGACATCTTCAAGACCCGCGCGGAAAAAGTCATGTTCGTCAAGGCCGATCCCGAGCTGACCTTCAATGATGTGGCACAAGTCATCGACATCGCCCACGCAGCGGGTGTCGATAAAGTTGGGCTGATCACGGCCAAAATCGAAGCCGGCGGTTAGCCACTTGCGAGCCGGGGCCCAGCTGGCGTGCCAAGGTTGCGCGTCACTGAGGCTGAACCGGCGCCCCCTTTGCGCGCCCCGCCACGGCGGTCGCCTCAGGGGTAAAGAACTAGGAACGTGATTCGGGCTGTCATCTTCCTTATCGAGAAGCGGGGCGTCATTGAGTGACTGCCCCGTGCCTCCCTGAAACCCGAACTACGGTAACGGAGAGTGATACCAAACATGAACAAAAGCGGACGGGTACTGACGGTACTTATGGTTCTGCTTGCGTTGTTCTCGACCCTTGGCTGCAGCAAGCTGAGAGCACGCGATCAGCTCAACAAAGGCGTTCAGGCCTACAAAAACGCAAAATTCGAAGACGCGATCGAACACTTCAAGAACGCGGTGGACCTTGATTCCAACCTGGTAACGGCCCGTCTTTATTTGGCCACCGCATACGCCCAGCAATATATCCCCGGCGCCGACTCCCCCGACAACAATCGCTACGCCGAACAGGCCATCGATGTCTTTAAGCAGGTCCTGGCTCAGAATCCGCCCAAAGAACAGCAGGTCAATGCCCTGAAGGGCATCGCCTCGCTTTACTTTGGCATGAAGAAGTTTGATCAGGCGAGGGAGTACCACGAGAAGGTTGCGCAACTGGATCCTAATGACCCCGAGACCTACTATTCGCTCGCCGTCATCGACTGGATGCAGGCCTACCAGCCCGACCAGACCGTGCGCGCCAGCCTGGGGATGAGACCCACCGACGAACTCAAGGACAAGAGAGCTTGCTCCGAGCTCCAGGCGAAGAACGCGCAGAAGGTCGAAGACGGAATTCAGAACCTGCAGAAGTCGTTGCAGCTTCGGCCCGACTACGACGACGCCATGGCCTACCTAAACCTGCTGTATCGCCAGCGCGCCGAGTACGAGTGCGACAATCCTGAGGCCCGTAAGTCCGATCTCAAGGCGGCTGACGACTGGGTTGACAAGACCATGGCCACCAAGAAGGCTAAGGCCGAGAAAGCCGGGCCCTCGGGCATCATCACCACCGAAACCCCGCAGTAAGATGACGCAGTTGCAGCAGAAACGCCCCTCCGCCGGAGGGGCGTTTTCTTCTTGTTTCGCGATTTAGCAAGAGCGGGCGAAAGCCGCCCCTCCCCGCCGCCCGCCTATGCAGTACAATCCATGTTCTGTGCAATGTGCGAGTGGGCTGTCCTCGCTGTGCCTCGGTCCCGGCAGAATACTCCATGAAGTTGCTTCGTAGCGCCAGTCATGTTCAAACGAGTGCTGATCGCCAATCGCGGTGAAATTGCGGTGCGCATCATTCGCGCCTGCCGCGAGATGGGCATCGAGTCGGTCGTCGTCTTCTCTGACGTGGACCGCAAGGCGCTGCACGTCCGCAAAGCCGATTACGCCTACCACATCGGCCCGGCCACGGCCAGCGAGTCCTATCTCAACGTGGACAAAATCCTTGACGTTGCCCGTCGCAGCCAGGCCGAAGCGATCCATCCCGGCTATGGCTTTCTCTCCGAGAATGCCCGCTTCGCCAAGGCCTGCGCCGACCATGGTTTCAAGTTCATCGGCCCCAGCCCCGAGTCGATGGAGATGATGGGCTCCAAGACGCGCGCTCGCCAGAACATGAAGCGCGCCGGCGTGCCCTTCGTGCCCGGCTCGGAGCATGGATTGGACATCGATGCCGCCGAAAAGCTGGCGGAGCAGATCGGATATCCCGTCATGTTGAAGGCGGCGGCCGGAGGCGGCGGCAAAGGCATGCGCCTGGTGCAGTCGGCCGGGGAACTGCACTCCGCCTACGAAAACGCGCGCAGCGAGGCCCAGCGCTCCTTCGGCGACAACGAGGTGTACCTGGAGAAGTACATCATCAATCCGCGGCACGTCGAGATGCAGATCTTCGGCGACGAGCATGGCAACGTGGTTTATCTGGGCGAGCGCGAATGTTCGGTGCAGCGCCGCCATCAGAAGGTGATGGAAGAGTCGCCCTGTCCGATCGTGGACGAAGACATGCGCCGCCGTATGGGCGAAATCGCCGTGCGCGTGGCCAAGGCCGCCAACTATCACAACGCCGGCACCATCGAGTTCCTGGTCGATGAGCAACGCAACTTCTATTTCCTCGAAATGAACACCCGCTTGCAGGTCGAGCATCCTGTCACCGAGTTCGTGACTGGCCTTGACCTGGTCCACCTGCAGATGCGGGTTGCCGCGGGCGAGAAGTTACCGTTCCGGCAGGAAGACATCCGACTGCGCGGACACGCCATCGAGTGCCGCGTTTACGCCGAAGATCCCGACAACAATTTCTTCCCGTCGCCGGGGCAGATCACGCGGCTGATCTCGCCTTCGGGACCCGGCATCCGCCGCGACAGCGGCATGTATGAAGGCTGGAACGTGCCCATCGAATACGATCCGCTGCTGGCCAAGCTGGTCGGTTATGGCGAGGACCGCGAGCAGGCGATCAACCGCCTGCTGCGCGCTCTGTACGAATATTTCGTGGGCGGCATCAAGACCAACATCTCGCTGTTTCGCCGCATCCTCAAGGACCCGGACTTCCGCGCCGGCAACCTGGACACCGGCTTTCTGGATCGGCTGCTGGCCAAACCCAGCAACGAGACTGACCCGCGGCGTCCGATCATGGCGGCCATTGGCGCGGCCATTTTTGCCAGCACGGAACCGAAGGCGACATTGCCGGCGGCCAATGGCGGCGCTTCGATAAATGGTAATGCTGCTCCGCCGCCAGCCTCGAATTGGCGGCGCGCCGCCCGCGCCGAAGCCGTGCGNNCCGAGGGCGGTGGTTACGTCGCCTACGTGGAGGAATTGCCGGGCGCAATCTCGGAAGGCGATACCCTGGACGAAGCGCGCGAAAACCTGCGAGACGCGATCTCCCTGTTGTTAGAAGCAAATCGTGAGCTGGCAAAGCCCGAGTACGGGAAACGGATAACCCGAGAGTCGATAAAGGTCGTCGCTTAGTCGGTGAAGCGTGTTGACCTGTTGCGCCATCTCGAACGTAACGGTTGCGTTCTCCTCCGCGAAGGCGCCAAACATACCGTCTATCACAACCCGAAGGTGCAGCGGACTGCCACCGTGCCTCGGCATAAGGAGATCAAGGCTCCTACTGCGG
>PLYW01000136.1 GCA_003151875.1 Acidobacteriaceae bacterium
ATCACTCTCCGGAGATGTGGGCAGCTATGAAGGCAAAGGGCATCGAGCGCCCCACTTTTGAGGGAGCGGAGATGGCCGATCTGATCGCATTTCTTTATAGCGTGCGCTATTTCGATCTGGGAGGCTCACCCATCGTCGGACAAGAGCTATTCAGCGAACGCAAGTGCAGCCAGTGTCATGGAAGCGACGCGCGTGGGGGAAGCATCGGCCCTAACCTAAGGAAGCCCGGCAAGGTCTACACACCAGTGAACTTCGCCCTGGCTCTTTGGTCTCACGGGCCGCGCATGTACGCGAAAGCCGAAGAGCTGGGTCTGGGATGGCCCACTTTGAATGAGGGTGACCTGAGCCACTTGTTGGCTTTCTTGAACAGNNACGACGCGAGTTTATCCTGGCGAAGCACAATCACAGCTGCTGGTGATTAGCATCACAGCGGGGCGTGAACCGCGAATGTTAACTTCCTGCCACCTTCAACTGAGATGAACGTTCGTTCGAAGGTGCTGCCAGCGTTCTCCTGGATGCGGCAGCGGAACTGCCTTGATCAGTCGCAAATCAGTGTACCTAGGGAGGGTCTAAATGAAACGGATGTTGCCTTGGTTATTGCTCGTCGCCTTTATCGTCTCAGTCAATTGTTTCGCGGATTCCGATAGCGCGGCTCTCTTCAAGTCCAAATGCGCCATGTGTCACGGGCCGGACGGCACGGGAAGCGCCATGGGGCAGAAGCTCGGCGTCAAGAGCTACAAATCGCCTGATATTCAGAAGCAGTCAGACGCCGATCTGAAGAACTCCGTCACCAACGGCAAAGGCAAGATGCCAGCCTACAAGACGCTTACACCTGAACAGGTGGGCGGACTGGTGAAGTACGTACGTGAGCTCGGCAAATAGGGGGTAGGCTTTCGATGTCGTCGGCACCCGATACCAGCGCAGCGGCCAAGCCCGCACCTGCGGACTTGCCGCGCCGCCGTTTTGTCAACATTCTGCTGGGAACTGGCCTGCTGGCCTCGGCAGCCTCGTTCCTCTACCCTGTTCTGCGCTATCTGGTCCCACCAAAGCTTCCCGATCTGGGTGGCGACGCCGTTCTTGCGGCACGTCTTTCGGAGATGAAGCCCAACACCGCGAAGACGTTTCGTTTCGGCACCCGTCCCGGGTTGCTGGTGGAAACGAGCGCGGGCGAATATCGCGCCATGTCGGCGACCTGCACCCACCTGGGCTGCACGGTGCAGTATCGTCCCGATCTGCGCGAGATCTGGTGCGCCTGCCACAACGGCATGTACGACCTGAACGGCCGCAACATCTCGGGGCCGCCACCGCGTCCGCTGGAGGCGTTCGAGGTGCAAGTCCGCGGCGACGAAATCTTTGTGCGGCGCAAGCAGGAGGCTTGATGGCGGGCCCGGTTGCAAGCGTTCGCGCATGGTTCGACGAACGGTTCCCTCTGGACGACCTCAAGGCACTGGCGGAAAAAAAGAAGGTCCCGGTACACCGTTACTCGTACTGGTACTTTCTGGGCGGCATGACGCTGTTCCTATTTGGGGTGCAGGTCCTCACCGGTGCTTTGTTATTGCTGTATTACCGCCCTGGGGCCGACGAAGCCTTCGAGAGCGTGCAGTTCATCATGACCCAGGTGCAGTTCGGATGGCTTATCCGGTCGGTGCACTCGTGGTCGGCGAACCTGTTGGTGTTCATGGCGTTCGCNNGGCACCGAGATACCCGCGCAAATCCCCATCATCGGGCGTCCCGTTCTGCTCTTCCTGCGCGGAGGCGAAGACATTACCGGTAGCACGCTGACGCGGCTCTACGGGTTTCACATCGCGATCTTGCCGGCACTGGCGACCGTTTTGATCGGCTTGCATCTGGCGCTGGTTCAATGGTTCGGCATGAGCGTGCCGCCCGGGGTGGAAGCGAAGTGGCAGGCCGTTCCTGAAGACCGAAAGGAAATCCGCTTCTTCCCCAACTTCGTGCTGAGGGAATTAATGGCCTGGTACGTCGCATTGGGGCTTCTCGGCGCCCTGGCGGCGCTGTTTCCGTGGGGCCTCGGCGTGAAGGCCGACCCGTTTGCCTCAGCTCCGGCGGGCATCAAGCCAGAGTGGTACTTCCTTTTCATGTTCCAGACGCTAAAGGTAATTCCTGCGAAGGTCCTCGGCATGGACGGCGAGATGTTGGGCATTCTGGCGTTTGGAGTGGTCGGAGCTGTAGCTCTGCTGCTGCCGTTCCTCGACCGTGAAAAGCCTTTTAAGACGCGGCGTTGGATCACCGGGTTGGCTTGTGTCTTTCTCGGTTACATGGCGGTTATGACTGTCGACGGCTGGGTGGCAAAGTGAGGCTGCATGATTAAGGTTCGCGATTCGGCGCCATGCAGGCGAGGGGCCACAATCGTTGTGGCTATCGTGGTTGCTGCGTGGCTAATTTGCAGCGGGCTGATAGCTTTCGCCCAGACGAAGAACTCCTGTCTCGATTGCCATTCCAATTTGCCGGAGCCGCTGGGTGTCAGCGTGGAGACTTACGGCCAGAACATCCACGCCCAGAAGGGACTTACCTGCGCGGCGTGCCATGGCGGCGACGCCAGCAGTGATGATCCGGAAAAGGCGATGAGCCGGGCGGCCGGATGGAAGGGCAAGATCGAGCGCAAGCAGACTCCCGAACTTTGCGCCTCGTGTCACGCCGACGCCGAGATGATGAAGAAGTACAACCCCAGCCTGCGCGTCGATCAGTTCCAGCAGTACAAGACCAGCGTGCACGGAATGAAGTGGGCCAAGGGTGACAATAAGGTCGCGGTGTGCACCGATTGCCACGGCGTGCATGACTTGCGCGCCCCGTCCGATCCGCGCTCGAAGGTGCATCCTATCAACATCGCCACCACGTGCTCGCGTTGTCATGCCGATGCCGAGTACATGAAGCCCTACGGCATCAAGACCGACCAGTTCGCAAATTACGAGCAGAGTGTGCACCATGAGGCCATGGTGGTACGAGGCGACCTGAGCGCGCCCACTTGCACTACCTGCCATGGCAACCACGGAGCCACACCACCGGGGGTCGCCAACGTCACCAATGTCTGCTCGAATTGCCACGTCTTCCAGGCTCAGTTGTTCCAGACCAGCCCGCACAAGGACGCGTTCGCCGCGATGGGATTTCCGGGTTGTGTCACCTGCCACAGCAATCACGCAATCAAGGCTCCCACCGACGAAATGATCGGCGCCGGCCCCAAAGCCGTATGCATGAACTGTCACACCGAGGGAGACACCGGCTCCATGCAAGCGGAAGCTATGCATGCTCAACTGACGAACCTGGCATCGGCGATTGCTGTCTCGGACGAGTTACTCAGCCGGGCCGAACGACAGGGCATGGAAGTCAGCCAGCCCAAGCTGCAGCAGACACAAGCGCGCGATGCCCTGTTGAAGGCGCGTGTCGCCGTGCATGCCTTCCGCGACAGCGAGTTGAAGCGGGACACCGATACGGGACTTGCGACGACAAAACTGACGTACGCGGCTGGGGAGAAGGCGATGCAGGAATGGAAATTCCGGCGTGTCGGGCTCGGGCTATCGCTGGTGATGATCGCCCTCACGCTGGTGGGGCTGGGGTTCTATATCAGGAGCTTGGAACAGAAGTGAGAGGCTCCACGCTGCGATTCGCCAGTCCTTGACCGCCGCCCAGTGGGTCGGCCTGAACCGCGGTGAGTTCCCAATTTCAGGGCTGAGCGTGCGAAAGGAGTGTTGTGTATGACAATACTAAATCGACGCAAAGAGCTTCTCTTTTGGATCCCCGCAGCACTGATTCCCGTGGCCTTAATGGTGGCCGTGTTTATGCAGGTGCGCCGACCGACCACTACCCGCCGCGCACTCTACATCATCGGTAAACCTGAGAAGGGCGCCGCGCTGTTTTTTGGTGACAAGCAATGCGGCATTTGCCATTCCATCAATGGATCAGGGGGGCGCGTTGCCCCGGATCTCTCCGGAAAGCCCCCTGGTACTCCCGCCATGGGCTGGCTGGTGACGGTATTGTGGAACCATGGACCCGGCATGTGGCGGCAGATCCGCCAAAAGAACGAGCCTTATCCGCAGTTGAACTCGCAAGAAATGGCGGACATCCTTGCGTACCTGTACCAGGCGAGCAGCATTGATCGCGCCGGAGACCCAGGCGCTGGCCAGCGGGTATTCAACGAGAAGGGCTGTGTCCGCTGCCATTCGGTGGGCGGGACGGGCGGCAAAAAGGCGCCCGAGTTGTCGGGGATCATCGCCGGCGGCGACTCCAACGCCTGGACACGTGCCATGCTTAACCACGCCGGGTCGATGATTACTCCTATTGCCACCACCCTAGGACAATGGCCCCAGTTTACCGGTAATGAGATGAACGATCTGATCGCGTACGTAAACGTAAGCGCTCCCCAGCCAGCGACCCAGGCACGCCAAGTACCCGGCAATGCAGAGCGGGGTTGGGGTGTGTTTCAGAGCAGATGCATACAGTGCCATTCGGTACGCGGGCAGGGTGGCAGCGTGGGTCCGGAACTGGGACCAGAGCGTGATCTTCCACTCACAACCGGGCAGTTCGCCAGTGTTCTATGGAACCACGCCCCTGCGATGCTTCGTCAGAGCCACGAAAACGGGATTCCTCCTCCCGTTCTTCAGGGCAACGAGATGGCGGATTTGCTAACGTTTCTCGCGAGCCTGCGGTACTTCGAGCCCACCGGATCACCGCTGGTTGGTGAGCGCGTCTTTTCCGAGCGCGGCTGCTCAGCTTGCCATGGCCATAGCGCAGAAGGCACAAAGCTTGGTCCCGGGCTTAGGTCGAGCACCGAAGCTTTTACCACTGTTTCCTTCACCGCCGCTCTCTGGCGGCATGGCCCCCGCATGATTGATCGGGCTGAGGAATTGGGCATACCCTGGCCGACTCTAAAGGCCACCGACATTGGAGATCTGGTAAGTTTTCTTAACGCACCTCCACCCCCGAAGTAAGTGGTAGTGTTGCAAATTTCAAATGCAGACAAGTTCATCGCCGCGCGTGGCGGTCGAGTTGCAGCGTCACCGCCTTCGAGTGGCCACAAGGTTATCTCTCTGCCGCGATTGGGTGGTCTGCATCACCGCTATACAGTCGCGGCTTAACAATTTCCAGCCCCGAACTAGACTCGTTCGCTGTCAGGATCGGACGGAGATTCACGCCCGGATCATGGCAGTCGAGCCTCTTCCACTCGTTTCTGGGACGCGCAGAGCGGTCGAAGACCACGCCATGCAAAGCCCTGCTGTCCAGTGAAAGAGCCTGTCCCTCGCCAAAATACTGTACGGCCTGAACCCCTTTGACATCAGAAACATCCGAAAACGGAAATAGAGTCCCGTTGGATCAGGCGAGCGGGATGTAACATGCTACATCGGTGGCCAAAAGGTGTCCGATCGAATTCTTGCGGAGCACAGGAGCTAACGACCGCTGCTCGCCGCCCGCGGTGCGTCGTCCCTAACGGTGTACCCGGAAGGAACTTGAAACAGTGNNAACTCCGGAGAGGTCCAGACTTCTGTCGTGGACGTAAAGGTCTTGGCATCTCCACCGACAGCCCAGGAGTTCAAGCTCAGGGTCCGTACGCCCGTAACTGTCAGTCCCTCGATCACCTTGCTACCGAGTTCTTCCGTCTTGGCATTCGTTGGGCTCGTTGCTGTGCCCACGGGAGGAACAGCCACTGTACTACCGGGCGGCAGAATGCCGGCAGCGTTCGACCCTTTGTAGTTGCCGCTGACGAATGCCGTCTTCTGCTGCGGGTCGAGCGTGGTGATGGTGTGTTGTGCGGGGTCGCTGATGCTGATGCGCATTCCCTTGTTGATCGCCGGAGTCGGCGACGCCAGTTGCATCTCGAAGTACGTCAATCCTTGAGAATTGCGCGCTACCCTGCCCTGCGTTTCGCGGTGAAAACCTGCCCCACCTTCTGCTGTCCGGTCGATAATGGTAACGAGCTCTGCGGAGAACGGCGCGTTCTGTACTGCTGCGGCTCCAACCAGCGGACCGCCTCCCATCCACATTCCGGTTTGCGGTGTTTGCGCCATCGCGGCGCCGCTCATCAAGATCCAAAGTGCAACTGCAGTCTGAACTTTCATTCCTCACCTCCGCACTGGGTGCGCCGCAAGCCTAATACAGAACCATGGTGAACAATCGGTGAGTTCCAAAAATCTAGCCATAAAGCATAGACGCGTGGCGACGGCATATGTTACCTAATCACTACTGGTCCGATTACCACCCCGTGTGGTCAAGAATCTCAAACGCTTTGAAAAGGCTTGGCTTCCGGTCTCATAATTTCCTCACAC
>PLYW01000327.1:0-2476 GCA_003151875.1 Acidobacteriaceae bacterium
TCGAGCCGTGAACAATCGCCCTACGCCGAGATGTCGGCGGGCATCAAGCTGGTGATCGCGGAAAACATCGAGCGCATTTACAAGCAGAATTGCCAGAATCTCGGGGTGCTGACCTCGACCGAGTTTGGATTGATCGACAAGGTCCGCGGCGGCGAAGAAATTCCACTGACGGAGTTCACCCAGGGCGAAGATGAAATTACCCGCCAGGTGATCGAATACGGTGGCCTGTTTCCCTTCAACGTGGCCCGCCTGCAGGGCAAGGTCTTCCTGCCGCCGATCAAGACGAAGCCGCGCCCCATGACCATCGCAGAGAAAATTTTTGCGCGCCACATGGTGCACGGCGCCAATCAGATTGGAGTCGAGGCGGTCAAGCCCGGCGACACCGGGTTCGCGCACACCGATCTGCGCTTCAGCCACGAATACGTCACACCCATGGCAGCGATTTTCTTCGAGCACTTTCTGGGCAAGGACGCGCCGGTCACCGACGCCGGCACCATCCTGTTCTTCCGCGATCACCTCACCTTCCTCGATGAAGTGCTGTCGGAAGAAAAGCGCAAGATGGGACTGCTGGACCTGGCGACCCAGTTGAAGCTGAAGCAGGAAGACTTCGCCAAATCGCGCGGCATCAAGTTGCACGGCGAGTTGCGCGACCGCAAAGGCTCGGAAGGCATCTGCCATTCCATCGTGACCGAGAGCTACGCGCTCCCCGGGCAGCTCAATGTCGGCTCCGATTCACACACGCCGCACGTGGGCGCGATGGGGTGCGTGGCCTTCGGCATCGGCACCACCGATGTCTTCAATTCCTGGTTCACCAAAGACGTTCGCGTGAAGGTGCCCGAGTCGGTGAAAGTTATCATTCGCGGCAAGAAACGCGAAAACGTGACCGCCAAGGATTTCATCTTGAAGCTGCTCTCCCTGGAGTACATCCGACACGGGCATGCCCTGGCGAAGGTCATCGAATATTCCGGCGAAGCCATCGAGGCCCTGGGCGTGGATGAACGCGCCACCATGACCAACATGGCGGCGGAGATCGGCGGATTTACCGGCATCGTGGCGCCCGATCAGAAGGTGGTTGACTTCCTGATGGAACGACGCGGGATGAGCGAGAACGAAGCGCAGACGCTGGTCGAGGGTTTGTATAGCGATCCTGACGCGCACTACTCGCATGTGATCGAACTCGACGCCGCGGAAATCTATCCCATGGTCGCAACACCCGGCGATCCCGGCAATGGCAAGTTCGTGCGCGAACTGAATACGCCGGTCCCGGTGGAGATCGCCTACGGCGGCACCTGCACCGCGGGCAAGAATGAAGACATGGACATGTACGCGCGCGTGCTCAGCGATGCCTTACGGCAAGGCAAGCGGGTTGCACAGAGCTGCAAGTTCTATCTCCAGTTCGGGTCGCAGGAGACGCGCGAATACTGCGTGCGCAAGGGCTATCTCGACGTCTTCAGCAGAGCTGGCGCACAGGTGATTGAGCCTAGCTGCGGCGCTTGCATCAACGCCGGACCGGGTGTCTCCACGCGTTCCGACCAGGTGGTCATCAGCGCGCAGAACCGGAACTTTCCGGGGCGCAGCGGTCCGGGGCAAATGTATCTGGCGAGTCCGTTGACGGTGGCCGCCAGCGCCGTCGCCGGCTATATCGTCGAGTACGAACCGGCGAGCGCGCGCGAACCCGCACATGCGGCGTGATGGAGCGGGTTTTCCCCTGTTTACTCGATGGGGGCGCTGCACTTCGCGCTTCCGGCAAATTGAGGTGGCAACGTGGGGCGTTTTTTCCTGCTTATCATCCCTTTATTTTGGCTTGCTTGTGGCATATACATCACAGTCAGGCCAAACCAGTTCATCCGCCACACGCAATTCCCTTGGACCAAATTGCCAGTTTGGGGGGCGAGGATGCTTGGGTTAGTTATCTTCGTAGGCGGCACCTTAATTCTCGGTGCTTATATTCTGCACCGGGCAAACTGAGGGACTACATCCTCGAATTGCTCTGAATACCACACAGCCGCGGTTTTTGATACTATCGTTCTTACTACCCCAGCCAGAATCGCTCCATTTGAGAGAGTAGAGGAGACACTGTTTCATGGCTTATGTAATCGCGGAACCTTGCATCAACACCAAAGACACGGCCTGCGTCGATGCCTGTCCGGTGGACTGCATCCACCCCAAGAAGGACAGCGACAAGTTCCCGACCGAAGAGATGTTGTACATCGATCCGGTGGAGTGCATTGATTGCGGCGCCTGCGTGCCGGTGTGTCCGGTTTCGGCGATTTTCGCGCTCGACGATCTGCCCGAGAAGTGGAAAGAGTACACCGAGCGCAACGCCAAGTATTTCGGGCGTTAGCCGCTGTCCAGCATCGAGAAAGGGCGCACCGCGCAGGTGCGCCCTTTTTGCGTGAGACCAAGACTACTTTCCGCCGCCGCGAATCTTCCACAGCATTTGTCGCAGCATGCCCAGCCAGAGTTCGGCGTCTTC
>PLYW01000327.1:2531-8858 GCA_003151875.1 Acidobacteriaceae bacterium
GGAATGCGCATGAGCCAGTGGCAGTGACTGAGATCGGTCGTGGACAGGCCAAACTTTTCGGTGCCGAACGCCAGCGCCACTCGGCCGGAAGCGAGCTGTTTGCGAATTACGCGTGCCCCGTGTTCCAGCCGCTTGAGCGGATGTTGCAGTTCGCGATGCCGGACGGCGGTGGTGCCNNGCGCCGACGGCGGAGCGTGCCTCGCGAAAAGCGACTTCATAGGGATTCACCACCCGCAGGTGCAGAAAACCGAAGTTGCTCATGGCGCGGGCCGCCGCCCCAATATTCAGGGGGTTTCGCGGGGCAACTAAGACCACACAAAGCCGATCAAGCTCTGCTTGCATGAACTCAGTTTATGGCGTTTTTGGAATTGGTGTAGTCCCGGTAGAGCCGGCCCTTCAGGCCAGCTCATCTGACACAACCAGGTGGCTGTGTCAGGCGTTGCGCTTATCGCGAGGTGCGCAACGCCTGACCCGGTCCTTGGCTCGCGGCGACGCGCGTTTACCAGATGGTCAGCTTCGAATTGTCGAACCACTCGTGATAGCCCTGTCCGCTGGCGTTCACGTCCAGTTGGTACTGGACCCCGAGGTTGCTGCCCCAGTTCAGGTACTTCGCGGAATAAGTTTGATTGACGGTGTGGGGCACGCCATCCACAACCAGGGTAACGTAATGATAGGTGCGATTACTGTGGTTGGTCTGCACGTACCACTGAATGTGATGCCAGGTATTGGCCGTAAAGCCATGGCAGGCAATGGCGGTGTGGATCCAATGGCCGTTGTATTCATCCCAAATGTCCCAGAGGCCCGCAGCGATGTTGCATTGGCTGCCAATCATGTAGTTGTACCCGGCCACGAACTGGAAGGCATCGTATTCCAAGGCTTGGGCCGCGGAGGCGGTATTCGAGTCCACCTGAACGTAGAAGTCCCACAGCAGATTGCTGACGCCATCGTGGCCACCGAGCTTTTTCCACCACAGGGCATCGGCCCACACACCGGAGTTGAAGATTTCCGTGCTGGCGCCCGACAGCGAGGGTTGGCTCTGGAACTGCGCCATCCAGTAGGTCCCGAGGCCGCTGCCGCCAGCGCAACCCGGATCGTGACACGCTTGCCATCCCGACATCTGGTTGATTTGGCTGAACACGAGTGCACCCGGCGGCGGAATGGGCAAACCACCGCGGGCCGATTGTGCGAAGGACGACGATACGGTGAACAATAGCGCGATGAGTAGGAAATGTTTCACGTTGGCTCCTCAGGATGAAAGTGGTCGGCCACCGATTGTCGCTGCGCCGCGGCCAACGCTATGGGCACTATCAGCCTTGGCGAGACCACTCTCAATACGGGCAAAGCCTTAGGGGAGGCCGCTTTAATGCCATAGGGGGACTGCGGACCCTTAGGGGCAAGACGTGTCGCGACCGCGAAAACACGAAACTTCGAAACTTGAAACTCGAAACTTGCTCGGTGGTGAATTACTCTTAAAGTCATGGGCCGCATCCACGTTCTCGCCGAAAACGTAGCCAACAAGATTGCCGCCGGCGAGGTGGTGGAACGCCCCGCTTCGGTAGTCAAAGAGCTGTTGGAAAACGCGCTGGATGCCGGTGCGCGCCGCATTCGGGTGACTGTGGAGGCGGGCGGCAAGAAGCTGATCCAGGTTACGGACGACGGCTGCGGCATGGTGCGCGACGATGCCATGCTGGCCTTCGAGCGCCACGCCACCTCCAAGATCCGCAACGCCGACGACTTGCTGAACATTGCGACCCTGGGATTTCGCGGCGAGGCGCTGCCTTCCATGGCTTCCGTCAGCCGCTTGCGTCTGGAGACCCATGCGCCCGAAGACGCTGCCGGAACGGTGATCGAGATTGCCAGCGGAAAGCTGCTGACGGTCGAGGAGGCGGGCCTGCCTCTGGGCACCTGCATCACGGTGCGCGACCTGTTCTTCAACATTCCCGCGCGCCGCAAATTCCTGAAGGCCGAATCCACCGAGCTGTCGCACATCGCGTCGCTGGTGACCCACTACGCCCTCGCGCATCCCGAGATGCATTGGGAGCTGCACGCCGCGACGAATGCCATGTTGATCGCCCCGCCCGTGGCCGACCACTCGCAGCGTATCTACCAGGTGTTTGGCAAGGAGACGCTCGATCAGTTGATTCCGCTGAGCGCGTTGCTGCCGCTGTCGCACGTGGGACTGCCGCAGCCCCCGCCGTGGCGGCGCGACGAAGATTACGAACCGCCGGTTGCCGGCGAGGTAAAACTGCACGGCTTTGTTTCGCGGCCGGAGATCCAAAAGCTAAACCGCAACTCGATTTTCATCTTCGTGAATGGCCGCCTGATTCGCGATCGCGTGGTGCAGCACGCTCTCACCGAGGCCTACCGCAACATCCTTCCGCCGACCGTCTTTCCCGTCGTGCTGCTGTTCCTGGAGATGCCGTTCACCGAGGTTGACGTCAATGTGCATCCCTCCAAGACCGAGGTGCGCTTTCGGCAATCGTCGGTGCTGCACGACTTCATTCGCGATTCAGTCCGCGCCGTCCTGATGAAATCTCGCCCCGTGCCCGCGTTCATGACGGAGATTCACTCGCAGCCCACCGCTTCGCCTTCGCTCACGTCGGGAGCCCGTGATTTTACGACCGATGAATTACAGGTGACGGCTGCTGACGCGGCGTTTGCCTTACGTCCGCCCGAGGTCCCTCCGTTCAGTGCGCGGTTGCAGTTCGAGGGTGGCGGCTTTGCCGTCGAAGGAAACGCGGCGGTTCCCGTGGCCCGCTTCCCGCCGCAAACGTTCGGAGGTCCGGTAGCAGCCGCTGCAACCATGACGCGGGGCGCCGACGCATGTTCTGCCGTGGTTGCGGACGACGACGCGCCTGCCGGGTTGGATTCGTTGAGCACGCTGCGCCCGGTGGGCCAGATTCGCGACTCCTTCATCCTGGCGATCAATCCGCAGGGCCTGTGGATCATCGACCAGCATGTCGCCCACGAACGCATTCTGTTCGAGAAAATCTGCAAGCTGCGCCTGGCCGAGTCTCCCGAAAAGCAGCAACTGCTAATGCCGCTTATCGTCGAGTTGACTCCGGGCCAAATGTCGGTTTTCGCCGAGATCTCCGACGAACTGACTCGCAACGGCTTTGAAGTGGAACCATTCGGCTCGCGCACCATCGCCGTCAAGACCACGGCAGCGGGGGTTACGGCGGCCGACGTTGAGCACCTGCTGCATGAAATCCTGGACCAGTTCGAGCGCGAGGAACAGGTGCTGAACCTGGACAAGATTCGCACCAGCATCGCCGCCAGCATCGCGTGCCATGCCGCCATCAAGGTCAACATGCCGCTGGAGCAGAACAAAATGGAGTGGCTGCTGAGCGAGTTGGCGAAAACCGATTGCCCCATGAGCTGTCCGCACGGCCGCCCGGTGGTTCTGCGGTATTCTGTTAAAGATATTCAGCGGGCGTTTAAGCGAATTTAGCAAGCAGCAGTCAGCTTTCAGCCGTCAGCTATCAGCCGTCGGCTATCAGCACTCAGCCATCAGCCAAACTAACAATCTGGCGGAAAATAGATTGGCGGGATAAGCTCTTTGTTCTTGTCATCACGAGCGGACTTTAGTCTGACAGGTGCGGTTTGGCTGAATGCTGACGGCTGATAGCTGACAACTGCTTTTATGCACGAACAGCAACTACAGGAGCTGCGCCGGGAAAAGTGGCGCTTGAACGGGCGGCCCATCCGCACGCTCGACGAGGCGCACGAATTTATCGACTCGGTGGGATTCTGTCTGCTTTACCCGCAACGGCCCGCGGTCCTAGCGCCGACGTTCGTGGGCGCCTATGCCGGCAGTGACGAGCATTTGCCCGTCCGGCAGATGGCCTTCGCCGACCCCAGCGCGCGCGACGCCAAGCATCTGATGGTTCGCTTGCTGCGCGAAAAAGCGGCGTATGAGGCGAACGTTTTCCCGGACAACAACTTCATCGTTTCGGCATCGGTGTTTCCTTATTTTTACGGATTGGTGGGAGATCGAAACCCTCGGCAGGCGCCGAAAGCCGGTGCCCGCTCCGAATATTCTCCGCTCGCCATCGACGCGTTTCAAATCCTCCAGAAGGAAGGGCCGATCTCCGAGTACCGGCTGCGTGAGTTGCTGGGCGGCGACATCTCCGCCGCGGCCCTGGATCGCGCGCTGGAGGAATTGTGGGCCAAGCTGCGCATCACCCGCGTGGACTACAGCCAGGAGAAAGGCGTGTTCTGGGATGTGCTCTTCCGCTGGTCACCCGAGGCGGTCAAAGAGGGCATGCACGTCTCGGTGGCGGAGGCGCTGACGGCGCTGGTCTCGAAATATCTCGATTGTGTCCTGGCAGCCCAGCAGGAAGAGGTGGAACACTTCTTCTCCAACCTCATCGGCCGGGCGCGGGTCCGCGAAGCCATCAGCGCGCTGCAAGCTGCGCGTGAATTGAGTTTCGTTCACGTGGCCGGCCGGGTCCTGTTGCAGGTCTCCTCGGTGGAATTGCCGGCCGTGCATCCGGTTGAGCGGAAGTTCAAACTGCAGCCGCGCTTCACACCGCAACCGCCCCAGCCCGGCAAGCCACTGGTGCAGCGTCGGCCCAGAAAATCGGCGTCGGCGTCGTCATCAAGAACACTCCCGCCCGCAAAGGACACCGGCAAGGAATGATCACAGCGCGCAAGTTGGTGATCGCCATCGACGGGCCGGCAGGTTCAGGCAAGAGCACCATCGCCGCGCGCCTGGCGAAGAAGCTGGGCTACGTGAACTTGGAAAGCGGCGCCATGTATCGCGCCCTGGCGCTGAAGGCCATGGAGCGGCAGGTTTCTCTGGACGATGGCGAAGCGCTGCGGCAGTTGGCGGCCAGCGCGGTGATCGACCTCGAACCTCGCGGGGAAGGCAACCGCGTGCTGCTGGACGGTCGCGATGTTTCCCAGCGGATACGCGACGCGGATGTCACCGCCGCGGCGTCGCGCGTTTCCATCCATCCGCCGGTGCGCGAGATCATGGTGCAGCGCCAACGCGCGTTGGGACTGGACGGCGGCGTGGTGATGGAAGGCCGCGACATTGGCACCGCGGTGTTTCCCAACGCGGACGTCAAGATCTTTCTCGATGCCGAGGAAAGCGTTCGCGCCGAGCGCCGGGTAGTGCAAGCCGGACTGCACTCTCCCGAAGACACGCAACGCGTGTTGGCAGAGCTGACGGCGCGCGATCAGCGCGATCGCACGCGTTCGGCATCCCCGCTGGTCGCCGCCCCCGATGCGGTACACGTCGATACTACGCACAAGAGCATTGACGATGTGGTCGCGGAGGTGGAGGGGGTCGTAGGGAAAGTGGTTAGTGGCTAATGGATAGTTTCAAGTTTCGAGTTTCGAGTTTCGAGTTTGTCATCCTCAGCGAGCCCGCTGCTTCAGCGGAAGAGTCGAAGGACACGTATAGCTTCAAGCGCACTCACGCTTGCCCAGGGGCTTCGGCTAACCTGGTGTTGCTTGGGGGATAATCTATTCCAGTCGGATTGTTCACAGCTTCTTGACCCGCTGTTAGAAAATCCCCGCCCAAGCAAAAGATGCTTGGACGGGGCACCCTCAAATCAAATCGCGAACCACACTCACTAACCACTAACCACTCGCTTCATCCCTTGGTTATCCGGATGTCGCCGGTATCGGTGTTGATTTGCAGCTTGCTGGCGCCGTTGCCGACGGCGCCCGATGCCCGTGTCGAGTTGTTGCTTCGGTCAATTTTCAGGGCTTCGAACTCGGAGGTGATGTCGCCCTTGCTGGTGGTGGCCTGCACCTGGAATCCCGCCTTGGGCGGCAACACCAGCGAGATGGCACCGTGTTTGCTGGAAATGCTGATTCGACCCAGCGGCAGTTTGTCGGCCGCGCGCACTTCAATATCGCCGTTCGTGTTCTCGATCTGCAAGTCACCGGACACGTTCTCGATGTGGACGTCCTTGGACCGGCTGAAGATGAGACGGCTGGGACCGCTGAGATCGTTGCCCCGCACTTCGTCGCCAGCGATTTCCAGGTCGCCGGGTACAGAAGCGATCTGCATGTCCGACCGCGACGACTTGAAGGTCACAGTCTTGGCGATCTTGCTGAGGCGGATATCGTCGAAGAAGTCGCCGTTAAGATGAACCGCGCCGGCCACCTCATCGATGGTGACGTTGTCGATATGGCCTTCCACCTCAAGATCGCCGGCAATTTTGGAGGCGCGCAGCGAACCGCTCTGCAAGCTGATGTTCACGGCGCCGCTGACATCGTTCAGGGTAACGTCGCCATGTTGCAACGCGACCTTGACATCGGCCTTGCGATCATTGGCGGTCACGTCGCCGCGTTTGCTGGCAATATCGAGGA
>PLYW01000324.1 GCA_003151875.1 Acidobacteriaceae bacterium
TGTGTCCCGTCATGGTGCAAAGCCGCTTGTAGAGGTCCTTTCCCGCCTCGCTGATTTTGCGCGCGCTCTCGGCCAGATTCTTCTGGTTCCATCCGTAGGCGACAGCCTTTAACAATGCAATCAGTGTTGTCGGCGACGCGACGATAACCCTTTGGCTGACCCCGTATTCAAGCAGCTCCGCATCCGAATCCATGGCCGCCCGGAAGAATACCTCGCCCGGCAGAAACAGGACGACGAACTCCGGCGTACAGGTCAGTTGCGCCCAGTAGGATTTGCCGCCCAGCGCATCGATATGCTGCCTGATCTGGCGCGCATGGTCGGCAAGGCGAGCGGTGCGAGTGGCTTCGTCAGGCGCTTCAAGCGCCGCCAGGTAAGCCGCCAACGGGGCCTTGGAGTCGACTACGATTTGCTTGTCGCCCGGCAAGTTAACAATTACATCAGGACGGAATCGCCGCTCGTCATTGCTAATGGACTCCTGCTCTTTGAAGTCGCAATGCTCCAGCATCCCGGCCAATTCAAGAACGCGGTGCAGTTGCAACTCGCCCCAACGTCCACGCGCCTGCGGCTCGCGCAGCGCTTTCACCAGATTGCCGGTTTCGGCTTGCAGAGCTTTCTGGGTGTCGAGCAGCGACGCTACCTGCGTGGTGAGGGTGCCGTACGCCTCGCTGCGCGCCTGCTCCAAACCATGTATCTGCTGGCTCATTTCCGCCAGCGATTGCGCAATAGGATCAACCAGGTTCCTGACCGCCTGCTCCTTCTGGGCCAATTCGCCAGCGGCTTGCGTCTGGTAATTCTGCAAGGTCGTCTTCGCGAGCTGAAGGAAATTCGAGTTGTTGCTTTCCAAGGCCGCTGCCGCCAGCACCTTGAATTGCGTCTTCAACTCCTCGCCGGCTTCAGCAAGAAGGCGAAGCTTTTCTTCAGNNGCTGTGTCTGGCGCCCGAAAGTTCTTGCTCAAGACCGTTTCGCCGTTCGGCCAGAGCGGCAACCTTGGAGCGCGCCAGCAGCGCCGCGAACGCGCCACCCAACAATGCACCGGCGACAACGGCCAGAATCACAGCAAGATTAGTCATAAACAGGTCCCAAAGAATCGATGTCGTATTGTATGTTGGCGGCGACCGGAACGGAAATCGGGGTTACGTATTAGCGTGACTGGATTGACAGCTAGAGCAAATCGAGATAAGTTTCTCAGACCCCAGGAAGTCCAACAATTCCACTTACGACGCCGAGGAGGAAGCCGTGGCGATCGCCATGCTACTGCTGCAAGGGTCCGATCTGATGCCCAAGGATTGGACCGGCATAATCCAAGCTGCGTCCAAGAGCCCTCTGGGAATCCTCGCACTGATGATTCTGTTCCTTGGTGTTCTCGGATATGTCTTCTTCAAGGACGCCGATGCGAAGATCAAAGCGGTCATGTACCTTGCCATGCTGGGTGGCGTCATCGGCTATGGGGTGTCAATCTCGCGCGCCACGTCGAACGTGGGCAGCGAGTCGTACCGCGTCAGGGTGATCGTGGTCGACGGGCACCAGACGCCGGTGAGCGACGCCAAGGTCTGGTCCTCGATTGGCGGCGAGCCCATGAAGATCGACGGCGGGTGGCTGTTCGTCGTCCCCAAGGACAGCAAGCCTCTCGACGGCAAGGTGACGTTCTATGCCTCAAAGGATGCGGCATTTCTGAAGGGCCAGGTGCCGCTTCAGTTGGGCGACGAACACAATCCCAGTGTGACGGTGCCGCTGCAGAACGACCGCGGGGCCAAGGTCATCGGCATCATTGAAGATGACAAGCAGGCGTCTATAGCCGGCGCCACCGTGAGCGTGATCGGCTACGATTCGGAGGCCCAGGTCACCAAGGCGTCAGGTAGTTTTTCGCTACCCGCGCATGCCACTGACGGACAGCAAGTACAGTTGCATGCCGAAAAAACTGGATACCACGCGGCCAATTCGTGGTGTCCGGCAGGTGACACGCCGTGCACAATTTTGTTGCAACACGACTAACTTCGTCTGGAAAGAATTAGGGCGAAAGAGGAAGAAGCCCCAATGCACGTCGACGGATTCGCCCATCGCTGGCGGGCTGTCTTGCTGCTTATTGTTTTCTTGCTCGTGACCTGCGCCATGCTAGCCGAAGAAGGTGTGCTGGTGCTGGTTGTGATGGACACCGAGCAACATCCTTTTGCCAACGTCCGAATCGGGGCGGCGGGAGATGGCGGGGCTCCACAGTTCACCGACCAGAACGGCAAGGCCAGGCTTAAGCTCGCACCCAACACCAAGCCGGCCGCCTGGGTCACGCTGCAGTTGATGGGCATGCCAGATGGCCTGGACCTGGCGTTCATCTCTCCTTATGACGGGCGCATCCGGGTCCCGCCCTTTGATAATGAACAAGACAACTACGATCCGGTCGTGCTGGCGAAACACGCTGACAAGGCCATACTGGAAAGTGGTTCCGGAATGCTGGCCATACACGCCAACGTCAATCAAGGTGTCGCAGCTCAGAAAAAGAAGCCCGCGTCCCCGCCTCGGCACACGTCCCGAAATCGCTCGTATTACCCTCCCCTTCTCGATTACGGAAGTGCGCGGCTGCTGACCGTTGGGTTGAATGTCGTGCGTCTGCCAGCGCAGTCCCCTGCTGCATCATCAACCAATGAGGAATTGCAAAAGGCCGCTCTGGCCACCACCGCGCAGAAGTTTGGATTGTCGGTGGCGGAGATCAAGACAGCCATGGTGAGCTGGGGAGGCGACCCTCTCGTATGGAGATTGATCCTGCTTACTGCCACCCTCGAAGCCGGGGGGACTGATCCATTTCCGGCCATTCATGCGACCCCCAAAGACCTGTATTTTGGCGCCGGGAGTTGGAGTCTGAACGAATGCAGCCTGCAGCCGCTCCTGTTGAAACTTCAAAAGCGCGACCAGAAACGTTTTGCCGAGATTTTCGGCGCAGACACGCAGTGGCTGAGCAAGACCATCAGCGGCCCCTGTGAAGCGTCTTCCCCAGCCGTTCTGAAGCGCGTGCTTGACGACTCCGGACGCCTGCAACCAACCTGGCGAGACCGGTTCCGCAAGCTGGGATACGAGCACTCGTTTCAGCGGGTGCAGGTCGACCAGATGATGTCGCGGATGACCTCGGCGCAAGACGCGGCCAATGCACTTGGACTGCAGTCAGAACAGGCGCTGGCGTTTTGCTACGACGTGGCCGAAGCCCACGGAGCCAACGCAATCATCGGGCAGGGGCGCAATTTTTCGAATGATGTTGCGGCCTTTCAAGAGCGGATCGGGCGAAAGCCCGACGAGCAGGAAAAATTGCTGATGCTGGCAAACCGCCTGATTCAACGGGATAACGAGAGCGGTCGCAATCCGACGTTAACCAATCCATCCATCGCACAAGCGACTTTGCTTTCCCAGGGCCAGGGTGTGGTTTTTGGGACCCACTACGACGTCGAGGACTTCGGTATTGGAATGCAAGATGCACAAAC
>PLYW01000040.1 GCA_003151875.1 Acidobacteriaceae bacterium
TCAAGCGGGCAGCGGAACTGACCGGTGTTGCTGTCGATCAGGAGAAGAAGCGCGAAGACGTGGAGCAGTCGCACAAGCAGGCGGCATCGCTGCGCGTGATTGCCGATCACGCGCGCGCGTCGACATTCCTGATCTCCGACGGCGTGCTGCCGTCGAACGANNTTCGCGACCTGATGAAGGATGCATACCCGGAGCTGGTGGAGGGTGCCGAGCGAGTCGCGGAGATGATCAAGGGCGAAGAGACGAGGTTTGCGCACACGCTTAGCGAGGGGCTGAAGATTCTAGAGAGCGACCTGATGCAAACCGTGCTTGCAGAGCTTACAACGCTCCCCGACGCCGCAGCCACGACGTTGCGGGATGAGGAAGGGCACCTCAATGAGTTTACCCTCGCTAGAGGCGGAGCTGCTGGTGTCGTCCGGGTGAAGAATCTCGAGGCTGGCGTGAATGCGCTCACAGCGATGGGAAAGGTGGCAAGCTATCCAGGCGAGAGTGCGTTTCGCCTGTATGACACATTCGGACTGCCCCGTGACTTCATCGAAGACGCCTGCCGCGATGCTGGAATTTTTTTTGGTTCTGTTGGCTTCGACAATGCCATGGAAGAGCAGCGCAAGCGTGCGCAGGCTTCCTGGAAGGGCGGCTCGAAGAAATCTGCCAGCCCGGCCTATCAATCGCTGCCGCCGACGGTGTTTGAGGGCTATCGCAAAACGCTTACCACCGGCAGCGAAGTTCTTGCCATCGTCAAGGCGCAGGATGGCACCGGAGTTGGCGCGCAGGAACTGAAGCCCGGCGAGCGCGGCGAGATCGTGCNNCCACCATGCGCAATCACACCGGCACACATCTGCTGCACGCCGCGTTGCGCAATGTGTTGGGCACCCACGTGAAGCAGGCAGGCTCGCTGGTCGATCCCGCGCACTTGCGCTTCGACTTCTCACACTTCGCCTCGCTCGACGATGAAGAGTTGCAGGACATCGAAGACCNNTGTTCGGCGAAAAGTATGGCGACCGCGTGCGCGTCATCCGCATTGGCGATTTCTCGACCGAACTATGCGGCGGCACGCACACAGCGGCGACCGGCGAGATCGGACTGATCAAGGTTCTGAAAGAAGGCAGCGTCTCCAGCGGCGTGCGGAGGCTGGAGGCCGTCACCGGCGAAGGCTCGCTGCGTCACTTCCGCAAAGATCATCAGCTCGAAAATGTCGTCTCGACCTTAGTGCGCGGCGGCGACGATCAATCGCCCGCCGATGCGCTGAAGCAAGAGTTGGAGCGCCGCGAAGACGAGCTAAAGAAGCTGCGCAAAGAACTCGACCAGGCGCGTATGAAGTCGGCTTCCACCTCCGTTCAGTCGGCGGCGGAGAACGTGCGCGAGGTCAAGGGCGTCAAGGTGCTGGCCACGCGGGCCGACAATCTGGAACGCGCACAACTGCGGGTGCTGATCGACAACCTGCGCAACAAGCTGGGCTCGGGCGTGGTCGTGCTCGGCTCGGTCAGCGACGGCAAGGTAGCTCTCATCGTCGGCGTGACCAAGGACCTGACATCGCGCGTGCAGGCCGGCAAGGTCATTGCCGAAGTTGCGAAGAAGGTCGGCGGCTCAGGCGGCGGGCGTCCTGACATGGCCGAGGCCGGCGGCAAAGATCCTGCCGCGTTGGATGCGGCGCTGGCCGAGAGTTATAACGTGGTGGAACGTTTATTGCAGTGAAAGAGGCGGCAGAAAGCGGCCGCAAGGAGGGCTTGGTGCGCAAGACAGTTTTGCTTACGGTGGTGCTGATGGCCTCTGCCGTTTGGTTGCCGGCGCAAGATGCGGCCAAAACGAGCGGCAAGGCGTCCGACCTGGAGACGATTGAAGGGTGCCTGCGGCGTTCCGCGGGTCAATACACGCTCATCGACGACACCAACACGATCCATCACCTTGTAGGTGGCGCCAAGCTGCTGACCCACCATATCGGCCATGAAGTCGAAATCACCGGTAAACCCGGGACACGCACTCTGGACACCACTCCCGCAGGCGCTGCATCCGGAGCGGTAGTGCAAGCGACGATTGAAGTGAAGAGCGTCAAGCATATAGCGGACACGTGCAAAGGGCCGGAAACTGACGACGGCGCACAAGTCATCGAAAATGGAATTCGCTTTGAGCGCAAGAAGCGGGGAGACGCCCGCGGGAATCAAAGCCTAACGTAACTTTCAGGCGAAAAAAGACTGCATCCAGCAGTTATCCATAACCCTCTAAACGGTAGAAGGTGGTTAGCCATGGCGATGGGAGAAACGGCTTACGTGAACAGCGTCCGCGAGCAGTTTCTGGCCGGGCGCGAGCGGCTGAGCGACGTGCTCGCCGGCCACGAGAGCGAACAGATGCTGCGCCTGCTGGCGGAAGTGGATAGCGCCCTGCATCGCATTGAACACGGCGCCTTCGGTGTGTGCGAAATGTGCGCGGGCGTTGTCCCCAGCGAAGAACTGATGGAGAACCCGCTGGCGCGGGTTTGCCTGGAGTGCCTCACGCCAAAGCAGCAGCGCGCGCTTGAGTATGACCTGGAACTGGCCGCGCAGATCCAGAAAGGATTGTTGCCGCCGACGGATGTCGCCATCGCGGGCTGGGAGATTTCCTATCTCTATCAGCCCGCCGGCATGGTAAGCGGGGATTATTGCGACGTGATCAAGGACGACGGCCACCTCAACTTCATCATGGCCGATGTTTCCGGCAAGGGTGTCGCAGCCGCCATGCTCGCCTCGAACCTGCGGGCGGTCTTCCGCTCGCTGATACCGCTGCGTCTGCCGGTTGAGGAACTGATGGTGCGCGCCAATCGCTTGTTTCACGAGAGTGCGCTGCCCAATCAATACGCCACTCTGGCGTTTGGACGTACTTCGAACCGCGGTGAGCTGGAACTGGCCAACGCCGGTCACCTGCCGGTGCTGCTGGCGGGCAAATCGGGTGTGACCACGTTTGAGAGTAGTTGCAAGCCGCTGGGCTTCTTCTCCGACGAACAAGTGCATGTGGTGAGGGCCGTCGTGTCGCCCGGCGATACCGTCGTTCTGTACACCGACGGAATCAGCGAGGCCAGCAATGCCGAAGGCGAGGAATACGGCGTCGAAGCCTTGCGGAAGCTCATTGCGGAGCAGCATCCGACGTGCTGTCCTGCAAAGCTGGTGCAGGCCTGCAAGCAGCGTCTAGCAGCGTTCCGCGGATCCGCCGAGCGTGCCGACGACGAGACCCTGCTGGCGATTCAGTATGCGCCGGCGTGAAAAACAGTTGTCAGTAGCCAGTGGCCAGTTGCCAGTAACAGCGCGTCGACGAGTAATGGGAGTGTGAATTAACTATCGTGCGGAGGTCTTAGGGTTGAGAAAAACTTGGTGCCGAAGAAGGGACTCGAACCCCCACACCCTTGCG
>PLYW01000352.1 GCA_003151875.1 Acidobacteriaceae bacterium
TGCCCAAGCCGTCGATTGACACCGGCGCTGGGCTGGAGCGCGTGACGGCGGTTATGCAGGGCGTGATCTCGAATTACGACACGGACTTGTTTGTGCCGCTGATCCAGCGTGCGGCCGAGTTAACGGGAGCCTCGCTGGAAACGGAGTTAAGGAAAGAGGATGAAGAAGAGCGACATCATCAGGCGGCTTCGCTGCGGGTGATCGCCGATCACGCGCGCGCGTCAACGTTTCTCATCTCTGACGGCGTGGTGCCTTCGAACGAAGGGCGCGGCTACGTGCTGCGCAAGATCATTCGCCGCGCGATTCGCCATGGGCGGTTGTTGGGACAGGAGAAGCCGTTCTTGTTTGAGATGGTGTTCGCGGTTCGCGACCTGATGAAGGATGCATATCCCGAGCTGGTCGAGAGCGCCAATCGCGTCGCGGAGATGATCAAGGGGGAGGAGACGCGGTTCGCGCGTACGCTAAACGTGGGCCTAACGTTGCTGGAAGTCGGAATCAATGAGCTGATATTTCTGAACGGGGCAAAGGCCCTGGACGCGCAACTGCAAATTATCGTGTCTGACCTGCAACGACTCGCGGATTCAGATGCGGCTTTCCGTACGGCCGTGTCCCAGGTGATCGAGCAGTGGCAGGAGATTCATCGACAACTCATACAGCAGCTTCAGCTCTTAATGAAGGCTTATGATTCTCTGCGCGAGAGATCGCAGACAAATTCTCGACTTCATCGGGATGAGCTCATTGCTGCAGGATTTTCGGGACTCAGAGCGCTACTTGAGCGAAGCAGCGGTGCAGTCACGGTTACTGAGAATAGTTGGACCCGGTTCTCCCCAGGCCCGATCCCCGCGACGATTGCTGAATCACTGCGCGAGGTGCGACGGGTCGCTACGCCCACACTCCCTGGTGAAATGGCATTCAAACTCTACGACACAGAAGGTCTTCCTCGAGACTTTATGGAGGATATATGTCGTGATGTTGGAATCAGGTTCGATGCCGCCGGCTTCGACGCCGCGATGGAAGCCCAGCGCGAACGCGCTCGCGCTTCCTGGAAGGGCGGCGCGAAGGCGACCGCCAGCCCGCTATATCAGGCACTCCCACGCACCGAGTTCGAGGGCTACAACAAGACGCTCTCCACCGGATGTGAAGTGCTGGCCATCATCAAGCCGCACAACGGCACCGGTATGGGTGCGCAGGAGTTGAAACCCGGCGAGCGCGGCGAGATCGTGCTCGATCACACGCCTTTCTACGCCGATGCAGGAGGACAGGTCGGCGATGTGGGCTGGCTCTACGGCGAGGACCACAACACCATCGTCGCCGAAGTCGAAGGCGTTACCTATCCGGTGCAGGGCGTGCGCGCGCATCGCGTTGTCGCCAAGCAAACGATACACGTGGGCGACAAGGTGGACGCGATGGTGAACGACGAAGTCCGCCGCGCCACTATGCGCAATCACACCGGCACGCATCTGCTGCATGCCGCGCTACGCGAGGTGCTGGGCAAGCACGTGAAGCAGGCGGGCTCGCTGGTCGATCCCGCGCATTTGCGCTTCGACTTCTCGCACTTCGCCTCTCTCGACGACGAAGAATTGCAGGACATCGAAGACCTCGCCAACCGCGAGGTGCTGCGCAACGATCGCGTCGAGGTGATTGAGGACGTGCCCATCGATGTCGCCGTCAACGAGTACCACGCGATGGCGCTGTTCGGCGAAAAGTATGGCGACCGGGTGCGCGTCATCCGCATTGGCGATTTCTCGACCGAGCTATGCGGCGGCACGCACACCTCTGCAACCGGCGAGATCGGCCTGATCAAGGTTCTGAAAGAAGGCAGCGTCTCCAGCGGCGTGCGACGGCTGGAAGCCGTTACGGGCGAAGGCTCGCTGCGCCACTTCCGCAAAGATCATCAGCTCGAAAATGTCGTCTCGACGCTGGTGCGCGGCGGCAACGATCAATCGCCCGCCGACGCTCTGAAGCAGGAACTGGAGCGCCGCGAAGAAGAGCTGAAGAAGCTGCGCAAGGAACTCGACCAGGCGCGCATGAAGTCGGCTTCCACCTCGGTGCAGTCGGCGGCCGAGAACGTGCGCGAGATCAAGGGCATCAAGGTCCTGGCCACGCGGGCCGACAATTTGGAACGCGCGCAACTGCGAGTGCTGATCGACAACCTGCGCAACAAGCTGGGCTCGGGCGTGGTGGTGCTCGGCTCGGTCAGCGACGACAAGGTCGCGCTCATCGTGGGCGTCACCAAGGACCTGACATCGCGCGTGCAGGCCGGCAAAGTTATTGCCGAAGTTGCGAAAAAGGTTGGCGGGTCTGGCGGCGGGCGGCCTGATATGGCCGAGGCCGGCGGCAAAGATCCCGCTGCGTTGGATGCGGCGTTGGCCGAGAGTTATAACGTGGTGGAACGTTTATTGCAGTAAAAGTGGCGGCAGGAAGCAGCCGCAAGGAGGGCTTTGTGCGCAAGACAGTGATGCTGACTCTGGTGCTAATAGTCTCTGCCGTTTGTTTGCCAGCGCAAGATGCGGCCAAAACGAGCGGCAAGGCGTCCGACCTGGAGACGATTGAAGGGTGCCTGCGGCGTTCCGCGGGTCAATACACGCTGATCGACGACACCAACACGATCCATCACCTCGTAGGTGGCGCCAAACTGCTGACCCACCATATCGGCCACGAGGTCGAAATCACCGGTAAGCCCGGGACCCGCACTCTGGACACCACTCCCGCGGGCGCTGCATCCGGAGCGGTAGTGCAAGCGACTATTGAAGTGAAGAGCGTCAAGCATATAGCGGACACATGCAAAGCGGTCGGAAACTGACGACGGCGCACAAGTCATCGAAAATGGAATTCGCTTTGAGCGCAAGAAGCGGGGAGACGCCCGCGGGAATCAAAGCCTAACGTAACTTTCAGGCGAAAAAAGACTGCATCCAGCAGTCATCCATAACCCTCTAAACGGTAGAAGGTGGTTAGCCATGGCGATGGGAGAAACGGCTTACGTGAACAGCGTCCGCGAGCAGTTGCTGGCCGGGCGCGAGCGGCTGAGCGACGTGCTCGCCGGCCACGAGAGCGAACAGATGCTTCGCCTGCTGGCGGAAGTGGATAGCG
>PLYW01000348.1 GCA_003151875.1 Acidobacteriaceae bacterium
CCGGTGCCGGCCCGCGTCCTCATGCCCGCCTTCCAGGAACCTTCGGCGCGTGCGCGGTTTCCATTGAGATGTTCTGGCATCGCCGTACGGACGAGACAGCATAACTGAAGCGTGGCGCCGCCTTGGCATATCCGCTGTGCGCGGTCTCCTGCTTGGGCGCGCTATGACTGTGGAGACATTAGGACTACACTTTTGAGTTCTCCACGGCCATGTCGCTTTGGCACAAGTTGGCATCGTTAGCTGCACTGCTCGCGCTGGTGCTGCTCAGTGGGGCCAGTGGGCCGTCGCACGCAGGCGCGGCAAGATTAACGCCGCGAGTGACGCTCTGGGTGTGGGAGCGCCCGGAAGACCTGCGGTTTCTCGACTCTGACAATGTGGGAGTGGCCTTCCTGGCCGGCTCGGTGTACCTGGACCAGCAGCCGGTCGTGCGCCCGCGCCTGCAGCCGCTGCGTGTAGGTGAGCATACGCCGGTCACCGCTGTTGTCCGGCTGGAACCTACGAAGAGTACGCCCACGGTTTTCTCCGACGAATATCGCACCCGGTTGGCCGAACAAATCGTGCGCCTGTCCGCCGCGCCCCAGGTTTCCTCGCTACAGATCGACCTCGACGCCACGCGTTCGCAACACGACTTCTATCGCGCGTTAATCGGCGATGTGCGGCGGCGGCTGCCCGTCTCAATGCCGCTCTCCATTACCGCGCTGAGCTCGTGGTGCATGGGCGACGACTGGCTCAGCGGGCTGCCCATCTCCGAAGCCGTGCCCATGCTGTTCCGCATGGGGGCAGACCGGGCGGACATCCTGCAATCGCTGGCTTTGGGCGAGGACTTTCGCGAGCCCCTCTGCCGGGGCAGCGTGGGCGTCTCGACTGACGAGCCCTGGCCCGCGCCGCTGCCGGCATCGCTGCTGGGCCGCCATGTGTACGTCTTTCATCCTCGGGCCTGGACCCAACAGAGCTTTGCTGCGGTCCAGCGGAGGTTACAGCCATGAAATTAATGTCGCGCATCGCACTGGGGCTGGCGCTCCTTTGCGTGTTGCTGGTTCCGGTCAACATCTTTTCCTCCGGCGCTTGGGTTGAGCCAACATTCGTTCTGAAGCACCAGCCTGACGGGCCGGCGAAGGCATTCAATGCAGGCAGGCTCGGCATCCTATGGCCCGGGTTCGAGCGGCGCTATCTGGTGATTGCCTATCGCTACCTGGAGCAAAAGCCGCTCAGGGCAGAGGAGCGGCAGAGCCTGGACGATGCTGCCGGGCCTCACATCACTCCACCTGGCGCGCCGTATGACCCCGATCCTCCGGTAACGGCTTGGCTGAAGGCGCGCAGTCAGGTGCTAGGACTGAAGGCGGTGGAGAAGATCGACATCCAGCGCTACAAGGTGAACGGCTTCACGCAGTATCCCAATTGCGGTGACGATGCGTTTACCAATGCCGCCAGCACGGCGATGAGCCGCGCGCAGACGTTTGGTATTGCCGCCGCGCCCATGCGCGAGTGGGTTGCGGGACAGGATGCCGTCTTCCAGAACTGCGGCAGCGCTGCAGACCTTCAGTATTACGGCCCGAACCAGAAGCGCCCGCCCACACCGCTCCACCTGCCTCCGCCCGCGACGCTAAACAATGTGCTGCTCAAGTTTGACCGGCAATATCAGGTGGCCGCGGCCAACTTCTACGGCGGCGATCTCGATGCTGCAGCGAATGCATTTGAGCAGATCGCGCATGAGCCCGAGTCTCCATGGCACAAGCTGGCACCGTACCTGGTGGCGCGATGCTATACCCGCAAAGCGACCATAGGAGTAAAGGGCGAGAACTCGTTTTTGCCCGAGCCCATGCAGGCGGCTGAACAACGTCTGCAGGCCATGCTGGCCGACAAGTCGCTGGCCAGCATGCATCCGGCGGCGCAGCGGCTGCTCGACTATGTGGAGGCGCGGCTGCATCCCGAGCAGCGGCTCCACGCGATTGCTGCGGAACTGGCGTCCGACGCGGGGCCACGGTTCGAGCGCGAGCTGTTTGACTACACCTTTCTGCTGGATCAGCTCCTGGAACGGCAGGCGCAGAGTCCTGAAGTCCAGAAAGCGTTCCAGAAAATCATTGAACAATCTAACAAGAACCGGAACGTTGACTACGAGATCACTCATGCTGCGATGAACAATACGTTGCTCAAGGCATGGAAGGGGGAGGCAGCCAAGGTGGAAACCCTGGATGACCTGACCGACTGGGTAATCACCTATCAGACCGACGGCACACTAGCCGACCCGTCTCGGTTCGAGCGCTGGCAGGCAACCAAATCGACCCCCTGGCTGCTGACTGTGCTGGTGTCGATGCACGCCAGCGATCCGCACGCGGCCGAGGTGGAGCATGCGGCGGCAACCATTGGCGCTGGTTCTCCCGCCTACGACACCGCGCTGTATCACCGGGTGCGCCTGCTAGAGGAGAGAAACCAGCACCAGCAGACGCGCAAGCTGCTGGACGCCAACTGGGCGCGCATCGAGAAAGACTCGCCGTCGAACCGGAACGCGTTCCTGGCCCAGCGCTTCGCCGTGGCCACCAGCTTCCAGGAGTTTCTGCGCTTTGCGCCGCGCACGCTATTGCAGAACGATTACGGCGATTACTACTGTCTGAACGGAACGTGTAGGACCTACAACGGGGCGCAGGTCGAACCGCCGCAAGAGCTGGACTTGGATTCGGTGAGAATCTTCAACCAGCGCCTGCCGCTGTCCATGCTGGTGCAGGCCGCCGGCGAGACAACGCTGCCGGCGAGTCTGCGCGACCAACTGGCGGCGCGGACGTGGTTGCGGGCGGCGCTTCTCGACGACACCGCCGCCGCACGCGAACTGGAGCCGCACGTGCTGGCGAAGTTTCCGCAGGTGCGCAGCTACATCGAGCAATATGACCGCGCCGATTCGCCGCAGGCGCGGCGCTTCGCCCTGGTGTTCATGGTGATGCACTTCCCTGGCATGCAGCCCTTCGTTAACGCCATGGGAATGGGCGAGGTGATCAGCAAGGGGACCAGCAACGCGATCTCTTCGGGTAGCTGGTGGTGCTATGACGTCGGCGGAGACGAGGGGCACAGGGTGTATCAGAGCAGATTCTGGTCCGATGCATCGGGAATGCAGCCGATGCCGAAGGTCGCGCTTCCGCCCGCGCCATCATGGTTGACGCCGGCGGAGAGAGAAGCCGGCGAGCGGGAGTGGCGCAAGCTGTCGGCGATTGGCGCCGCTCCGATGTATTTCGCTCCGGTAGTGCTGGAATGGGCAAAGACGCATCCCGACGATCCACGCGTTCCGGAAGCGCTGCATTATTTCGTCCGTTCCACCCGATACGGCTGCGTGGACAAGTCGATCGGCCGCTACAGCCGCGAGGCATTTGACCTGTTGCACCGGAAGTATCCGGGATCGGAGTGGACGAAGAAGACGCCGTACTGGTACGGGTGAGGGAGCACCATCGCCGGCGTTCTTATTCCTCCCGTAGGGCCCTCACCGGATCAAGCGCCGCAGCGCGCAGAGCGGGCACCCACGACGCCACCGCCGCGATCAGCAGGAACGCGATGGCCACCACGCCGAAGGTGACGGGATCGGTCGCCTGCACGCCGACTAACATTGCGCGCATCAATCGCGTCAGGAGAAACGCCGCAATCAGGCCGGCGCCAATTCCAATTGCGCTGAGCCGAAATCCTTGTCCCACGACCAGCCGGAAGATTTTGGCTGGTTGGGCACCCATGGCCATGCGCACGCCGATCTCGGCCGTGCGCTGCCGCACCGCCGTCGCCAGCACCGCGTAGAGTCCCACCCCGGCGAGCACCCCGGCAATCACCGCGAAGACGCCGACCAGCAGCAAGGAGAAGCGGGTGCCGGCTTGCGCCTTATCGACCAGCGCATCCACCGGCTGCATTTCCGTGACCAGCAGGTGCGGATCAACGTCTTTGATCGCGGCGCGGACCGCGCTGGCGTACTGTTCTGGATCGCTGCCTGTGCGAATCGCCCAGGAGTTGACCGCGCCGGAATCCAGGAAAGCATCGGCAAAATAAACCTGCTCGCGTCCGGGCACGGCCAGCGAGCTCTCATGCTGGTGCGCAACTACGCCAATCACCTCCACCCACTCCGGCTCGGGCGTGCGAACGCGGATAAGAATGCGCTTGCCCACGGCGGATTGGCCGGGATAAGCCTTCTTCGCCAGGAACTCGTCAACCACCACGACGTTGCGTTTGGGCAAGTTGTCGTCGTCGGTGAAGGTGCGGCCCGCCAGCAAAGGTACGCGCATGGTTTCAAAGTAACCCGGCAGCACAATTTGATTATCTACCGCTTGAAATTTGCCGGCATCCGCCAGCGCTTCCTCGGTGCCCCAGCGTATGGGAAAATAGCCTCCCGCCAGCGGAAAAGGAGTCGAGGCGGTCACGCTCTGAACTCCAGGAATGGCGCTCAAACGATCGTGGATTTGGCGGATCAGCACAGCACGCTGCTCGGGCTTCTCTCCAGGCGCGCCCGGAGTGCCCGCGACTTGGAAGGTCAACAGCCGATGGGGATCGAAGCCGGGATCGATGCGTTGCAGTTCGAGAAAGCTGCGGAACATTAATCCCGATCCCACCAGCAGAACAAAGGAGAGCGCGACTTCCACCATCACCACCGCATTGCGCAAAGTGCTGCCGCCGAACAGTGCAGCATTGCGGCTGCTGCCCCGCAGAATGGTCGAGACTCCCGGCTTCGACGCCCGCCACGCCGGCAGCAAGCCGAACATCGCCGTCACCGCCAGACACGCAAGCGCGGTGAACAAGAGCACGACGGAATCGATGTGGATGGTCTCCAGACGAGGCAGGTTGGCCGGGGCCAGAACACGCAGCTCGCGAACTCCCATCCATGCCAGCGCGAGACCCACGAGCGCGCCGGCAGTCGCGAGCAAGAATGCTTCCGCCAGCAGCGGACGCAGCAGCCGCCAGCGGCTGGCGCCGAGGGCCGAGCGCACCGCCAGTTCCCGTTCGCGCAAGGAGGCGCGCACCAACAGAAGATTGGCGACATTGGCGCTGGCAATCAGCAGCAGAAAAATGGTCGAGCCCATCAGCGCCAGAATCGCGGGCCGGGCTTCGGACACCAGATGTTCGCGCATGGGTTCAACGTTGATGTAGTATCCCGCGGTCTGGTCGATGGGAAAATTCTTGCGCCCCTCGGCGGCCACATTATCGGCAGCGGCTTGCGCTTGTTGCAGCGAGACGCCGGGCTTCAGCCGGCCCACCGGCCGGATGGAGAAGTTATTGCGATTGGCGGCATCGTAAGCCAGGCGATTGGCGATCCAGACATCCGGTTCAGCTTGTTCGTCGGCCTCCGGCGGGAAGTAGAGGCGCATGCCCGGAGCCAGCACGCCAACCACCAGTATGCTCGCTTGGCCAGGGCCGGCAGGCATGGTATGGCCGAGCACGGCGGCGTTGCCGCCATAGCGCCGCTGGAAATATTCATAGCTGAGAATGGCGACGAGCGGCAGACGCGGAGGCGCCGGCTGTGCCGGCTGTGCTGCGGGCGCCTGCTGTCCTGGTGCTCCAGACGGCACGGCAGGGTCCGGA
>PLYW01000110.1 GCA_003151875.1 Acidobacteriaceae bacterium
ACCGGCAACTTGCCGGAGACGGAGCTCGTGCAGTTGTAACTCCCGTTCCCGTTGCGCGGCTTCGGCGCGCACGAGGTCCTCAAAAGCCCGGGCGTTTGCAATGGCAACCGCCGCCTGGTCGGCGAACATTTTCAGCCACGCGAAGTCCTGCTCGTAGAGAGGTTCGCGAGTAAAGACACCTAAAACGCCAAGGATCTTGCTGCTGTGAACCAGGGCATGGCCTGCGAATCCACGAATCTGCTCTCGTGCGGCCCAATCCTGACGTATGAACCATTCGCTTTCTGGAGCCAAATCGCCGACAAGAACCGACTGTCCCGTGTTGCCGATCCGCCCAACCTTGCCGTGCCGCAGTGGTATTCGGCGAAAATGGCCCTGAAGAAATGACCAGTCCTCGCCAGCGGAATGGAGCGGAGATCCAGCACTAGCTGCCAAGTGAAGACATTGCGCCTGATCAGGGCATTGGGCACGGAGGAAACAGGAATCACAGAGATCGCCAGGAGAAAGAAGCCAAATCCGCGCCAGTGCAACAGGCTGACGGGCGAGACCCCGGACGACAGTGGCCAGAACGTCGTCCGTACGGTGCTCGCCGGCTACCGTTGCGGCAAGTGACAGTAATGGTTCGGCCTGCACAGAAATGTTCCGGAATAGAGAGCTGATTCTACATCAAGCGCAATTGTGTCCGCTGCCACGCCGTTCGCGGCCAGCGCCACAATTCCTGCGATCGATCCAGCATTTCTCGCCTTCCGTTCCTTTCTGGTCGATCCAGGATTGTTTCTGCCTTACCCGATAGTGGTATGTCCACGCATCCCCACCAGCGTTAGTGAAAAAACCTCTTATCTCGTGATGTGCGGTCGGGTGTGAAGGCCGCATAGTACCGACATGGAAGCGATAAGCACGCAGCCGGTAAGAGCAGAGCAGTTAATTGCCGAACCGGGACGGTCCGAAATGCACAGCGTGCCCGCAAAACCAACTAGGAGGGATGTCATGAACAGAATGAAAGCGACGCTGAGCTTGGCTGGTTTGGCTCTGCTGTGGCTAATGCTTTGCACACCCGTGAAGGCCCAGCAACCGCCGGACAATGTGGAAGGCAACTGGACGATTTACTCAACCAGCATCCAAAACGGCGAGACGGTCGTGAAACACGTTCAGATCACACAATCTGGCAACCGGCTTTCGGGATTCTTCGAGGGCCCTGACCAGTCGGGCCCGATTCAGGGTGAGATCCACGGGAATTACCTCCGATTCAGTACGGTTACGAAGAACGTCTTGAATTTCGGCGGCCACGTCTATGGCGATAGGATTTCAGGCTCATACGGGCTGCATGGCAAGCATGCGGCGTGGCAGGCCGTACGCACGACCCCGGTTGCCGAAGCCGCGACGCCTGTAACAGGAACTGTATATGCGTACCAGCCGGTTTTAGCACCTCCGGCGCCACCGCCTGCACCTGCACCCGTTGCTGTAGATCAATATGTTGCACCACCGCCAGCAACGGCCTCCGCCGCGCAAGGCACCTCGGGGCCAACGCCCCAGCCTCTGTCCGCGGATCAGCTCGACTCACTGGTTGCTCCCATCGCGCTGTACCCCGATGCGTTGGTGGCACAGGTGCTAGCAGCTTCTGCGAATCCGGACCAGGTCGCATACGCGGACGACTGGATGGCGCAAAACAAAAGCCTGACGGGTACTGCGCTGGCGCAGGCGGTCGACCAGCAATCCTGGGATCCCAGTGTCAAAGCTCTGACGCAGTTTCCCTCCGTGCTGGATAACCTGGCGCATAACCTCTCTTGGACATCAAGCCTCGGCCAAGCATTCGCGAACCAGCAGGCAGATGTGATGCAGGCAGTGCAAACCATGCGCGCCAAAACACAAGCGGCGGGGACGCTGCAGTCCACGAATCAGATCGTAGTCACTCAATCGTCCCCCAGTACGATCGTGATTCAGCCGGCGAATCCTCAGGTTGTTTACGTTCCGCAGTACAACCCGGCCGTGGTTTACGGCGCGCCCGTGGTGGTGCCGCTCTACGTTCCTCCGCCGGTGCCGGTGGCTGCCGTTGGTCTCTACTTTGGAACGGGTATCACGATTGGCGCCACTTTCGGAGGCGGTGGATGGGGTGGAGGCTTCGGCTGGGGCTGGCACGCCTGGAACGTGAACTGGGGTGGCGGTGGCGGCGGTTCCACCATCATTTACAACAACAACACCTATATCAACAACCACATCTGGAATAACCGGCCCTACAACAGCTATCGGCCTTGGGCCGGTGGCGCGGCGGGAACGCAAAACAATGCGTACTACGCTGCGAACGGTACGTATCACCCCGACGCTAACTACCATCCCGGCACTGAAACGCACTATGGCCCGAACGGCCAATATCGCGCGAACGGCTCTTACGGTCCTGACGGCGGCTGGCACCCAGATGTGAATCATGCAGGCGGTGCGACAGGTACGGAGAATCCCGGGTATTACGACAAGAACGGCTCGTATCGTCCCGGCACCGACACGCACTATGGGCCGAACGGAGCGTATCACCCGGATTCATATTACGGCCCCCAGGGTGCTCTCCACCCCGACGTTCCTGGCACCAATCCTCAGGATCAGCCAAATGGCGGACAAAACGGCAATCACGGCCTGATCGGCGGCAACGGCGGCACACAGCATACGGCCCAGGCGGATATCGCTCACAACGGCAACAACGGTGGCCAACTCATGGGCGCAAACCGCAACGACAGCAATCACGGGGCCGTCGGGCAGAACCGCTCCGCCATGAGCGGAAACGGTCGCTCGGCCCGCGCAGAGTCTAATCGCGGCCGCGCCAGCATGCAGCGGAGTGGCATGCACAATGCAGCCGTGCGGAGACCGGCAATGCACTCGCAACCCGCTCGCAGCGGCGGAGGCGAACGCCGCCGCTAAGCGCTCACGCAAACGCTGGGCCTACACGATCTCAAAATAACTTCTAGCGAAAGAAAGAGGACGAGGGGTAGAAATATGAAACCGCACGCAAAATATTCGATGAACTTGGAAACCCCGCTGGTGGCCCCGGTACTTCTGTTGGCGATCCTGTTTGTCATCCTGGGATACGCTGGCAAGTCGGCCGGCGCGACAGCAGAAGTCGATTCACAAGCGACCTTTACAACCCCAGCAGAGGCCGGACAGGCATTGCGAGCAGCAGCGCAGACCGACGACGAGGGCGCGCTTGCCCACGTATTGGGCCCGGATTCGAAAGGAATTCTATCTTCCGGAGACGCGGCGGAAGACAAGGAGGCGCTTGCTTCCTTCGTAGCCAAGTATGACCAGATGCACCGCTGGGTCACGATGACAGACGGCAGTCAAGCGCTCTACATCGGAGCTGACAACTATCCCTATCCCATACCTCTGGCGCAGGATTCGTCGTCCAGATGGTATTTCGATACGCCCACCGGGGAAAAAGAGGTTCTGGCACGCCTCATCGGGAAGAACGAACTGCTGGCAATGGATGCCACCTCGGCGATGGGAAAGGCGCAAGACCTATACTTTCAGGGCGCACACGACGGCAACCCCGCCGGCCAATACGCGCAGCAAATCCTGAGCAACCCGGGAAAACAGGATGGACTGTATTGGGAGACTCCCGCAGACCAGCTATCAAGTCCTCTCGGACGGCTCAATGATTTCGCAAAAGACGTTATTGTCTCAACTTAACCCGGCACGCCGCCTATCTTCGATGGCTATTCTTTTCGCATTCTCACCGCCCAGGGTAACGCGGCGCCGGGCGGGACCAAGAGCTACATGGTTGGCGGAAAGATGACGGGCGGATTCGCCATCCTGGCTGCTCCGGTCAAATATCGAGAATCGGGAGTGATGACGTTCCTGTTAAGCCGGGACGGTGTCGTCTATCAGAAGGACCTGGGCGAGAAGACAACCGAGATAGCCGCATCCATCAAGGATTACAACCCAAGGATGGACACCCGCTGAATGAGGATCAGCCAGACCCGATTCCCCCCTGTGGAGATCGGGTTGACCAGCTCCCCCGAAGCCTATATCTCGTGACGAAGACGTGTCACTCGGGAGATTAGATTTGGCAATGAGTGAGGCACGGATATGAACGCGGAAGCCTACAAATGATATATGTGTTTGGGATGCGGACTCTTTTACGACGAGGAGTTGGGTCTCCCCGAGCATGGTATTGCGCCGGGCACGCGATGGCAGGACGTTCCCGCCGATTGGGTATGCCCTTTCGGGTTCGTTTTGCCAGAGAAAAGCAAGTTATTTATAAGCCCGGGTTACTTTGGAAATTGGCTCGCCGTTTCGGTTTCGCACCGTCACCAGCCACGGCATCTCGCCTGGAAGAGCGTGGGTTGCACAGGCATTGCAAGGATCGTAGGCGCGGAACGCTATCTCAATTTTGTTGAGCACTTCCGCCGGCACCTGACCGCCGTGGATCAAGCCTTTCGCCGCCTTCTCCACGCTCATCGCCATGCGCGCGGCATTGTTCTGGGTGGCAACGATCAAGTTGGCGTGCTGCACGATCCCGCGTTCGTCCGTCTGATAATGATGAATGAGGGTGCCGCGCGGTGCCTCCACCACGCCAACTCCTTCCGTGGGAATCGCGGTAGGCAGCACCCGGTATTCCGGATCGAGCAGCTGGTCATCGTGAGCCAGTTCGCGCATCCGTTCCGCGGCGTACAGCAGCTCGACCAGGCGCGCCCAATGATTGGCGAGGGTGTGGTGCACCGGCTTAGCGCCGAGGGCCGCGAAAAAGCGCCGGTACTCTTTGTCGGCCAAGGGAGTAGCCATGCCGTTCGAAGCGTTCAGGCGGGCGAGTGGAGCAACGCTGTAAATACTGGTGTCCTCACCGTCGGTGAAGCCTTTCCAGCCCACCGTTTTCAGGTAGCAGAACTTCGCATAACTCCAAGGCTCCACATGTTCGGCGATGACCTCGGCGTAATCCTCGGCGCCAAACTTCTTCCACTCCAGCCCTTCCGGAGTGACGATGCGCAGTTTGCCGTCGTAGAAGTTGACCCGATTCTCAGCGTCAACCAAGCCCATGTAATACGTGCGATGCGTATAGTCATCGGATGTGATCAGCTTCAGGTACTCGGGCTTGCTTAGGACCGCGGTATCGAAGAGGTGCAAGGTGAACGTTGCGAACTCCACCGCATCCTCCGCCACCTGCTGGAATTGACTCTGCATCTCGGGAGTAAATCGCTTGGCAACTCCGCCGGGGACGCCAAACACCGGGTGTACCGTCTTACCGCCAACTAGAGCGATCAGGTTGCGCAAGCGCTGGCGGATGCTGATGACCCTTTTTACATTCTCGATCCCGACGCGCTCGATCACGCCCAGGATGTTACGTTGGGCCGCAGGAGCGCCAGGTCCGACAATGAAATCCGGACCCCCGAGGTAATAGAAGTGCAGGGTGTGATCTTCCACCATGAACGTGCAATACACCAGCTCGCGGATCTTCTTCGCCGCCTGCGGTGGGGTCACGTGATAAATCGCATCCAGCGCCTTGGTAGCCGCCATGTGATGCGCCGTGGGGCATACTCCGCAAATGCGCGAAGTGATTTGCGGCATCTCCTCCACCGGCCGGCCCTGTAAGAACTTCTCGAAGCCGCGCAACTCCGGCACCTGGAAATACGCGCGCTCGACCTCGCCGGCATCGTCGAGAATTACCTCAATCTTGCCGTGGCCTTCCAGGCGCGTCACCGGATCGATGGTGATGCGGCGCTGGCGATCTTGAGTGACCGCGTTAGCCAGAGATTCGTTCCATATTTCCTGCATTGGACTCAAAACATCAGACATAAGCCACCTTGAAGCAGATCTGCACCCGGGTTTAAATGTTGCGTCGGTTCTGGAGCAATGACGCCGGCAAGCTGTAGCGACAGAATGTCCCGACCGGGTCGGCGATACTGGCCAGGATCTGGTCGATTTCATGTTCGTCTTTGCTGTCCACCAGCGAAGCTATGGCCGACAGCGCCTTGGCACCCTGGTCGCGCACCCGCCCCGGCGCCCCGCAGCAACCGGAGCAGGGCATGTTCCCCTTGATGCAGGCCGCCTCGCATCCGGCGCGCGTCGCCGGTCCCATGCACAGCAGCCCCTGCGCCAGCAGGCATTGCGTTTCGTCTATCAAGATGTCCTGCGGCCGCCGAAACGCCTTCAGCGCAATCTTTTCCGGCTTCGAGTCCTTGCGCGGGCATTCGGTGCACAGCCCTTCTTCCGGGGCAAGGACGCTGCCCTTTTCCGGAAGCTGGCCGTCCAGCAGTTTCATTACCGCCTGGCTAATGATTTTCGGCAGCGGCGGACATCCAGGCACGTAGTAATCCACCTCGACCACTTCGTCGAGGCGGCGAACCTGATTGGAAAAATACGGCAGCGCGGGTCCGCCTTTGCTCTGGCGGGAGCCGGGCATTACACGGTTGGGGTTCTCCGTGGTGGGAGCGTCGAAATAAACCGCCTGCAAGATGCTCTCGCGAGTGAAGAGATTGGCGAGTCCCGGAATGCCGCCCAGATGCGAGCACGACCCGAAGGCCACCAGCAACTTCGACTTGCGGCGCAGCAGTTCGGCCATCTCTTCCTGCTCCGAGGTGCGGACTGCGCCATTCAAGAACGTCGCCAGGATGGACCCATCCGGCATCTGCTCAACGTCGCGCCGCTTGAAGTCGAGCGCCACCGGCCAAAACACGATGTCCACGGCGGCGACAACATCGAGGATTCCCTCCGCCAGATCAACCACCGCCTCTTCGCAGCCTCCGCAGGAGGCGCACCAGTAGAAAACAATCTTGGGTTTCTCCTGCGTCATACACACACCTCCTCCTGCGCATGCTCCTGAGAAACGATAGTGACCAGCGGCATCTCCTTTTTCATGCTTAGTGGCCCCAGCGCGCGCAGCTTCTCGACCATGTCGTTGATGACCACACGCACCCGGTCGCCTTCGGCGGCGGAGATCCATTCCACGCGGAAGCGCTCCTCCTCGATGCCGAGTTGTTGCAGCACGCGCTTCAACAAGCGAGCGCGGCGCAGGCAGTTGTAGTTGCCCTCCTGGTAATGACAATCGCCGGGATGGCATCCGCCGATCAGCACCCCGTCCGCTCCATTTGCGAAGGCGGCCAGTACAAATTGCGGATCGATGCGCCCCGAGCACATCACGCGCACCACCCTCACGTTGGGGGCGTACTTGATACGCGAGGTCCCCGCCAGGTCCGCTGCCAAATAGGTGCACCAGGTGCAAAAAAAGCCCACGATGCGCGGCTCTTGAACTTCGCTGGTAGCGTGGCCGTTTCCGGGAATCGATTGGGTGTTAGGCATAGGCCAGCAAGCCCTCAACTTCCTCGAAGATCTCCTGGTCTTCGAACAGGTTCTGCTCCATGGAGCCCGACGGACAGGTCGCAACGCAGGTTCCGCAACCTTTGCACAGGACTTCGTTCACCCGGGCTTTCTTGCTTTCCTCAATAAACGAAATGGCCGAGTACGGACATATCGTCAGACAGGTTTTACATCCGGAACATGCCTCCTCCAGCACGTGTGCCGTGTAAGGCTCCAGCTCCACGTACTTGGCATCGGCCAGGGCCAAGGCCTCAGCAGCTGCCGCGCCGGCCTGCGCCACGCTGTCGGGAATGTCTTTGGGACCCTGACAAGCCCCGGCGATAAACACGCCATCCGTAAAGGTGCTAACGGGAGCCAGCTTGGGGTGGCGTTCCAGGAACCAGCCCTCTTCCGAGCAACTGATATTGAACATGCGCCGGACGTCGCGCGCATCGCTCTGCGGTTCCAATCCGACCGAGAGCACCACCATGTCAACCGGGATGCGGCGCACGAATCCAGCCAGCGTGTCTTCAGCGCGGATAATGAGCTTGCCTTCCTCCGATGGATGGATGGGCCAGTCCGTCACTTCGGCGACCCGTCCGCGAACAAAGTGAACGCCTTCGTCGAGCAGGCGATCGTAAAACTCCTCGTAGCCTTTGCCCGGCGTGCGCATATCGATGTAGAAGTTGTAAACTTCGGCGCCGACGCGTTCGCGAATCAGGTGCGCCAGCTTCAGCGAATACATGCAGCAAACTTTGGAGCACCATCGGTTGGTATTGTGATCGCGTGAGCCGACGCAGTGAATAATGCCGACCATCTTTGGTTTGGTGCCGTCGCGCAGTACGATTTCACCACTCGTCGGACCGGAGGCATTGACCAGACGCTCCACTTCCAGAGAGGTATAGACGTTGGGCAGTGCGCCGTAGCCGTAGTAAGCGTTGCGGTGTGCATCGAAGGTCTTGAAGCCGGTGGCCAGAATGATGCTGCCCACGTTAATCTCTTCGATGGTCTCCCGCTGATGGAAGTCGATCGCGTTGCGCTCGCCGCAGGCTTCGACGCACGTCTTTTTGCACTTGTGCGACTTGAATTCAATGCAAGCCTCGGGGTCGATCAACACCTTCTGGGGTACGGCTTGCGGGAACGGCAGATAGATGGGCTTGCGTTTGCTGAGGCCCAGATTGAACTCGTCGGCCCACCGGCCGTCCTTGTAAACACACGCCTCGACGCATTCCTGGCAACCGATACACAGGTCGTCGATGATGTAGCGCGGCTTGTGGCAGACCTTCACCTTGTAATTGCCGACATAGCCCTCGACGGATGCGATCTCCGCATACGTCCACAGGGTGATGTTCGGATGCGAGCCGACGGCCGTCATTTTTGGGGTGAGAATGCAGGCCGCGCAATCCAGGGTGGGAAAGGTCTTGTCGAAGTAGGCCATGTGCCCGCCGATCGTGGGCTGGCGTTCCACCAGATGCACGTGCTTGCCGGAATTCGCGACCGTGAGTGCGGCATGGATGCCGGCGATGCCTCCTCCCACCACCAGCACGTTGGGATTGATTTCGACCCTTCTCTTATCCAGCGGCTTATGCAGACCCACCCGGCGCACCGCGGCGCGGACCAGGTCCTTGGCCTTGATGGTGGCGTCCGCCTGGTTGGTATGCACCCACGACACGTGCTCGCGGATGTTGACCATCTGGAGCAGGAAAGCGTTGATCCCAGCCTTCGCCAGGGCCCCACGGAACGTGGGCTCGTGCATCAGCGGCGAGCACGACGCCACTACCACGCGGTTGAGGTTAAGGTCTCGAATGTCCTGCCGTATCAGTTCCTGGCCAGGATCAGAACACATGTACTTGTATTCGCGGGCGACCACCACATGGGGCAGTTTGGCGGCATATTCTGCCAGCGCATGCACATCCACCGTACCCGCGATGTTGGTTCCACAGTGGCAAACGTACACCCCGATTCTTGGCGGCGTATCGGAATTGCGGGCATCAGGCATACGCGATCTCCTTTTCCGCCAGGATCGGCTTAATGCTGACGAACGAGCGTTGCAGTCCCGCCTCTTTGAGCGGTATGCCGAACGCTAAGGCCAGCAACTGCGTGAAATAGAGGATGGGAATATGAAATTGGTGTCCGTTCGAAGCCTCTTGTTGAAAGGCTTCCAGATTGAACTGACAGAGTGGGCAGACGGTCGCAATCATCTCCGCCCCCCCGCCCACGGCCCCGGCCAGAAGACGCCCGACACGATCGAGTCCCACCTGCGGCAGTGTCCCCTTTTGACTGCCGCCGCAACACTGCGTCTTTAATGGATATGGGACGATCTTGGCGCCACACGCTTCCAGAAGCCGGTCCATGGAAGTGGGATTTCTCTGATCGTCGAAGACAGAGTACGGACGAACGATCTGGCAGCCGTAGTAAGGTGCAACCTTCAAACCGTTCAAGGGATGCGTCACCTTCGCCCGGATCGCGTCCAACCCAACATCGTTGAACAGAACGTCCAGCGGATGGCGGACGCGCACACTGATGTCAGTGGGATAACCGATGACGTTGAGCGCATGTTCAACCATATGGCCGATCCAGGGATATTCGCGCACGTAATGCTGCGTCTTGTGCAGGGCCAGATAGCAGGCAGCGCATGGCGCCATGAGGTCATTGCCGCTCTTGGTGGCAAGCGAGAGATTGCGCGCCGCCAGGGCATACGATTGCACCTCGTCATACGACATGTAGGTTGTGGCCCCGCAGCAGTTCCAGTCGTCGAGCTCCTCCAGTTCCACTCCCAGCTCACGGAAGACAGCGAGCAGCGACTCTTCATACGCCCGGCCCGTACCGCGGAGAGAGCAGCCGGGATAATAGGTATATTTCATCGCGCCAGCTCCTTCCGGGTCGCCGCTACGTCATTCAAAAGCGCAACAATCTCTTTCTGGCGATTGACCTTTTCGCGCACGAAGCGCAAGCGTCCGGTGCGCAGCAGCTTGACGCCCAGGCTGGAGAAGCCGATCAGCCGCCATATTGCGGTCTTGAAAAACACCCGCAGCACCAGCCGGCTCTCGGTGATGCGTCCCGAGCCGCGAATCATCCTGGAGAACTCGCGCGCCAGTTCGGGAACGGCGAAGCGCTTGGGGTAGAAACGCTCCTGAATGGCTCGCGCCTTCAGCGCATACATCAGGTCGGTGACTTTGATGTTCTTGGGGCACTCCACCGTGCAGGCATAGCAAGAGGTGCACAGCCAGATGGTGTAACTGCTCAGCGCTTTCTCTTTGAAACCCTCGCGGGAAAGGAGCAGGAGACGCCGCGGAGTGTAATCCATCCACAGCGAGAGCGGGCAGCTCCCGCTGCACAGACCGCACTGCAGGCAATGATGGATCCTCTCACCGCCCACCGTGTGGCTGATCCAGTTCGCGAACGCCGGATCGCGTTCCGCCTCCAACATCACAACCCGTTTCAATTCCATCGTTGCTCTCCGTAACTGCAATCCAGCCCACTAGCCCTTCCAAGGTTCAACTTCGGAAAAAACCGACCAATGCTTCACTCCCAACGCAAATCCGGCCACCCCGATGGCCACCAGGCTGTAAGAAATCAGGAATTCACCCCAGCGCGGCAAGTAGTCCTGACCGGCTCCGGCCTCGAGCGCGGTGATCGCGGTGTTGAGCCGATTGGCAACCACTCCGGCAATGATTAGCGCAGCCCCGAAATACAGCTCCCGCGGTTGCTCCTCGTTGCCTTTGAGCCACGTCATGCCGACCAGCAGAAGCGCGATTTCGAGCAGGAGCAGTAAGCCCTCCCGGCTAACGCTGAACATGGAAAAGAGCAGGTGGCGCTCCATCAAGTCCATCAAGCGCACGAGCAGGTAAACAAAGACGGCCGCGGTGAGGGCACGCGCGATAGTTGGCAACATCGATGCAGGAAGCGTTTTGCCGAACGCCAGGTTGCTCCGCCAGGAAGCAAAGAGGAGCACGGCGAACCCCATCGCCAGCGACGACAGATAGAACATCAGGGACAGGCTGGGACCTGACCACAGCGGGGAAAACCGCGGTTCAGCAAGCTGGATCAGCCGATTCAGGCCGAATTGGTGAAGCACTGCCAGAATGGTGGCTAGAATCAGCAACGGCAGATCCAGCCGTTGCAGAATGGTGAACCAACGGGTGCGCGTGAAAGGGAGCGAGGATTGCGGCAAAAACTCGATGAATAACAGCAACGCCAGCAGGAGGAGCGTCCACGCCGCTCCCGACAGGATTGAGCGTAATGTCCATCCCTGGAATAGGGTGCGCCAATGGTTATCGGTGGGTCCGTTGGCAACCATGCCCAGCATCGCCACCAGGTAACCGATGCAGCCGATCAACAGGCATGCCCGGCCTACACTGCGCCATTCCGCGCCACCGATTACGGACGCAACGCTGGCCAGGCTGAGTGCGCCCGCCGCCAGCGCAACTCCGCAGAAAACATTCAGGCCCAGGCACAAGCCCCAGGGAATCACGTCGCTGAGCCGTGTAGTAGCTCCTAATCCATAGCGTGCCGCCAGGAAGCTTGCCAGGCAGCCGCCAGTCATCAGGAGCAGGAATGCCCACCTCCAACCGCCCAACTGCAACCGACCAGCAAAAGCTGACATCGGAGCACTTCCTGAACCGGGCGCCTGACCGGTTCCTTACGCTGCAGGCAAAACGTTGTCACGCCGGCACGCTGCTCAGCGCGCCCGCGACGGGGTTCTCTCTCTCCTGCTGAGTTGGGCACGCTGTTGGTAGAGGCAACTGCGCCCACCCAAATCTCTGACCAGGCACTTCCCGCGGAAATAAATCCCACAATGCAGACAGATCTCTTCCGGCTTCGCGCTGTGATTTACGATGGCGGCGGTAATGCGGTCCATCAGTCGCGCCACCCTCAGCAAATCCGCGGCAGGATAGCCACGGAACACCTTCGTCAGTTTTTCCCGCCTCTTCTGGTCGTAATCAGCCAGCAAGCGCCGCGCCTTCGAGGTGAGAGAAACGTGCGCTGCTCGCCGGTCCTTCGTGCCCTCNNAATGCTGAGCTGCGTGCCACTCACTTGGCGCAACAGTCCGACCTGAAGCACTTCTGTCAGCGCGGACGAAAACAGGTGAGCGCTTCCCACGAATTCATAGATCGGGTTCGCACTCTGTGCTCGGGTCATAACATACTCCAGAAAAACAGGAACGCACTGGCCGCTCTCGATTCTCTCTATCTTTTTCCAAATTATATAACTACATTATTTGCAAATGATATTAAATTATTACCAAGTTAATATATTTTCGATTGGGATACTGATTGCATTCCCATTCTGATACCCCGGCGCTTCCCAAAAGAAGCGGAAGCATTATCGAAATTGAATCATCCTAACATCGCCACGGTGTTTGATTTAGACACGCTGACCGGCACTGCCTTTCTGGTGAGGGAACTCGTTTCTGGGCCGACCCTCGCCGAACGTCTGGCGGGCGTGGTGCTGGGGGAAAAAGAGGTTGCCCGGATTGCTGAGGAACGGTCTGCTGGCTGCGTCGATGGTTTCCTGAGTAAAGGAGAAGGTCCCGCGCTGTTTTTGGCGAAGATCAAGCAGCCCTGCTAACCCGGCGTCAGCCGTGTCAGTCTAGAGGGTGAAGTAGAAAGTGGCGCCCTTCTGAACAGCGCTTTCTGTTAACTGTGGGCAGCAGGAATTCTCCAGCCCGCGATTCCAGCCCGCATTTGGCTCGTCTTACGCGGATTTAGAGGGGCTTAGCCGTAGTGCCAAGAACATAGAAGTTGTTGTAAGTATGGGTCAAGCGAACCTTGACACGGTAGAGGTCAGGAGTTCGAGTCTCCCCGTGCCTACCATCTCTTCTTCTTCAATCACTTACGGCCGACCGCTTTCTCCGCGTGGCCGGCGATGGCGTCGGGCTGGCAAACTCGTAATCGAGAAGCGAGCTGGCGATTACTTTTTGGGACTGCTGGCAGCAGCAGATTGTGCCTTAGCGTCATCCTTCACTTGCAGACCACGGGTTTTCAGGCGCATCTTCTGGCGCGCCTTGCGCAGGCGATGCTCGCGCGATTTGTCCCCATTGCGATACGACATTGGTAGTACCTCTCTAGCGATGCTACAGCATTTATCGGAAGTATGTAGCAACGGTATGGTCACGGAGATAGCGGGGCTTCCCTGTGTCTGACGTAGACCACTCCAGGAGGCACATGGTTCGTGGTCGCTACTGTGGTGGATTGGGAGCGTGTGCGGCTGCAAGATGCAGTCGGAGTCAGACGACAGGGGTCACAACGCTACCGCAGGTAAGCGCTCGGTGAGCGGCTACCGCTGGGGCTTGGAAGAACCGCAGCGCCGGGCAGTGCCGCGAGTCCGCCTGCTTTTCGCCCGGGAGCGCGCAGCGGTCTTTAGTTCTTCGATTTCACGAAACTGATTTGTTGCCATCTCCTGGATCAGGTCCAGGATCGTCTTCTGCTTGGTCACGCCGATCTGTATGAGTTGCATGGCTACTCACAGTAGATGAAGTTGAAATGTGGATCATCCCCTGATGGTCGCAGGGCCCCTACAACCTCCGTGTCACAGGCCCACGCCCGCCGGGACCTGTTTGGCGCGGGTGCTAGAATTCAGCAACCACGAATAGCTTGCAATCATACTCTGCGGGGTTATAACGGCAGCTATTGACCCACCATTATCGTGTGCACAGACGATCAAGCCGGCCAGCCAGCTCCCAGCCCGGAAATGGTTGCGCTCACGGGTTTCATGGGCGCTGGCAAAACCACGGTTGGCCGCGCTCTGGCAAATCTTCTCCGTTGGTCGTTCCTTGACCTCGACTACGAAATTGAGCTGAGACAGAAGCTGCAAGTTCACGAAATATTTCAGCTGTGCGGCGAGTCCGGTTTTCGCGAAATCGAGACTGAAACCTTGCAGTCGGCGCTGCACCAGGCGTCTGGTTCAACCGTGATTGCGCTGGGCGGCGGCACGTTCGTTCAGTCCGCCAACGCGGAGCTGTTGCGTAGCCGCGGAGCGCGCGTGGTTTTCCTGGAAACTGAGATTGAGGAACTGTTCCAGCGTTGCCAAGCCGCTAACCAGCACTTACCGCCCAACCCGCGTCCACTCGCGGCTACGCCCGAGGCCTTCCGCCTCCTTTATGCTCAGCGCCTCCCGTTCTACCGCAGCGCCGAGCTCACCGTGAATGCAACTGGCAAGACTGTCGAAGAACTGGCGCAGGAGATCGTCTTGCGTCTGCATGTGTCCCACCGTGGGCGCTGATATTTTCGCAATCGCTGTTCGTCCTCTAGCGACCGTCGAACGTGGTATAAACTTGGTCTTTCACCACCATGCCTCAGCAGAAAATTGCCGTCGGGATTCTGGGCGCTACCGGTGTTGTCGGCCAGCGTTTCATACAGTTGCTCGAGGCCCATCCGTGGTTCGAAGTTGCGTGGCTGGCAGCTTCTGATCGTTCCGCTGGACAACCCTATGGGGAGGCCGTGCGCTGGCGTTTGAAGACGCCCATCCCCGAGCGCGTACGCCAGATGCAGGTGTCGAATGCCGCTCCGGAAAGTGCGCCACGGGTCATCTTCGCCGCGCTGGATGCAGGCATCGCGCGCGAGCTCGAGCCGCAGTTTGCCGCCGCCGGTTGCGCCGTAGTCAGCAATTCCAGCGCCTTTCGCATGCACCAAAACGTTCCCCTGGTCGTGCCCGAGGTGAACGCCAGCCACACTGCCTTGATCGAGAAGCAATGTTGGCGCAAGCAGTCGGGCGGCTACATTGTTACCAACCCGAACTGTTCGGCGATTGGATTGGTGGTGGCGCTGGCGCCGCTGCATCAGAAATTTGGCATCGAGTCCCTGTTCGTTACCACCATGCAGGCCGTCAGCGGCGCAGGTTATCCCGGAGTCGCTTCCCTCGACATTCTCGGCAATGTCATTCCCTACATTGCCAAGGAAGAAGAAAAGATGGAGGAGGAGGCCCGCAAACTTCTCGGACAACTGACCGGCGACCGGGTCGAGCCGGCAACGTTTCGCATGACGGCACACTGCAATCGAGTCGCGGTGGAAGACGGCCACACCGAATCCGTGTCGGTGAAGTTGAAGCGGAAGGCCGGGGCTGAAGAATTGATTGCGGCATTCAACGAGTTTCGCTCCACTCCGCAGGAGCTGAAATTGCCGCTGGCGCCCGCGCAGCCGATTTTCTACGATGCCGCACCGGACCGGCCGCAGCCGCGCTTCGACGTGGACCGCGGCAACGGGATGACAGTGAGCGTGGGACGGCTTCGTCCCTGCGGTGTGCTCGACTACAAGTTCACTGTGCTCTCGCACAACACTATCCGTGGCGCCGCTGGCGCCGCCCTTCTCAACGCCGAACTCCTCAAGGCGCAGGGCTTCCTGTCGTGATGCCAGAGCTACCACTTCCTTTGCCGGTGGTGAGGCCGTGATCGTCATGAAGTTTGGCGGCACGTCGGTGGAAGATGCCGCCGCCATCGATCGTGTCGCGGCCATTGTGAAAACGCGCTTACCGGAGCGGCCCTTCGTGGTGGTGAGCGCCATGGCCCGGGTGACCGACCAGTTGCTTGCCATGGCGGCGGCCGCCGGACGAGGTGAACGCGACCAGACCCTCGACCTTTGCCGCCATCTCCGCGAGCGCCATTATTTGGCGGCCGGCGAATTACTGGGCACCGGCCTACACACCGAATTGCATGGCGATTTAGGCGCGGAGTTCGATGCGCTCGACGAGTTGCTGCGAGGCATTGCCGCCGTCGGTGAGCTCACGCCGCGCACCAGCGATTATGTGGTTTCCTTCGGTGAACGCCTGTCGAGCCTGATCGCAACCGCGGCTTTTCTGGCGCGCGGCATCCCGGCAACGTTGGTGGATGCGCGTCAGGTGATCATCACCGACTCGCAGCACGGCCGGGCGGTTCCGCACGTCGAGGAGATCAACGATCGCCTGCAAAGCCGCGTCAAGCCGCTGCTGGAACAGCACCGAGTGCCGATCATGGGCGGCTTCATCGGTTCGACGCGAGAAGGAATTCCCACCACCATTGGCCGCGGCGGCTCCGATTTTTCCGCCGCCCTGGTCGGCGCCGGGTTGGACGCCGCTCGCATCGAGATCTGGACCGACGTGGACGGAATGAAGACCACCGACCCGCGCCTATGTCCCGAGGCGCGTCGCATCAAGCTCATCAGCTTCGAAGAAGCTGCCGAGCTGGCCTACTTCGGCGCCAAGGTGTTGCATCCTGCGACCGTGCTTCCCGCAGTCGAGAAAAACATCCCCGTGCTGGTGCTGAATTCGCGCAATCCGTCGAACCAGGGCACGCGCATCCTGTCGAGAACGCCGCGTTCGCATTCGCTGTTCAAGGCCATCGCCGCCAAGAACCGCATCACCATTGTCGAAATCGTTGCCGCACGCATGCTCATGGCCCACGGCTTTCTGGCCAAGGTGTTTGAGGTCTTCGCGCGCCACCGTTGTGCGGTTGACGTGGTGTCGACTTCGGAAGTCAGCATTTCTCTCACGGTCGATTCCAACGAAGCCATTCCCCAGATCGCCGCCGACCTGGAGAAGCTGGCCTTCGTAAAGTACGCGGGGCGCAAGGCCATCGTGTGCCTGGTGGGCGAGAACCTGCGCGACACGCCCGGAGTTGCGGCACAGGTTTTCGATGCCATCGGCGACATTAACGTGCGCATGATTTCGCAGGGAGCGTCGGAGATCAACCTGACGTTCGTGATCGACGAAGCCGATGTGCCGGAAGCAGTGCGGCGCTTGCACGCCAAGTTCTTTGCCGAGGTCGATCCCGAGGTGTTCGATTGAACTCCGCTCCTCTTAGATTGCTGGTGCTGGGACTCGGCAAGACCGGGATGCTGGTCGCGGAGGTTGCACGCGAACGCAGACACCAGGTGCAAAGCATCGATGCCGACGTAAACCAGAACGCTGCGTGGCTCACGCCCGAGCACCTGCGCGACATTGATGTGGCAATCGATTTCACTGCGCCTGATGCGGTATTGGCGAATATCGAAGCCTGCGTGCGCGCGCGCAAAGCCATGGTGGTCGGCACCACTGGCTGGTACGGCGAACTTGATCGCGTCCGCCAGGCGGTCGAGCAAGCGGGCACCGGATTTGTCTTCGGCGCAAACTTCTCCTACGGCGTGAACCTGTTTTATCAGATCGCGCAAGCTGCGGCGCCGGCATTGGCGCACGGCTACCGAGGACACATTACCGAGCGGCACCACATCCACAAGAAGGACGCGCCGTCTGGCACTGCCGCCGCTCTGCAACGGGTGCTGGAGCAGTCAGGGGCAGAACGCGTCGAGATTACCTCCGAGCGCGAAGGCGATGTTCCCGGCATTCACACGCTGGAGTTGGTCTCGTCCGGCGATCGTATCGTGCTCACCCACGAAGTCAAGTCGCGCCGCACTTTCGCCGAAGGCGCGGTGCTGGCAGCCGAATGGATCGCTGGAAAGAAACGCTTCTACGACTTCAAAGATATCTTCTCCCAAATCTGAACAGCGCTTCTGTTCTCAGCGGATTGTCATATTCAGAGTCCAATTTCCCATCGTATAATCGCCGTTGAATGCCCGGAGGCGACCATGAAACATGCAATCGCTGTGCTAGCCTTGTGTTTTTTCAGTTTCTCACCCGCATTAGCTCAGCAGCAGCTTGACGCAGCCACGAAGGAAGATGTGCAGCAGTTTCTGGAGGTCACCGGAGCGCGTCGGAACTTGCAAGCTTTGTGGGACAACATGGCGCAACAAACAGCGAGTATGGCCGCTGAATCCTACCAACGTAGCCATCCCAACGCGAGTCCTTTAGAGATCCGAAAGGCTGCCGAACTTGCCGGCGAGTCCATCCAGAAAACAGCCAAAGTTCTTCCCATTGACGAACTGCTCGACGTGATGGTTCCCGTCTATCAGCGGCATCTGACCCACTCGGATATCCGGAACATTGTCGAGTATTACAGCTCGCCCACCGGGCAGAAGGTGATAAAAGAGCTGCCGACGATGATGGCAGAGAGTATGCAAGCCGTTCAGCCTATCCTGCAAAAGCGCTTGCCAGAGTTGGAGGCGGAAGCGGCGGCGGCTAAGGCTGCTAAAGAGGCGGACGACCAACCGAAATAGCTGTGCACCCTACCCGCCGAGGCCAGTAACGATTATCCTTGCTGGTATGAAACTGCGTGGATGCGGTACTGCCCTGGTCACTCCCTTTAAGTCAGATGGAAGTCTCGATGAAGCAGCGCTGCGTGGACTGGTGCGCTGGCAGGTAGAATCGGGTATCGACTTTCTGGTTCCGTGCGGCACCACCGGGGAAACGCCGACTCTGTCCCACGAGGAATGGCTGCGCGTCATTGACTTGACGATCGAGGCAGCGGCGGGCCGCGTGCCCATCATGGCGGGCGCCACCTCAAACAACACGCGCGAGGCCGTAGACAAGGCGAAGGAAATCTCGGCGCGTCCGGGCGTCGATTATGTCCTCACCGCGACGCCGTACTACAACAAACCCACGCAGGAAGGCGTGTACCAGCACTTCAAAGCCATAGCCGAAGCCTCGGCAAAGCCGCTGATCTTGTACAACATCGCCGGCCGCACCGGGACCAACATCGAAACCAGCACGCTTCTCCGCCTAGCGGAGATTCCCAACATCGCCGGGGTGAAAGAGGCAAGCGGAAATATCTCGCAGATTGCCGAGGTATGCGCCACGGTGCCGGAAGATTTCCTGGTTTTCTCCGGCGACGACGCCGTCACGCTGGCGGTGATTGGACTCGGCGGGGTGGGCATTATTTCGGTGGCATCGAACGAAATTCCCGCGGAGATGGCGCGTCTGACGCAGGCCGCCCTGGCCAATAAATGGGACACAGCCCGCCTGCTCTTCCGTAAATATCTGCCGCTGATGCAGGCGAACTTCATCGAATCNNGGTTGGCCTGCTACAGCAGCACCCGGCAGCCACGCACTAAACGTCGGATGCTGGCACCAGTCCTGGAAGCACTGCTTTCTTTATAGTCCCTTCATCTTCTCTTTGACGCTGTGCGCCAGTTTTTCGATTTCTTCGGCTTTCCTGATGACCTCCAGCGACAGCGTGTTCTCGTTGGTCTTGTCCACGTATTGCTTGAGTTGGGTTGCCAGTTCCAGCAGCTTGTCGGTGTCCTTCTTGAGGTCCTGCTGGCGTTTCAGGTTTAGCTTTTTCGCCATTTCGCGTTTCTGTTGAGCTTCCCAGGCGTCCTCGTCATGGGGTCGCGGAGCGCCTGGAGGGCGAGGGGCGGCTTGGTCGGTGCTTTGCGCCCAACCCGCGGTCCCACAACCCGCGATTCCACAAATGAGGAAGAGCACTGCGGCACGAACGGCAGGCTTTATCAGCCTGCGCACGAAGGCGGATGAGTATGTCATAAGAATCGAGATTATATTCCGCGCGCTGGCTCGGATGGGAGAGGCAACTTTGCCACTTGTACGGTCATCCGCTACTCTAAGTTCGATTACGAATCAAGGAGAAAGGTGCCCCCAGTGCTACACGCTTTGCCAGCCCTGTTGATGTTTCCCCACCGCACCAAAGAGGGGCTCTTCCAGATGCTCAGCGCCTGGGGCGACGATGCCTTCGACTTCGTGCGCCACCAAGTGCCGCGCATCATCGGCGTTCTGATCATTGCGTTCATTCTGACCCGGCTGCTCAAGATCGCATCGCGGCATCTGGCCGAACTCAGCAATCGTGAAGGACTGCCATCTGCAGTCAGGGCACAACAGCTTCGGACCCTGTCTAGCATCATCTACAGCGTTGGAGTATTCGTCATCATGTTCCTGGCGGCGCTGCAAATCCTGCCGCTGCTGGGCATCAACATGGGGCCGCTGCTCGCCAGTGCCGGCATCGTCGGCCTGGCCATAGGATTTGGAGCGCAGGCGCTGGTCCACGACTTCATCAACGGCTTCTTCATCCTGGTGGAGAACCAGTACGATATCGGCGACACCATCAAGCTGGCCACTGTGCAGGGCGTGGTTGAGGACATGACCTTGCGCCGCACCGTATTGCGCGACGACAACGGAAGCCTGCATACCGTGCGCAATGGGCAGATCACTCTTGTGACCAACCTAACCCGCGACTGGGCGCAGATGCCGATGCTTGTCTCCGTGGCCTATAGCGCCGATAGCGATCAGGTGATCAAACTGCTGCAGGAAGTTAGCGAGGAGGTGGCCAACGATCCTCAGTTCGCGAGAATGATCGTCGCCAAACCGGAGGTGCCCGGCATCGAGAAGGTAAGCGGCAGTGAAGTGGAGTACCTGCTGCTGGTGAAGACGCGGCCGGGATCGCAGTATCCTGTCAGCCGCGAGCTGCGGCGGCGGATCAAGGCTTGCTTCGAAAAAAATCACATCGAGCCGGGCAATCCCAACCGGTTGTATGTGGTGAATGCGCCCAAGCCGAGCTGAACCGGGAATGCAATGACAGTGAAGTCGAAGCTTTCTTGCGCCTTTTCGTGACGCATTGACCGACCGATTCGAATTCACGTAGGCTTGGTGGTTCGCGCTTAGGTGCTCATGAAGACTGCTGAAATGACTTCCCTGCGTGTCGCCGAAGACATTACCGAACTGGTCGGCGAAACTCCCATCCTTCATCTGCGGAAAATCGTCCCACCCAACGTTGCCGATGTCTATGCCAAGCTCGAGTACCTGAACCCTGGCGGCAGCATCAAAGACCGCGCCGCGCTGGGCATGGTCCTCAAGGCAGAGCAGGCGGGACTACTAAAGCCTGGGGCAACCATCTTTGAGGCGACGGCCGGCAACACCGGCGTTGGGCTGGCGCTGATCGGTTCGGGTCGCGGTTATAAGACCGTGCTCGCCGTGCCGGAAGGCTTCTCGCAAGAGAAGGTCACGCTCATGGAAGCGCTGGGCGCGGAGGTGATTCGCACTCCACGCGCAGACGGTATGGAGGGCGCCATCCGCTACGTGAAAGAGCGCGCTGCCAAGACGCCCAACTCGTTTGTCGCGGGACAATTTGAGAACCCGGCCAATCCTGACTTCCATTACGAGACCACGGCCCGCGAATTGTACGAGCAGTTGGGCGGGCAGATTGATGCGGTGGTGATCGGCTCCGGCACCGGCGGCACGTTTACGGGCGTGGCGCGATACCTCAAGGAACGCAATCCGCGGGCCTTGGCGATTGTGATCGAGACCCAAGGTTCGGTGTTGGGTGGAGGGCCGAAGGGCGAGCACGAGGTGGAGGGCATTGGCGCCAGCTTCATTCCCAAGACCTGCGACCTGTCCCTCGCGGACGAGATCATCGCCGTCAGCGATCACGATGCCTTCGATATGGTGAAGAAGCTGGCCGCGATGGAGGGGGTCCTTGGCGGGTCGAGTGCCGGCGCAGCCGTGTTTGGGGCGATCGAAATTGCGCGACGGCTGGGCCCAGGCAAGCGGGTGGCAACCATCATTCCTGATTCTGCCGAGCGCTATCTCTCGAAAGATATTTTCCACTTCAACGAGAAACATTAGCTCAGAGCGAGCTAGTAGGATTATTTCTTCACCACGGAGGCACGGAGATCACGGAGTTTTTTGTTTTCTTGCTTCTCCGTGCTCTCCGTGCCTCCGTGGTGAAATAGATTTTTATGCCTAAGCAAAACGCTGGTTTTTCCACTCGCGCCATCCATGTTGGCAACGATCCCGACCCGTCCACCGGTGCCGTTGCTCCCGCCATATTTGCCACCTCCACTTACGCTCAGGAAGAGCTAGGCAAGACCAAGGGCTACGATTACTCGCGGGCCGGCAATCCCACCCGCACGCGATTGGAGCAGAATCTGGCGTCGCTGGAGGGCGGCATCGCTGCGCCAGTGTTTGCCAGCGGAATGGCCGCGGTCGGCGCGCTGTGCCAGCTGATGACGTCGGGCGACCACGTCGTCGCCTCCAACAATCTCTACGGCGGCGTGCCTCGGCTGTTCAACCAGCTCATGGTGAACTTCGGCCTGCAATTTACCTACGTGGATACGGCTGACCCGCGCAATGTGGAGCGCGCCATTCGCAAGAACACGCGCTACGTGTACATCGAGACGCCCACCAATCCGCTGATGGGCCTGACCGACATAGCAGCGGTCAGCGCAATCGCGCACAAGCGCGGCTGCGAGGTGGTGGTGGACAACACCTTCATGTCGCCGTACTTTCAGCAGCCGATCAAGCTGGGTGCCGACATGGTGCTGCACTCGACCACCAAGTTCCTCAACGGCCACAGCGACGGTCTGGGCGGCGTTCTGGTGTGCACCACAAAGGAACAAGCGGAGAAGCTGGCGTTCATTCAAAAAGCCGCGGGCGCCATCATGTCGCCGTTTGAGTGCTGGCTAGTGCTGCGCGGGGTGAAGACGCTGGCCGTCCGCATGAAACAGCACGACGAGAGCGGTCGGGTGATGGCCGATTATCTCAGCCGCCATCGCAAGGTGAAGCAGGTTTTCTATCCCGGGCTGAAAAGCCATCCGCAGTACGAGCTGGCGTGCCGCCAGATGTCAGGCTTCGGCTCCATGATCACGTTTGAGACTGGCTCGCTTGGCAATGCCAAGCGGCTGCTGAAACGGGTGCGCGTCTGCACCATGGGCGAGTCACTGGGCGGAGTCGAAACGCTCATCTCGCATCCCGCAAGCATGACGCACGCAGCGATCGGGGAAAAGGGCAGAAAGGCGATCGGGCTCACCGATGGAATGGTGCGGATTTCGGTGGGAATTGAGGATGTGGAGGATTTGATTGCCGATTTAGAGCAGGCGCTGGGATAGCTGTCAGCCGTCAGCTATCAGCTATCAGCTGAGGAAGTAAGTGGCGCGCAAACCGATGCCCTGGCGTTTTTCGCTGACGGCTGAATGCTGAGGGCTGAATGCTTCCTACTGTCCCGGCGCCTGCGCCTGGCCGACGAGCTGATATTGCTCCTTGTGGCCCTCCGCGTTAATCACCGTCGCTTTGTTTCCTTTCACCTCAAGCTGGACCGTGTCGCCGGGCTGCATCTTCGGCTTAGTTTCCTTCTTGCGGGCGACCTCATAGGTGGTTGCATCGATCTGGATGTAGTAAACGACCCACTGCCCAACTTTATTCTTCTTCTGCTGATAGGTGGAGTTCTCCCACTTCACGACGTTGCCGGTTTGGAAAGTATCAGCGGCCACCGCAAAAGCGGTCAGCAACACCATTATCAAGAGTGCAAGAGCAGTTTTTCTCACGGATCTCCTCAAGGCAAAAAACCTAAGATTCTTGGATGCCAAAACCCCCGAGCTTGCGGTCTGTCGCCCGACAGCTACTGCAAAAACTTTATTCCGGCGCCGTCTATCGCGCAAATCGGCGTTGGAAAACGCCGTCTAGTCGCCCGGTTTTTTGGTGAGTTCAAAAGACCACCCCGGCGGATTAATTGGAATTTGAATGTGCCCCCCAATGGGTAGCGCCTTGAAAGCAGCAATATAGGTACCGAAATGCAAGTCGACTAGGTCGGGCAAGCGCCAATACGCGACATCCACGATCAACATCACGCACACCAGTGCCACGCTTACGGCGCGTGCGATGCGGTTGGGCGCCTTCGCCGCCAGCCACACCACCGCGACGGCGACCGCCAATTCCGGCATCAACCAATACCGGTGGGTGGACCCCTGCCGCTGCAGGGCCACCCACTGGGGCTCGTTGGCGCTGGCCAACGGCTTTGCCAGCGAGGCGGCCAGCACGATGGCGGCGAACAGAAGGAAGCACCGTACTTCCATGCTCCCACGCAGGAACACGTAGCTCAGAACACCAAGTCCTACAGCAGTTACTGCGTAGCTCACGAACGACAGTAGAACTGGATGCTTCGCCAATTGGGCGCTGTTGTTGACTCCGCGAAACACCGGAACAAAGACCTGGAAGGCCACGATCCGGCAGAAGCCTGGAAAGCTGGCGCCCAAGCCTCCCGGTATTTGCTGCCTTGGGCTGAGGATGATGGTGAACGGCATCAGGATGGCGCCAAAGCAAACGATGGCGGCGCGGACTTTCGTCCATAGGTCACGGCGGCGCCGAGCCACAATGATAGCGACTGGGAGCAAGCAAATGGCAAAGGGCCCGGTGACGACTCCGAGCGATAGCGCCGTCACGTCGAAGATCGCGGCCGCTGGCGACTGGGGCGAGGGAGCAAGCAGGATCAGCAAGCAGAGCACGGCCAAGTGCCATAGCGCGTTCGGCATATTGCCGTGGATCTTGGCCACATTGGGCACCCCCACGTAAAGGAATCCAAGCAAGACCCGCACGGGTAGCGGCGCGATGCTCTGCATCCTCGCACTGCAGAGATAAATTGGCGGCAGAAGCTGGGCGAGTAAGCCCACCATGTTGAATAGCAGAGGCACCACAGAAAGCGGCAGCAGAAGCGCTAACCCTGCCGCCAATCGGGGCAGCGTGTGCAGGTAGCCGCCGTGCGGCATGACCAGCGTGTGCAGAAATCCGAAGGCGTGCGCCTGCTCATAAAAAAAGCCATCTTCAGCCCAGAATTGCGGCCTCAGCACCACACTGAGACTGCGCGATACTAACGCGGCAAAGAAGAGCAGACCCAGCGTTATGGTAAGTGCTGGAGTTGGCTTGTTCCCTATCGTTTGCGGCGATGTTGTTGGGGAGGTTGGTTCCACGTTCGGCAGCCAGGATCGGTGACGCATCCAGCCATGCAACACAATTCTATCCGGCAATCATGGAAAGGCAAATGGCAAGGCGCGTACTCGATGGACAAACATGTCTCGACCTGCACGCGGCAAGGCAGTTCGGGGAGGTCCTACTCAAAGAACTTCGTTACGCCCTCTTCCAGCACGCAAATCTTTTTTTCGATGCCGCGCCGCTTGGCATCGGCCTTCAGGCGCTCCACCGGTTCGTCCACCGGCTCGTACGAGAGACGAAACGTCCCGTAGTGCATCGGAACCATGCAGCGCGCGCCCAAGTCCAGAAATCCCTGTACGGCATCTTCCGGACTGGTGTGCACTCTGCGAAACGAATCGGGATGATAAGCGCCGATGGGAAGCAGCGCCACCTCAGGCTTAAGGCGCTCGCCGATCTCGCGGAAGCCATCGAAGTACGCCGTGTCACCCGCGTGATAGATCGATTGCGCGCCTGAACGCACGACGTATCCGCCATAACCGCGATGCACGTCGCGCACAATGCGCGCGCCCCAGTGGCGCGACGGGACGTGCGTAACTTCCACATTGCCGAGCTGAAAGCTCTGCCACCAGTCCAATTCAATGACGCGTCCGTAGCCTAGGTCGCTGACCAGGTCGCGCACATGCCGGGGCACGATGATCGCCGGACGTTTGCCGGTCTTTCGCCGCGTGAGCCACGCAATCGCGCGCAACGACGGCCGGTGCAGGTGGTCGAAGTGCGCGTGCGAAACCAGCACCGCGTCGATGGCGGGCAACTCCCGCAGCTTCAATCCCGGACGGCGCAGCCGCTTGAGAATGAAAATCCAGCGCGCGAAGTTGGGATCGACCAGGATGTTCTTTCCCCCGATCTGGAGGAAGAAACTGGAATGTCCGATGAAGGTTACGCCAAACTCGCCACGACGGGCGACCACAGGCTTGCGGGCGACGCCGGTGCGAGG
>PLYW01000346.1 GCA_003151875.1 Acidobacteriaceae bacterium
CCGGGAGGAATTCCCGCGGCGGGCGGGGCCGGCCGGCCCGCGTGCAACACTTCACGATCGCCGATCCGCTGGTTAAGCTGTTCTTCGCGGGCTTTCTCGTCGCCAGCTTCCTCTTTCTGGGGCTGTTCACCTTCTTTTACACAAAGTACGGGGCGATTGTGGATCGCCGAATGGCGGGACCGATCTTCAGCAACGCGGCCAGGATCTACGCTCGCCCGCAAACCGTCACCGTAGGGGAGAAGCTTGAGGCGACAGAGGTTGCCGCCGAGCTGCGCCGCGCGGGATACGACGGAAGCAGTGATTCGCCGATTGGCCATTATGTCTCCACCCCGCATAGCATTAAGGTAATTCCCGGGCCCGAATCCTTCCACGCCGAAGAAGGCGCCGTGATCCGTTTTGAAAATGGCAAAGTCGCCGCCATTGACGAGACCGGAAAGGGCCGCCGCAGCCTGGAGGCGTACGAGCTGGAACCGCAACTGGTGACGGCTTTGTTTGAAGGCGAAGACCGCTCCAAGCGCGAGCTCATCAAGTTCGACGAGATTCCTAAAGTGCTGGTGGACGCGGTGCTCGCCATCGAGGACCGCCGCTTCTTCCAACACAGCGGGGTCAATTATTTTCGCCTGATGGAGGCGGCGCTCATCGACGTNNCGCAAGCTGCTGGAAATGTTGATCGCCATCGAATTGGAGCACAAGTTTTCCAAGCAGCGCATCTTTGAGATGTACGCCAATGAGGTGTACATGGGACAGCGCGGCTCCTTCACCATCAACGGCTTTGCCCAGGCTTCGCACGCTTATTTCAACAAGGACATCAAAAACCTCACCCTGCCGGAGGCCGCGCTGCTGGCCGGGATGATCCAGCGCCCGAACTATCTATCGCCGTACAAGAGTCCCAAGCGCGCCTTGGAACGCCGCAACCTGGTGCTCGACTCCATGGTTGAAACCGGCGCCGTCACGCGCGAGCAGGCTGACCGCGCCAAGGCGGACCCGCTCAAAGTGGCGCCCCCCAACGTGGAAGCCAGCGATGCCCCGTACTTTGTGGACCTGGTGAAGGACCAACTCTCAAACCAGTTCAGCGAAGCCGAGCTGAACGATCATGCCTATCGCGTGTACACCACGCTCGACCCTGATCTGCAGCGCGCCGCCGCCGAGGCGGTGGACACGGGCATGAAGTTGGTGGACGAGCAGGTGGAGAAACGGCGTACCCACAAAGTCAAAGTAGGCTCGGGCAAGGATGCGAAGACCGAAACCAAGGTCGAGACCGGACCGATGCCGCAAGTGGCGCTGGTGGCCATCGACCCGCACACCGGCGAAGTACTGGCGCTGGTCGGGGGCAGGAACTATGGCATGAGCCAGCTAGACCACGCCATCGCTAAGCGTCCCACGGGATCCATCTTTAAGCCCTTCGTGTACGCCGCGGCGATCAACACCGCCGTGAGCGGACAAACGCTGACCGCCAGCAGTGGGGACGATTCGAATGGTGACGGCGGCCAGGGCAGTGGCGACCCTGGGGTTTTCACGCCGGCCACGTTAGTTGACGATTCTCAAGTCAGCATCGTCAACGGAGACCAGGTTTACGAGCCCCACAACTATCACGACAGCTTCAACGGAGAAGTGACCGCTCGCTATGCGCTGGCGCTATCGTTGAACAACGCGACGGTCAGGATCGGCCAGGAAGTAGGCTTCGATAAGGTGGCCGCACTGGCCAAGGCGGCCGGCATCCAGAGTGTGCGGGCGACTCCGGCGATCGCGCTCGGCGCCTACGATGCAACTCCGTTGGAAATGGCCGGCGCCTACACCGTCTTTGGCAACCAGGGCACCCATCTCACTCCGCTCATGGTGAAGTCGGTGCGGGATGCGCAGGGAAACATTCTCGACGACTATAAGGCCGATAGCAAAGTAGTGCTCGACCCGCGCGTCTCCTACGTTATGACCACCATGATGGAGGCCGTGATTAACAACGGCACCGGCTATCCGGTGCGCGCCCGAGGGTTTCAAGCGCCGGCGGCGGGCAAAACCGGGACCTCGCATGACGCCTGGTTTGCGGGATATACCACCAACCTGCTGTGCATCGTGTGGGTAGGAAACGACGACTACACCGATCTCAAGCTTGCCGGCGGCGCCACGGCCGCACCCATCTGGGCCGAGTTCATGAAGCGGGCGGCCAAGCTGCCGCAGTACGCCGACATGAAGAACTTCACCGCGCCTTCCGGCGTGGTCGAGGTGACGCTGGACAAAGTGACCAACCGGCTGGCCACCGCCTCCTGTCCGCAAACCTACACGGTCGCGTTCATTGCGGGCACCGAACCGAAGGAAACCTGTGACCAGGCCGCTGGCGATCACCGCGGGTTTTTCACCAAGATCTTCGGCCTGGGATCGCCCCCGGCTGCGCCGCCACCACCGACCACCAACGGCGTGGTCCAGCCGGCACCGGGGGGATCTCCAGTCCAAGGCGCTTCCGGCCAGCCTGCTCCGGGGCAGCCGCCTCCACCGAAAAAGAAGCGGGGCTTTTTTGGCCACCTCTTCGGCCGGGGCGACAACGATGCCCAGCAGCAAAATGGTGGAGCGGATAATTCAGAGAAAGGGAACAATCCCGGCCCCAATTAGGTCTAATATGGGACAATACTGGACTCTGGAGGTCCGGCCATGGCCTCTCTCCGATCGCCACGGACGCTGCTGCCGCTAAAGTTGTTCGTGATCTTGCTGCTTGCCTTTCCGCTGGGCCTGTTGGCCAGCCAGGGACAGCAGGCCAACGCACCGTCGCCTGTCCCCGATCCCGCTGCTTCCGCCAAGGATTTGGAAGAGCGTGGCGACGTGCTGCGAGCGCAAAAGCGCTATCTCGATGCCCTCGACTTCTACGCAGCAGCAGTTGCAAAACATCCCACCGCGCTTTTGTGGAACAAGGAAGGCATGTCGTACTTGCTCCTGAAGAAATTTCCCGAGGCAACCAAGTGCTTTAATCGGGCCATTAAGGCGGACAAGAACGCCCCTGAAGGCTACAACAACCGGGGCTTCATGGAGCAGTTGAATAAGAACTACGACAAGGCCATCAGGTACTACAAGAAAGCCTTGGCGTTGCAACCCAACGATGCTTTGTTCCGCTACAACATGGCAACTTCGTACTTTGGGAAACACGAGTACGCGTTAGCTGCACAGCAGTATCGGGCGGCATACATACTTGACCCGAACATTTTCGATCGCGTTTCGCGGACCGGGGTAATGGCCCAATCCGGTTCGCCCGAAGACCGCGCCGCGTTCTCGTTCATGGTCGCCAAAATGTACGCCCAAGCGGGCGACCTCGATCACTCGCTGGAGTATCTGCGCAAAGCCATGGAAGAAGGCTATAAGAACATCAAGAAGGTATACACCGACTCCGAGTTCGCCACCTTGCGCACCGACAAGCGCTTCGAAGAGNNGCCAAAAGCTCACCTTCAATCACGCCATGATCTATGCCAAAGACGTGGAGCGCAGCTTGGGGTTTTACCGCGATCTGATGGGATTCAAGCTCATCGAAGACTTCCGCTACGAGGGCACGCCGGTGTATGCGCGCCTGCGCGCACCGGGCGGCGATGGCACCATCGCCATACACCAGGCGGGACCGGGCGTTCCTCTGTCGAGCGAAGGGGTGCGCTTGTACTTTGAAGTCGGCGATCTCGACGGCTTTTGCCGCAAGCTTCAGCAAAAGGGTTTTTACATCACCCAGTTGCCGCGCATGATGCCCTGGGGCTGGCGCCACGCCTACCTCAATGACCCCGATGGCCACGAGATCAGCCTGTACTGGGCCGGTGAAAACCGCATGACCAAGACCGTGATGCAGGCCGCCAAAAAAGCTGCCCGGACTTCAACTTAACGCGCGCCGCGTGCCGGAAGGCTCTTTACTCTCGCCCCAGATCGGAACTCCCGTTCACCAATTCGTCGCCCAAACCATAAATACGCACAGGGCTTGATCCCGGACCTGCTGCTAGTTCTTCTATTTCTGCCGAAGCGCGCTACAATGGCGAACCGGGAGGCGCGCCATGGAACCGGCAACCGCTGCGACGCAAGACGGCGACCCTAAGTCTCTGATCGACCGTGCGTCCAATCTGGTCGGAACTGACCCCCAGCAGATGCTGGCTGTGCTGGCTCGCTTCGAGGACTTGCACCCCGGTCCTGCTGAGCTGGCGGAAGCGTATTTCCTGCGCGGATGTGCGCTACAAAACCTGGGCCAACACCAGGATGCGGTGAATGCCTTCGCAAAAGCGCAGCCCGATTTTCCGGCGCAACTCAAGGACTCGGCGTTCTATTTGTGCCAGGCGATATCGCTGAACGCTGTATCGGAGCCCCAGAAGGCACTCGACGCCATCACCCTCGCTGAGCAAACCTCCCAGCCGTTTCCCCAGGACACCGTCGGGCGGGGAATCTTCTTCCTGCAAAAGGGAATCGCGCTTCTGGGGGTAGGCAAGCCTGACCTGGCGTTGGAGGCGTTGCGTACCGCCGCGACACTGGTCCAGCCCGGATTGGCGACCAGCAACTGCTGGCTGCAGACCGGACGCGCGCTCGACGCACTGGGTAAGTCTGATGAGGCATTGCAAGCGTTTGACCACTCGCTGGCGGAAGCTCCAGCGGACCCGGCCGCGGCCACCATTCGGATCCTTGCTGCCTTCCAAAAAGCCAGCTTGTTGAACCGGCTACAGCAAAACGAACAGGCCTTGCAAGCCTTGGAAGCTGCGCTCGCTGATTTTCAGAAGAACCATCCAGCGAGTTTGCCGGCTGCCTTTGAAGCCACGCTGCTGATCAGCAAGGCGAACTTGCTCATCCTGCTGCGGCGCTACGACGAGGCCGCGGCCCCGCTCGAGGAGGCGGAAAAGGCCCGTCCCGAGTTGCGCACCGAGGTCTCGTTCTGGGTGCAGAAAGCCAACGCCTATTTCTACGCGCGCCGCTTCGACGAAGCTCTGGCGCCTCCGCCGGCGGAAATCGCGAATCATCCCATGGTGCTGGCGCTTCGTGGTTTCATCTTTAATGCGAAGGGTGATCTGGCTAACGGCCGGGTGGAGTTGCTGCGGGCGGCCGCTTCCACCGCGAATTGCGGAGACGATGCCATGGCGTGGACCGGCGTCGGTCTGGCCCAGTCGGGCCTATTGAATTATCCGGCCGCGGTTGAGGCCCTGGAAAAATCGTGCCGCCTGAATCCTGCCCTCGCTGCCGCCGATCCCACCGCCACCTATGCCCTCGGCACCTCT
>PLYW01000174.1:0-629 GCA_003151875.1 Acidobacteriaceae bacterium
CGGGTGTCGGGCAAGTGCAGATATTCGGCGCCGGCCCCTATGCCATGCGCATTTGGGTAAATCCTGACCGGCTGGCCAGCCTGGGCGTCACCGTGCCGGACATCACCGCTGCCGTGCAGGCCCAGAACAAGGTCAATCCCGCCGGCCAGGTAGGTGGCGAGCCGGTTCCGCCGGGACAACAGTTCACTTACAACGTGCGGGCTCCCGGGCGGCTGCCGACGGCCGCGGAGTTCGAGCAAATCATCGTCCGGGCCCAACCNNGCAGCCGTCCTCAAGATGATGGAGGACGCGAAGAGCAGGTTTCCCCAGGGGCTGGATTACATCGTTGCCCTCGACACCACGCTGGCGGTCAGCAGCGGCATCCACGAGATTTACAAGACCCTGTTCGAAGCGCTGGCGCTGGTCATCCTCGTAGTCTTTATCTTCCTCCAGGGCTGGCGGGCCACGCTGATCCCCTTGCTCGCGGTCCCGGTCTCGCTGATCGGGACCTTCATGATTTTTCCCCTACTCGGATTCTCCATCAATACGCTCTCGCTGTTTGGCCTTGTACTGGCCATCGGATTGGTAGTGGACGATGCGATTGTCGTGGTGGAGGCGGTGGAACACCATATCGAGCAGGGTATGACACC
>PLYW01000174.1:677-3908 GCA_003151875.1 Acidobacteriaceae bacterium
AATCGCGAGGACCGCTGGACCTGTTCTTTGGTTGGTTCAACCGCGTTTTCGGCCGGGCCACCGACGGATACGTGGGCGCTTGCAAGCATTTGATCCACAAGGCGGGGTTTGCTTTTGTGCTGCTCGGTTTGCTGACCTTGGCCGCCGGTTTCTTCGGCAAGAAGATACCCGGAAGCTTTCTCCCTGACGAAGACCAGGGATACGTCTTTGCCGGCTTGCAACTGCCCGACGCGGCATCTCTGCAGCGTTCCTCTGAGGCCTCCAGGCAAGTGGAAAAGATCATCATGGATACTCCCGGCGTCCAGTACGTGAGCTCGGTCATGGGCTACAGTATGCTAAGCGGCGTCAACGCCACCTACAGTTCGTTTTTCTTCGTCTCGTTCAAACCCTGGGACGCGCGCAAGACTGCCGAGACCAGTTACCTGGGAATCAAGGCCCACCTGCAACGGGCGCTCTCCCAAGTCACGTCGGGCCTTGCCTTCTCGTTTCCACCGCCTGCGATTCCAGGAGTGGGAACTTCTGGAGGGGCTACTTTCATTCTCGAGGACCGCTCCGACGCCGGGGTCGATTTCCTGGCCAAGAACGCGCAGATATTTATCGCCGAGGCCCGCAAACGCCCAGAACTCAGCGGGGTAATGACCACCGCTCTCTTCGGGGTTCCACAAGTCGGAGTGAAAGTGGACAACGCCAAGGTGATGACCCAGCAGATTCAACTGAGCAGCTTGTACGAGACCTTACAGACGTTTATGGGCGGATCGCTGGTGAATTACTTCAATCGATTCGGTTTGCAGTGGCAGGTGTACGTTCAGGCCGACGGCCCGTTCCGGACTGACGCGCAGAACCTCGGCAAGTTTTATGTCAGGAATGCCGCGGGCGACATGGTCCCGTTGAGCACGTTGACCAGCATCTATCCGCGTAGTGGCGCCGAGTTCATCATGCGCTACAACCTGTTCAACTGCGTGCAGATCAATGCATCCGCCGCTCCCGGCTACAGCTCCGGCCAGGTGACGCAGGCGCTGGAGGAGGTTTATCACAAGACCATGCCTCCCCAGATGGGATTCGACTACATGGGCATGTCGTACCAGGAGCAAAAGGCGGCACAGGGAGTCAGCCCCGCCACCATCTTCGGGCTGGCGTTCTTCGTGGTCTTCCTCATCATGGCAGCGCAATACGAAAGTTGGACGCTGCCCTTCAGCGTCCTGCTGGGCGTGCCCATCGCGGTCTTCGGGGCCTTTATCACGCTCTACCTTCGCCGGCGCGCCGGACTTGCGCTGGACAACGACGTATACGCGCAGATTGGCCTGGTGATGCTCATTGGGCTGTCGGCAAAGAATGCCATCCTGATCGTCGAGTTTGCCAAGGCCGAATACGAAAAGGGAACGTCTTTGCTCGACGCCTCGTTGGTGGCTGCAAGGTTGCGGCTGCGACCCATTCTGATGACGGCCTTCGCCTTCATTCTTGGTTGCGTGCCGCTGTGGGTGGCTTCCGGTGCAGGCGCAATCTCGCGCCAGGTATTGGGCACGATCGTCATCGGCGGCATGCTGGCCTCTACGCTGCTGGCCGTTTTCTTTGTTCCCGTCAGTTTCGATGTCGTGGAGCGCTTTGGCATCTGGATATCGGGAGGGAAAAAAGAGCCGCACAAGGAAGGACCTGGACCTGTACCGGAGGAATCTGGGGATGACTAGCTTGAGAACATACACCGTTTTTGTGTTGTTGCTCACGCTGTGCGCGTGCAAGGTCGGCCCCAATTATCAGCGTCCGCTGCTGACTGTGCCAGGCGACTATCGCGGGGTCGCGCCGGATGCTTCCACGCAACCGCCGCCCAGCGCTGAACCATTCGCTGAAATGCAATGGCCAGCCGTGTTCCAGGATGAGGTGTTGCAGGGCCTGATTAAGGAAGCGCTTGCTAATAACTACGACATGCGCATTGCCGCCACCCGCATCCTTCAGGCCAACGCTTCTCTGGGAATTACGCGCGCCAATCAATTTCCGACTGTGAATGGTTCGGCATCGGTCGTGAACCAGCGCAGTGCGCTCTACCCGGGGGCCCCGACGTTCGACACTTTTGGGCTGCAATTGGACTATATCGTCGATTTCTGGGGACAGTACCGCCGGGCGACGGAGGCGGCGCGGGCCACGCTGTTGGCGACACAGTTTGGGCAGAGCATAGTTCAAACCAGCCTGATTTCCTCGGTGGCAAGTAACTATTTTCTGTTGCGTCAATTCGACTTCCAGCTTGATTACTCGAAGCAAACCGTGAAGGCAGATACGGAAATCCTGGACCTGAACAACGTCAAGTTCAAGGGTGGTGAAAGTGCGATTACCGACGTCTATCAGGCCCAAGTGCTCGTGGAACAAGCCGAAGCTGAGGTCATCACGCTGAAGCAGTCGATCGCGCAGGCAGAAAACAATATCAGCATTCTGCTCGGACGAAACCCCGGGCCGGTCTCACGTGGTCTCAGCCTGACCGAACAGCCGCACCTGCCAGAGGTGCCGGCCGGACTGCCATCGGCGCTTCTGCGGCGCCGTCCGGATGTGCGCCGGGCGGAAGAGAACCTGGTTGCCGCCAACGCCAACGTGGGTGTGGCCAAGGCAGCGTTCTTTCCGCAGATCTCGTTGACCGGTGCATTTGGCGCGCAGAGCGTCGCCATAACACGTTTCTTGCAAGGCTCGGCGACATTTTGGTCTGTGGGTGGACAGGTGGTCCAACCGATCTTCCAGGGAGGCAGGATCAGGAGCGGGTACCGTTTGGCGTGGGCGCAACGGGACGAAGCAGAACTACTCTACAAGCAAACCGTGCAGCAGGCGTTCGGCGATGTTTCCAATAGTCTCGTCGGCTACACCCAGTCTCGACTGTACCGGATGAAGCTTGAGGAGCAGACAAAAACATACAAGGACATGGCAAGCCTTGCCAATGTGCGTTTTCAGGGAGGCGTCACCAGTTTTCTCGAAGTGCAGTACTACGAACAGCAGTATTTTCTTTCGGCGCTGAGCCTGGCCCAGGCGTGGTACACCGAGTTGCAGAACTATGCCCAGCTCTACCAGGCTTTAGGTGGAGGCTGGCAACAACCATAGGCCACAGGGCCCTGGACCCGTAGGGAAGGGAATTAGCGAATTTTGGGACGGAGAGTACGTCGTCTCAACTCGTAACTCAGAGGTTTACAACTCGCCACAATGACGAGTCGGAATCGCGGAACGGGAGCGCGGTTTGGGCGTTTTTCGTCAACTTGA